>JBEKCW010000181.1:0-9679 GCA_050014675.1 Occallatibacter sp. | reverse complement strand
GAAATCGCGAAAATCCGACGCCCCTGCCCCAAAAGTGAGCGCATCCACAAGACGAGGGGCCCTGAAGCGCGCCCTTAAGAATAGAGGCCCCATTCCACTGCATAGTTGCCTCAAGGGTATTTATCTGGCCGAACAGGCCTTCCTGCGGCGCGTTATCGGGGGTCCCGCTATGATGGGAGGCGGAAAGCGAGAGACGATGGGTCACGTTTGTGGGGGAACTAAAGACGGGAAGGCCTTGCGTGCGCGCCTTGGAAAAAGCTGGGCCGCACCATTGGCACTTGGGTTGGCGATGGCTGTGCCTGCGCCGGCAAAGGCTCAGGACGACGCGCTTAAGCAGGAGACCGCCTCCATTCGCGTTGCCTTCGATTCCCGGCAACCGGGCCTTAGCTCTCTCAGCTTCGACTCGCTGAATCAAAGCAGCTTTCGGCCCAATCCCATCATCGATCCCGGCGCTCCGCCCGCTGACTACAAGGTCTCGGTGCGCGATGGTTGGGTTCGCTACGCTTTGGCATCCGATCCCGAGCACGCAGTTTGGGAGATGCGCTGCAATGGCAACACGATTACCATGCTCAGCCTCTTCATCCCCGGAGCGGCCGCGCAAGACGTGAGCTGGAAGTTCAACGCGGACGTTGCCCACGCCACGCTGCTGGGCCATGTAACGCCTGAGGGAAATATTGCTCTGCCTGCGCTCTTGCACATTCCGGGAATGGGGTCGATGCGCATTTATTCCAGGGGAAACACTTCTGCCGTGCTGAAGTACGAGGCCCGCAGAGGTCAGACCACCTTTGTTACGATTACCTTCCCGCCCGCAACTTCGGAACACAAAGTAATCGAGTACACGCTCGAAACTGCGGCGATCTTCCCAGTCGTTCCGGGCATGTCGCCCAACGATCCTCGTTTCGACGGCTTCAGGCGCGAGTGGCTCGATGCGTTTCAACTGCAGGCCCAGGCGCACACGCTAGCCAACAACTCCGCCAGCGACCCTGTGGGATTTTGTCTCTACATGTACAGCGATATGGCGCGATACACGCCGGAACTGGTGAAAGGGCTTACCGCGCTCGACCTCGTCCGCGAAACTCTGGATCGCTATCTGGCCGGCTTTCTCTCGTACGGTCAGCCCGGCTACCAGGGAGTCGATGGGCCGGGCACCGGCATCAAGCAGTGGTTCCCTCACGCCTCTCTCGATACTTACCCGTCGCTGTTGATCTCCGCGTACAACTATGCCGACGGCAGCGGCAACGAGCAATGGCTGCGGAAGAATTACCCAGGCCTGCGCAAATGGGCCGAGGCGATGATTGAGCCCAATGCTGATGGCAGCCCGCTGCTTGAATTCCCAGTGAGCGGTAATACCGGCTCATGGTCTGAAAAGCTGACTCTGCGCCCGGCAAACTGGTGGGATGCCGTTGGCTTTGGCCATCAGGACGCCTATTCAAACGCACTCGGCTATCGCGCTCTGCGCAGCATGGCCGCGCTGGCCGACCGGATTGGAGAAACCGCCGACGCGGCCAGGTATCGCAAGAGCGCCCGGGAGCTGCACGATGCCTACGCAAGCGCATTCCTTGATCCGTCGACCGGAGTGCTGGCCGGCTGGAAGAGCGCCGACGGCCAGCTGCATGATTATTACTTCACCTTTGTGAATGGCATTGCGGTGCGCTACGGCTTGCTCGCCGAGCAGCAATCCCGCCAGGTAATGGACCGCATGATGGCCAAGATCGAGAGCGTGGGCTACAACAACTTTGCGCTTGGTCTCCCCGGCAACCTGGCGCCAATTCACCGCGGCGATTATGTCGACCTCAACCCGCGCTGGGGCGGCCCACAGCGCGAAGACGGCGCCGATACTTTTCAGGTGTATCAAAACGGCGGCGCTACGGCGTGCTTTTCTTACTTCACCATCGCGGCTCTTTATAAATTGGGAGAAAGGCAGCAGGCCGACAATATTCTTATGCCCATGCTCGGCTCGTTCGCGCGGCAGAAATTCTCTGATCGCGCAGAAGGCGGCCTGACCTATGAATGGGCCGACTGGAAGGGCAACCCACATGGCTATGAAGGGCTGCTCGTGGACAGCTACTACGCGCTATTTGCTGTGCTCGATCGCGCGCACATGGTTAAACCGATTCCCTGAAGCATCGGTTCTACGAATAGTTGACCAGCGCCATCCGCACCAGCTTGAAATCCGGAACATGGAAACTGACGTACGATCCGGAGCGCACAAAATCAACGGCCTTCTGTTCCGGAAGCAGCACGACATTCCGCATCTTGAATTCCGCGGGCACGTGAACGCGAATCGTCGCGGACACCCGTATGGTGGGAAGCTGCATTTGCAAATTGAGCATTCCCACCAGCAAGCAGTTGCGATCCGCTTGATGAAATAGCGTGACCTCGACAGCCGGGTCGGTATCCGCTTCGAATTTGTACGGCGGTTCGAGAACTCTCCTGAGCAGAAGTTGAAACACACGGGCGCTCACTGCGTCAGGGCGTGCCTCGAGTGGTGCGGCAACCCAAACGCTTTTGCCCTTGCCAAACTTGTTGATTACGATTCCCGGATCGCTTCCCGCCTCGGGAGCCGGCGGATCGCTCCAGATCTGCGCGAATCGCGTATTGAGCGCATTGCCGGCTTCAGGATCGACAAACGGAAGTGTGACAGTGGCCAGCACCTCGACGGAAGAGTCGGCCTGCGCCTTTACCATCGGGCCGCCGAATCCAAGATTCTGCTGCGGCTGGATCGTATCATCCAGCAATTTATCAATCGGAGAAAGATAGGTCGTCCGTCCGCCGATCGTGCCAACATATCGCACACCCAGCACATCGGCGAGAAGAAATCTCTCCTCTCCATCTCCGGGAACGCTGACAGAGGAAACGCCACTCGCATAGATGCTGCCGCCTTTCCTCACAAAATTGCGGAAAACTTCGGCTTGATCGTCGGTCATTTCAAGCACGCTTGGCAGAATCACCGCGCGGTACCGGTCAATCTGGCTAAATGAGACATTGGTGATAACGCCGAAAGGAATATGAGCCTCGCGAAGACAGCGCGCTGCTCCTACAGCGGCTTCGCGATGCGGCAGTTTTCCGCCCCACATATTCTTTGACGCTTCGGCCGCGGTCATTCCGTTGGAGTCGGGATCGTACATCGAATTCTTGTCGAAGTAAATCGCAACATCGGCCAGCATATCGCCGCCGAGAAACGGCTCAAATGGGTCATGCAGAGCATTGATTTGCGAAAGGTATTCGTAGGCCCGATGATTGAGCGTGCCCTCAGGCTTGATGGCATCGATCAGCAGGCACGCGGAAGAATGAATCATCGGGATCATCGACTCAAGCGCAAGTTGCTCGAAGGGCTTGGTCGTTTCGAAATCATTCAGGTTCAATGTCCGCGAGGTCTGGAACTCGAATGGACGTTCCCGCGTCAGGCTCTGGTAGGCTTTGCAGACGATTGAAAACTGCGCCGCGCCGCCATAAAAATCGCCGGCCGCAAACTCTGACGCCTCGTTTTGTTCGAGTGAGACCGCGACGGGCCAGGGCGCGAAAAAAGTTCCAAACTGATAGTACGCCTCGATGGGCCGTGTCTGCTTCACGGCCTGAGTTACTGTGAGCGTAAATTCGCGCATCCAACGCTCGCGGCTCTTCTGGAATCTGCGCCAATTTCGATCTCTCCAGTCGACAATGCTCGGCGGATCGGTGTTCTCCTCTTTCCAATAGCGGGCGACGCAATGGCGGCAATAGCAGATCGTGGGCCAGAAAGTCATGTCGAAAAAGATGCTCTCGAAGTCGTAGCCGCCGACCAACTCCTTGATGCAGGCCAGAGCGTGATCGCGATACGGAGAATTGATGCAGACAGCTCCCGTACGCTCATGGCTATGCGCCTCCGGATTATCAGCAGAGAAAATCCGCCAATCGGGATACCGATCGTAAGCCCAATCGTCAAAGACAAGGCTGTAATATGCCACGCGGTGCAAGCCACGTCTGCTGCATTGCTCCATCACTTCGCCAAAGTAATCGCGGCCCTTCATGTTGCGGTGCATCTGCCCTATTTTGGTGCGCCACAGGCAGAGACCAACGTGTGAGTTGGCATATTGCATCAATGACTGAAAGCCGGCATTGGCAATCGTTGAGACATAATCGGCCGCATCGAAACTCGCCAGAAGCCGATCGTCCCAATCGGGCACATGCGTATCAACCAGCAGCCGGCGATAGGTTTGCGACGGCCATTTGACCGCGCGCACCGGTATATGTGCGAATCCATGCGGTTCTGAATCTGCACTCGCGTCGCTCCCGGAAGAAGGAGGCTGTTCAGCTCGGATTGCCTGGACCGACAGTGCATGGATCGCCCCAAGTCCTGCGATCTGATTGAATGTTCGACGATCCATGATTCTCCAAATCAGGCTCGCGAGCTTGACGCCTTCACTGACCGAGGACGCATAACGGGAAACCTGCCAGCCCCATACATCCGCACTCTGCGCATCCTGACAATTTCAAAAAGTCCTTGCACCCTCCATCAGGTTGGCCCCATTGCCGGACCCGCAGCATTCTCAAAATGGCAAAGTTGTTTCCGGGGCATTGGCTGCGTTCACTATCAGCGTCCAGGCCTTCGATTGATCGCCGTTCTCGTTTTGCGATTCAAATTCGATCTCTTTAGATTCCTTCGGCATCAATTCAAAGTCATTGTCGCTGAATTCAACTATTTTGGGCCTGGGGCCTGTTCCCTTCCATTCCACTCTCAAATGAACAAGGTGAGCATAGCCCGCACGGTTCTCGATTCGAACCCGCAAGTGCATCACGCCTTTGTCGAATTGCGGCTGACCGGTCTTCGTTGCGACGAGTGTTGTCTCCGGTTGCTCCTTCAGCGTCTGGAACAGCGGCTTCTCGTGCATGGAGAGCAGATCTGGCGCAATCCTTCGAGCCCCCGGCAGAACATCGGCAAGCAGATCGACAAATAAACCAAAGTAAGCGCGAAGCGCCGGATCGTCCGTCAGATATTGGTCGACTGGCAGCTTGGTTAGTTCACTCACTTCCGGCGTAAATCCGGTGAATGCTGCTGTTTTACCGGCTCCGTAAATGCCGGTAATCAGCAATGGCTGCTCATTGATTGAGAGTTGGATTTTCGAACCCGGTCTGATTGAAACCTGGTTGAAGGCAGCGAGTCCGTAACGCCGCAACAATGCGAGGTCTTCTGACGAGACTTCAGAAGTGCTGGCATCGCCGCCGGCGCGTGTTATATCGGTGATCAAACTCCGCGAAGGCAGAGCATCGCCCACCTGATACGGGCCAGAACGGACATCTTCACGCCCCAGAGTCTTCACTGGCAAAGCTTCGTCCAAATCAGTGGCTTCAATCAGCGCCGCGTGTCCATCGCCTCCGTGAAAACTTCCCTCGCCTCCGGTGTCGATAAATCCTGAACCAGTCTTCACAGCTTCCTGCACCGCCTTGGCCGTTTCCTTTGGCAGAACCTTCCCGAGGAACTCAAAACTGCCCACCCAGATTGCGTCATACCGGGCGTGAATTTGGGCTCCATCCGTCAGGTCCCTGGACATTGCGGCGGTTGCGTTTTCATCGTAGATATCCACGCTCACTCCCATCGAACGAAGCAACGCGGCGATCGGCGCGGCAAACTTGGACTGTGCGATCAGCAGCACCCGATGCGAGCCCTCAAACGCGGCAGGCACTACTTTGATGAACGAAGTCTCTTCAACAGGACGTCCGCCCGTAGCCTGCGCGGGAAGCGTGGCGCGTAGAAAATACACTCCGGCTGCCTGCGGCAACGTAAGCGAAAACGTGCCGGCTATTGCCTTATCGTCGGCGTGCACTACAACGGGATAGTCCTCAGCCGCAACACGGTTACCGCCAAGCGTCAGCAGCTCCGCATGAACCGTTCCGCTAACCTCCCGGTCAAGATCGTTGATCACCCAGACAGGCGCGCTCCACTGGGTCCCAGCCAATTGAGACTCAAGCGCTTCTTTATACGCAAAGCTGATTGCCACCGGAGCCTGCGCGCGTTTCATATACCAATAAGCAGTCTTCGGAACGCGATCGTAGTCGACGATCGCGAAGCGGAAGCCAGGCGCGAGTTCCAGAAAGTCCCAATCGCGTATGCCATTGATTGGTTCATATTTCTTGCGCCGGTAAGCTTCTGCCGAGTATTGCATCAAAAATGCCTGGTAAAGCTGTGTGTCCTCGACCAGCTCCTGGGCGGACCGTGGCTGGCTATCCACGAAGCGCAAGCTGCGATCGACCATCCTGGAGAAGCCAACTTCCATATTGGCGGTCCAGTACGCGTAAGCATTCCCGTCAATGGGAAGGTTGAACCAGTTGGAATTCTTATCCTTCGTTCCCCACTGCTCTTCGGGGGGTAGATATTTCCCCAGGTTCTCGAACGACGACATCGAAGTAGTTCCGTATTCGGAGACGAATCCAGCCTTCGCATCGAACTGTTCCTGATAATGCCGCGGATCCCAGTCCGCCCCAATCCAAAAGTGCTGCTCGCCCAAATCGCACAGGCTGGGGTGAAACACCGCATCCGGCGCAAGCTCTTTGACAAGGTCTTTCATCTCCGACATGAATGTTTCATAACCTTGCTGGTCTGTTGCGTAGTATCCACCCGGGCCGAAACTGCCCCATTCATTCTTCTCCTTGTCATGCGCCTCGGCCAGCGGCGAATACTGAATGATCGATGGGTGGTTGCGTTCCGCAGTAATAATCTGCCCTACCTCGAGACCTGCCTCTTTCAAAAACGGTTCTCGACGCGGGCTGTCCTTGTCGAGCACATGCTGCGGACCAAACTGCGGAAATGGCATCTCTGCAACGACCAGAATCCCCAATTCATCGCAAAGGTTGTAGAACTCCGGCTTCTCAACCACGGTAAAGTTCACCAGCAGGTTGAAATTGGCGTTGCGAAACAGGCGCAGATCGCGCTCGTAATCTTCGCGCGTCGGTGTGGAGCGGTAGAAATTCTCGATCGGAAACCAGGATGCCTTGATGAACAGCTTCTGGCCATTTACGTGATAGGCCATCTCCGCATCGCGCGTAACGGTTCTTATGCCAAAGCGAACTGCCCGCACATCGCCCGGCAATCCATCTGCTGTGTCCATTCTGGCCTTCAGGTCATACAGATTTTGCGGCCCCTTGTCCCAGCTCCACCATAGCTTCGCATTCTCAACGCGAATGTCCTCTTCCGCCGTTGTCTGGCCGGGAAGAGCGCGGATCGTTAATGTAGGAATCTCTTGATTGGCGCCGGCAAAATTGTCCGGCGTCAGCGCAAGTTCGATTTTGCGAGTCTCGGCCTCCTGGGTCGCATTGCCCACGGTTGCCTGGATGTGCAGCAAAGCGCTTCCGTCCGGCTCGATTGAACGCGTTTCGACATGCAGATCGTCGATCGTCAGCGGTGCGGTTGTTCTGAGGTGCACGCTACGCCAAATGCCCATCGGAATTGCGGCATTGCCTTGCGCCGGCAGCCCGTCCCAATTAATGCCAATGTGGTAAGGAAGGCCGGTAAGCGGAGTGCCGAGCGCCATGCTGAAATCGCCATCCATGTATTCGTCCACCGCGCGGTCCTTCGGCGCCCACGGATGCGTAACCAGTACTGAAAGCTCGTTGTCGCCGCCATAATTCAGGAGCGCCGTCACATCGAATGAGAAGCCAACGTAAGTTCCCTCGTGCGTTCCCAGCAGTTGCCCATTCAGCCAGACGGTTGTGAAATAGTCCGAGCCATCGAAGACGATCCGGCTTACCATTCCGTGGACTTGCGGAGCAGCGCGAAAATGCTTCCGGTACCACCACTCCCTGGCGTTCACGTCCATCAGGCCTTTGCTCTCGCGAAACCCGGCAACGCCAGTAAATCCCGCCTGCAACTGCGTGTCTCCGGGGACGGTGACTGTGCGAAAGGCGCTATCGTCGAACTTCTCCGATGCGGCGCCCGCTTGAACGCCTGCGCCAAACTCGAAAGAACCCATGCGCCAGTCTGCCCCGTCGAGCGGCTGATCCACGACAGCGGAATTTTGACTGCCTCGATGCGTGTCTTGATGCGCGAGCGCTACAGAATTTTGCGCGGCTGTAACTCCCGCGCCGAGGCAGACCGTGATGGCAATCGCCAGTATTGCTAAACTTCCCCGTTGCATGGTTTCTCCTTGATACACAGTTCGGCCTTAATCGGTGCCACAACGCGCAAGCTACTCAACCGTAAACGATGCCGCACGCCAGGCTGTTTGCTTGCCCATAGAATCGGACGCTTGTACTTCTACGCGATATGAACCCTTGGCCAGCTTTTTAAGCGGAAGCTCCCACCCAATGGGGATAAGACTCCCGGAAGGGGCATAGGAATCCGCCGACCGCAAGCCGGAATCCAGCTCCACTTGGCCGCTCGTGGAGTCAATCACTCGAACCTGAAACTGCACTTTTGCCGGCCCAGTGGCAAGTAGGGGCTCGTAGAGCTCGAAATAGCTGATCAGATCGTCGCCTTTGTGCACGGGACCGTCTTTGTGGAAGCGCGTATCTCCCGCGGGCGTGACTCCTATTCCGTTGCTTACCAGGGGCACATACTCCGGAGCCATGCTCGTTTCGCCTCGCGGGTAAATATCGTCCTGGGGTCTGTCAACAAATCGCAGGTAGTCGTGACTATGCTGAAGCCAGGCGGCAGCGATGTTGGTAAATCGCTTGCACAGCACGATCCCGCTGACCGCGAGACTGTTTCGATCGTAGCTGGCTACCGTCAGTGGCACGTCAGTCCGACCGAATTTCTTTCCGTCAGTGACCACAATTCGCAGGTTGTATGTCCCCGGACGAAGTTCGATTTGCGTTTCGTACCGGCTGAAGAGATGAGAGTAGGGCTCCTGCTCCGCCAGGGAGATGTTTTCCTGCCCCGCATTGCCTGCACACGTACTTACGCCCCATGGGAGTGTTACGTCCGGGACGTGCGATTGCAGAGGATTTTGCCAAGCAGCCGCGTCGCTGAAGCGCTCGGCGAGGGTTCCGTCCTTGTTGTAAACTAGCCCGAGTAGATCGACGTTTGCTTCCAGATAGCATCCGTTCATGCGTGTGCTTAAGGCTCGCCATGGGAACTCAGCGGCAATATTCACCATGCCTGTGTCCCCGTGATTAAGTGTGGTCACAGCCTGAACCCATAAAGGAAGCTTGGCCTCTTGCGCTGAGACCACTTCTTCCGCCATCTGTTCTGCAATTTTCGTCCCCTTCAGCGGATCAGACGGAGAATGTTCCGTATTGCAGTATTCAGTCCGAGATAAAACCGTTGTATTAGGGCGGTCGACCTTAACTTTTATTTGGTGACAGGAACCTTCAACAGAGGAAGGAGGAACGTAGGCGACCCGGTAATAATGGAAACCGCAGCCCCACACAATCTTGCCCAAGGCACCAGGGCTGACACCCAACACCCAACCTTCCGGGGCGGCCCAAATGCCTTTGGGCGTTCCCGAATATTCCACATGCTGGCCCAGGTTATCGGGCACCCACGCTGTACGCATCACTTCGAACCTGAGGTTCTCGATCGGCTGCTCGACGCCGTCTTCGAAAACATGGAAGTCTTTTGCCGCGGGCCCGGAGATCTCCGCGTCTATCGAAGCAGTTTGGCCTACCACTTTGCCCTTGAGATTGCGCATGGGACTGATGGACACGCCGCGATGGGCCACGTAGACAGGGACTACGACTTCGCGCGTTTCCACGCGGATATCAAATG
>JBEKCW010000180.1:0-9719 GCA_050014675.1 Occallatibacter sp. | reverse complement strand
CCAACGCCGTTCCCGCCCAATCCATTTCCACCGAGCCCGGTGTTTCCGCCCTGCATTCCCTGCATCATTGTTTCCATCGCAGGGTCATAATCAAACTCCCACGCGTTGTAGTGAGTCATCTTCTTGTAGACCAGCAGTGACTGCTTGGGGCTCGCGGGAATTACGCCGATAATTCCGGCCCCGCCAAAGGTTTGTCCCGCAGTGGACCCTGAACTGCTCAGACCGTTGGTTCCGGTCGTGCCATTAGTTCCGGAACCGGCGGTCGGATTTCCGTTCGCATCGGTCCCGCCCGTTCCGGTTCCTCCGCTTGCATCTGTGCCCGTCCCGCTGCCCGAAGTGTCGGTGCCATTTGTGGCCGGGGCCGTTGGTGGAGACGGCGACGAAGCGCCCTGCTGGCTGTTGAAGATCGACCCCAGAGTTCCGGATGTTCCATTTTGCGATCCGCCGCCCACCCCCCCGCCGGCCGTTCCATTTAACCCGTTGATGCCATTGCCGCCGCTGCCACCAATGCCGGCCATCGTGCTGCCGGTCAGCATCGGCTGGCCGAAAAATCCGAACACGATGGGCTGCTTGTTCTGCCCGAACATCAGCGGCTTCCAGTCATCCTTGCCGGTCATGGGGTCAATGTATTTCTTACGCAGGAAGCGGATCTCGTTGGTCTTTACCAGCGCGTCCATGTTGGGCGGGTAGGCATGAAACTTGCGGTAATAAAGCTGCACCGCGCGGATGTATTGCTTGCCGCGGTGCATGGCCTCCACCTCGTGGTCCCGCTGGATGGACCGCGTCATCTTGGGCACCGCAACCGACATCCAGAGGGTGAGAATTGCCAGCAGAAAAATTACCGCCAGCAGCGTGTAGCCATCCTCTGATGGTTTGCGCCGGGGTACGCGCGGCAAGGCAACGCTGCCCGGCGTTTGCGCTGCCGCAATCGGCTCGATCTCAACTCGCCTCGGATTGTGATTGCCTTGTCGCATCGATATTGGTATAGACGAGAGAAACCTGCTCACGCGCCTCGCTTACTACGGCGTCAGGATGAGCGTTTGCGTGTTGTTGTAGCTCATGTCGGTTACTTCAACGCTGGCCGGCTTGATGGTGCTCACCTTGTAACGGTGATCGACGACCTGCCCCACCGTCGCCATAAATATATCGTCACCGTGCACCAGGAACGCCACCATCGATTTGTTTTTCCCTTCGCTGTAGCCGAAATACTTCAAATCGATTGCCGGCGCTTTGGGTGTTGGAGGTGGTCCACTTGCTGCTACGGCGGTCGCTCCGCCCGGGCCCGGACGTGCCGGCGCTAGCGTTTTCTCAATAACCGCCGGCGCCGACTCCGCCGAGAAGATGTTTCTCCCCGTTCCTTCGTACTCCATGTCTTCGCTCTGCGCCAGCAGGCCGAAGTGAATGGTGGGATCAATCCCCGGATTGGAGAGCTTCTTAGCTTCCTCGCCTGCCGTGGACTGGCTCTGCGCGCCGTGCCTTGCCGCCGGCACTGCGCTCGCTGCGGAGTTCGTTGCAGGCTCCGCAGGTCTCGCCGAAGGCGCCGGCCCCGTTGAAAGCTGGTTGTACAACTCATAACCCACGCCGCCCAGGGCTACGACGATCAGCGCCCCGACCAGCACGATTTTTCCCTTGCTTGCATTGCCTACCTGGAGGGCCATTGTTACTCACCCTCCTTTGCAGCCGGCTGCTGTGCTGCCGCCGGTTGCTGTACGGGAGTCGTTCCCGATCCGGCTGCAGGCAGTCCCGCGGGCACATCGGCCGGTCGCAGCCAGGTTGAGAGCTGCAATCGCAGACTCACCATGCCACCCTGCTCCCCGGTCAGCGACATGGCGCGGATGAGAAAGAATATCTGGTTGCGCTCCAGGCTGTTGATGAACTTCATGATCTGCGGATACTGTCCGGTGATTCCCGCATCCATCTGGATTTCGGTCAGCTCCGTTCCCGGCAGGCCTTGCGAATATTCAAGCCGCGTGAGGCGCACTCCTGAAGCAACACCCAGCGCCAGCACGCGATCTGATATTGACGAGTAATCCGGCGAGATGCGCTTCTGCATGAACTCGGTCTTCTGATCCCGAGAGGCTTCAACGCGCTTGTCGAGCCCGCGCAGCGGAACTGTCTTGATGTCGAGCTGGCGCAGCTGGAGCTGCTTCTCCGCCAGCACATCGGATGCATGACTGTCGATTGCCGCCCAGTCTAGCCCCACTCGCACAGCCAGCCCAATGGCTACTGCCAGCAGCACCGCGAACCCCACATAGTGCCAGGTCAGCGGCGACTTCAGCCGCTCACGCCACGTGATTACGCGTTCAATGTTCATTGCGGGCCTCCCGTGTAGGGGCTGCGCTGGCCCGGCTGACCAGGAGGCACCGGCGCGCCAGCTCCCGGATACGGTCTCCGTACCTGAGCTTGCCCCGGCGGTTGCCGGAACGGCAAAGCACGACCCGGCATCACCGGTTGCGGCGCAACCACAGGCGCAGGCGGCGCAGTCTCGCTCTCCGCCTCGACCGCCTTATGTTTCTTTTTCTCGGCCGCCAGCTCATCTTCGCTCGGCGGAACGTATTCCGTCTGCAAATCGAAGTTGAAACGGTTCGATACGCTGACCGGCGTTAATATCTTCGAGTTCGGGGTGTTGGCTGACTCCGCTTCTTCACCCACAATTCGCGGCGACTGGAATCGCCTGGAATGTTCGAGGTTCTTTACCAGCTCGTCAGACAGATCGTGCGGACCGGCCACGCGCAGATGCAGCGTGATCTGGCCGGTCTTGGCTCGCTGCGGCTCAATCTCAGTTACCTGTACGCCGCCCGGCAGCTCGGTCTCGAGGCTCTCCATCGCCATTGTCCAGCTGAATGCCTTTTCTTCGAACAGCTGGTTCAGCTCGTCTACTTCGGTCATGAACTGCGCATTCTTAGGCTGAGCCATCATGGCCTGGTAGCCCGACCGCTCGTAATTGATCCTGGCAATCGCTCCATCGAGAGAGTGCTCGCGGGCCCGCGCTGCTTCAGCCTTGCTGTGCACCATGTGCAGAGCCCCGAGCGAGGCGAGCGAAATCACGGCCAGCGCAATCATGCCGATGCGCAGCCGTTTCATTGCCGGTCCAACGTCGACAAACGGCCTGGTGGCGAGATTCAGTGTGATTTTCACGCTGTTGCCCCCGCCAGCGCGCCGGTCACTCCGGCAATGCTGCCTTCACCCAGCGAGGTCATAGCTCCGGATTGGGGCTTCGACGCCAGTTCAATCACCGGCAGCTCGGTTTCGCCAAGCCAGGTGGAAAACTCTGCCGCTTCACGATTACCGGTGTAGTAGAGCTTGGTCGGCATCGCTCCCAGCCGGTCTTCGTAGTAGGCAGTGGCCACGGCTATCGTGCGCGCAATCTCCCGCGCGCGTTCTCCGGCATCTTCCGGCAGATCCAGATTCCGGTAGAGCAGCAGCTCCTGCCCGTTCGAAATCAGCGTGGTAATGCCGCGGCTGCTCAGGTTTGCCGCCAGCACCGCCTCCATCGCATCCACGGTTTCAATCGCGGCCAGGCTCGAGGGCAGCACCGCGCCCGGCTCATACCCGGCAGCCCTGACGACGGCTTCATATTCGGCCAGCACCGGCCCCGGGATGATGGCGGCCAGCACCTTGCATTGATCCTTGGTCTGGCTCAGGATCTGGTAGCTCACTCCCGCCTGCTCCACGTCGAAAGGAACCGTTTTGCGCAGCCTGAAACGCATCACCGGGAGTGCCTCGGCGCTTTTTGGGGGCAAGGTATCAAAGTCGAGCATGAACACTCTCACCACCGCGTCGGGCACCACCAGCGTGGCCACGCGCGACCGTGGCGAAACCTGGTCGAGCGCCGAGCGGATGGCCGCGCTGACAGCTTCGGGCGCATGCAGATTCGCCGCGTCCACGCTTGGCGTAACCGTATCCACGGGCAAAGGCACAAATGCGTAAGCGGGTGCGCCGCCGGCTGCAGACAAAGCCGCGGCCAACACGCCTTCGGGGGATATCTCCACCGCCGCCGGAGGGCGCGCGCCCGGCTGGGTCTTTATCTTCGCCGCTCTATCTAAAATCGAACTCATTCGTCCTTGTCCCCAGCTTCTAGCCTCTAGCTTCTAGCTCCAACTTCTAGTTCTCCTGCGAACCAAGCTAGGAGCTAGCAGCTAGAAGCTAGTAGCTGTTCTTATCGCGACGCCTCAATAAACGTTACCTTGTTGATCTCTTTCAACGTTGTCAGCCCGCGGCGCACGCGATCGATCGCCGACTCGCGCAGAAACGACATGCCTTCCTTCTGAGCTTGTTTGCGAATCTCCGACGTCGGCCTCTTCTCGAGGATTATTTCGCGGATGGTATCGGTGAGATCGAGCAACTCGTGAATCGCCGTTCTTCCGCGGTATCCTGTTCCGCCGCACTCCATGCAGCCCGCGCCTTCACGGAAGCCGAAGCCGCGCCATTCCTCGGGATTGAGGCCGCTTATCAACAGCTCTTCATCGGTGTAGTGCACTTCATGTGCGCAGTAATCGCAGATGGTTCTTACCAGCCGCTGGGCCAGAATGCAGTTGAGCGCCGAGACAAAGTTGTAGGCTTCAACGCCCATGTTCAAAAAGCGCCCCAGCACGTCGACCACGTTATTGGCGTGGACCGTAGTGAACACAAGGTGGCCGGTCAGCGCGGAGTTGATGGCAATCTGCGCTGTCTCCTGGTCGCGGATTTCGCCGACGAGGATTTTGTCAGGGTCGTGGCGCAGAATCGAGCGCAGGCCGCGCGCAAATGTCAGGCCCTTCTTTTCGTTCACGGGAATCTGCGTGATGCCGCGAATCTGGTACTCGACCGGGTCCTCGATGGTGATGATCTTGTCTTCGTCGCTCTTGATCTCGTTGAGCGCCGCGTAGAGAGTCGTGGTTTTGCCGGAGCCCGTCGGCCCGGTTACCAGCACCATGCCGTACGGCTCGCGAATGTACCTTCTGAACTTGCGTAGATCTTCGTCGGCGAATCCCACCACGTTGAGCGTGAGGTTCTTGAACTTCTCGCTCATCGATTCTTTATCGAGCACGCGCAGCACGGCGTTTTCGCCGTGAACAGTGGGCATAATCGACACGCGGAAGTCGATCAGCCGGCCCTTGTAGCGCACGCGGAAGCGGCCGTCCTGCGGCACGCGGCGCTCGGCAATGTCGAGCTCGCTCATGATCTTGATGCGGCTTAAGATTGTGGAGTGGTGCTCGCGCGCAATTGGCGCCATGGCCGCCTGCAGCACACCGTCGATGCGATACTTCACAATCACCGAGTCGTCGTTGGTCTCAATGTGAATATCGGATGCGCGCCGTTCGAGAGCCGTGAAGATGGTCGTATCCACCAGCCGGATGATGGGGCTGATGTCTTCTTCGCTGGTCAGCTTTTCAATCGAGATATTTTCGTCGGAGTTCTCTTCGCCGTTCAAAACGTCGAAGGTGAGTCCTTCGCTGGCTTCATCGAGCACGCGCTGACTCTGCTCGGTTTTTTTCAGAAGATCGGTAATCTGCGAGAGCGTGGCCACGCGCGCGTGAATCCGCTGGCCCAGCAAGCCGGCAATCTCATCGAGAATCATGAGCCGCGAAGGATCGCTGACAGCGATCACCAGCGCGTCGGCCTGCTGCTCAATCGGCACAAAGTTGTAGCGGAACATCAGTTCCACCGGCACCGTGCGCAGCAGGTCGTGCTGAATTTTGAAGTTCTTCAGGTCGACAAATTCGGCATGGTAGCGTTGCGCCAGCAGCTCAGCCTGGCCGCGCTCGTCCATAGCCTGCGGTACCGGAAGTGCGATTACATTTCCATTGGCCATCGCTTGTTTATCCTCCGGAAGTTTGGCCCAGCGAGAAGATGGGCAGATAGAGAGATATCAAAATAAACACTACGACTACACCCATGATGATCAGGATCGCCGGCTCAATCAACGCCAGCGCAGCGGCCAGCGCCGTGGCCACGTCTTCCTCAAAAAACTCCGACACGGAATTGAGCATGGCCGGCAGCGCGCCGGTCTGTTCGCCGACCGTGATCATATCCGTGGCGAGCTGCGGAAATACGCCGGTCTTGGCCAGCGAATCGGCCAGGCTTTTGCCCTCGCGCACCGTGGTGATCGACGAGCCCACCGCCTTTGAAACCTTGCGCGACGAAATCGACCGCGCCGCCGTTTCAAGCGAGGGAACCAGCGGCAATCCGCCGGTGAGCAGCGTTGAAAGCGTGCGCGAGAAAAGCGCTACCTGGTACTTGAGCCAGATTTTGCCGAATACCGGCATGCCCACGCGGAAGCCGTCGACAAAATCGCGTCCCCGCTCGGTAATCGAGAACCGGTAAAACGCTGTGATCGCGACTGCAATGCCCAGCAGCAGGTAAACAATGTTGTGCTGCATCCACTTGCCGAATGACAGCAGATACATGGTCATGGCCGGCAGTTTGGAGCCCATCTGGTCGTAAAGCGAGGCAAACTGCGGCACCACCACCGTGAACATGAAGGTCATCAACCCGCACACCAGTGTCAGCAGTACGCCGGGGTAGATGAGCGAACCGACCAGCTTCTTTCTGAGCGTGAGCGTGACCCGCTGGAAGCTCACATACCGTTCGAGAACCTCCTGAAGATTGCCCGAGCGCTCGCCTGCCAGCAGCGTGGTGGTGTACATCACGGGGAATCCGCCCTGCGCGTCGAAGGCATTCGAAAGCGACTCGCCCGTTTTGACCCGCGCCGACACATTGTCGAGCTGCCCTGCAAACTGCGGGTTCTTCTGGATCTTGCCGAGCATCTCGAGCGAGCTCAGAATCGGCAGGCCGGCTCGAATCAACGTTAAGAATTGCTGGTTAAAGATCAGAAACGGCTCGAGTTTGACCTTCTTGCGGCCTCCGCCCAGGCCGCCGCGCGACTTGACCGAATACACATGGTAGCCGGCGTGAGCAAACCGCAGGCGCAATTCCTCGGCAGAGGCCGCGGTGTGCACCTGTTCCTGCACCCGGCCGCGCTCATCGGCCAACTTGATGACGAACTCTGCCATAGTTGATCTGCGGTTGACCCCCGTCGAAACGAAGCTCACCGCCCGTTCCTATCCGCTCTAACCTAAGGGTATCAGTAACTTCACACAATAGACGCCGCTCGGCGGTTTACCGCTCGCTCCTTGTTCAGGCTGGCGCACTTACGCTGTATGCTGATTTCGGAGAACTTCATGCACTCGGCACCGGCCAGCCGCACTATCCCGATGTTCGGTTCCCGTCCCGTCATTCGCACCTCCTGGCGCCTGCCCGTGGCGCTTCTCGGCCTGGCTGCCCTTGGAGCCATTTTTGCTGTTCGGATCAATCCCCGCCACGCCGCCGTCGTCGTCCCTTACCCGCACGATCTGGCCCAGGTTTCATTCGCCGTGGCTGGCGACGTGATTCCACACGAGCCGGTCAGAGCTGCGGCCGCCGCTGCAGGCGAGGGCGAGGCAGGCTGGGCCGCGCTCTTCTCAAATGTCACCGACGTCTTTCAAGGAGCCGACTTCGGCTTCGTCAATCTTGAAACTCCGGTCGCCCCCAACCACTCGCACGGCACCAAAGCCTTCCTTTTCAACGCGCCCGTCGAGCTGCCCCAGGCGCTCAAGGCCAGCGGCATCAAGATCGTTTCCTTTGCGAACAACCACGTTTTCGACCAGGGCTGGGCGGCTTTTGCCGAGTCGCGCGACCATTTGCGCGAAACCGGTCTGCAGTTCGCCGGAACCAGCGATAACACCGCCACCGCCTGGCAGCCCGTCATTACCGAGTCCAACGGCATCAAGGTGGGCTGGCTGGGCATGACGCGCTGGCTCAATGGCAACCGCAATCCCGACGACGCGAGCGTGCCCCACGTCAACTTCTTTCCCTATCCGAATGACTCGGGCGGTGCGCCCGGCGCAGACGAGGCCCAGCTAACTGATGCGGTAAAGGCCGCCCGCGCCCAGTGCGATTTGCTAGTCATTTCAATCCACTGGGGGGTAGAGTACGCCACGGCGCCGCGGCCTGAAGATGTTGATATTGCTCACAAGATGCTCGACGCTGGAGCAACGGTCATTGTCGGCGCTCATCCACATGTGCTGCAGCCAGTTGAAACCTATAAGACCCAGGACGGCCGCGACACCCTCATCTTTTACTCGCTCGGCAACTTCCTCTCGAACCAGTCGCGCAGCTATGTCGATGGACTCAACCCGGATTCAAACGGCGAGCCCCGCGACGAACTGGTCGGTGAGTTCTCCGCAGTGCGCCGCGACTACGGGCCGGCGGGGATTCGCGTCGAACTCGGCCACGTCGGCATTCTTCCCGTGTGGGAAGAGAATAATCGCAACGAGATTGCGACCGGGCGCGCGAAGACGCCAATGATCCGTCCCGTTCTGATCGATCGCGAGATTCCGGCGGTGCAGGCAAGGCTGGATGAATTGAATAAACTGGCTGCGCCACCGGCACCGCCTGAAGGCACGCCTTCAGCGTCAGCTTCGCCTGCGGCCACCGGCGCAACCGCTGGCTTGACACCCGACCAGAAGAAGGAGTTTATCGAGCTCACCAGCCGGCTTAAGCTGCTTACCGACCGCCGCGCGCAAATCCTTGCCCGCACCGGCGACGAATACGTGACCGCCCCGCCCAAATTGCCCGTCAAGCAGTAACAATTAGAAGCGCCGCAACTCTTGACCGCCGCGCCATAATGGATTGAGAGGCGACGATGCTAACCCAATCCGCCGAGCCCGAACAGAAGAAAGAGCGCCGCAGCAGCCTGAGTGTGCTGCTTGAGCTCGCTCTGATTCCCGTTGCCGTCGGGGTGGCTGTGGTTGCGCTTCCACTCAGCTTTGTTCCGCGCTGGATGCAGGCGCATCGCGAGGGCTCATTCCGCGCGCTGCTCAAGTCACGCGGCCGCCTCATTAACTGGCAGGAGTTCCTGCGCTCGATGCGCGACTCAGGCGGCACCTGCATTGAAGAGAAGTTCTCGCCCAAGGGCCCGGTGCGTTTCTGGTGGACGCCCGAGGATGTGGCTTCGGAATCGCCGCACGAAATTATCGACTGGTTCACAATGCGCAAAGGCCGGCGGGGAGACGCCTTCGTCCGCTGGTGCCGCGAGCGCTACACTAACGCCGACACGGGCGTCGCGGTTCTGGTGGACGCTGCTTTCGTCCCGCGCCGCGAAATCTACGCGCTCTGGGCCGAGTGCCGGTCGGAAACAGGCCCTGCCCGCTGGGTCGAGGTCGCGCCGCCTGAAATCCTGCCCGGAGTTGAAGAGCCAATAGCGAAAAACAGCCAATAGTGAATAGCCAGTAGCCAGTAGGAAAACAACCCGTAGCGTGAACGGCTATTGGCTACTGGCTATTCACTATTGGCTGTCTTTCAATACCCGTTCGCCACCAGCCACTCGGCCGTCAGGTTCTTCTCGGGCTTGGCCTGCATCTGCATGGCTGCCAATTTCACCAGAACATCGGCTTCCACGTTCACCGGGTCTCCAAGCTTGAGGGCGTGGAGATTCGTGCGCCAGTAGGTTAGTGGCAGAATCGCGATTGCGATCTCCTGGCCGTCGAATCCGGCGATTGTCAGGCTGATGCCCTCGATGGCTACCGATCCCTTGTGCACCATCCATTGACGGACGGTCTCGGGCACGCGCACCTTCAGGGTCCAGTCGGTCGTTTTCTCGTCAAATTCAGGACTGGAGCGAGGGACCACAGGGTCAAGCGCCGTCATCACGCCGGCTCCGTCCACATGGCCCTGCACCACGTGTCCGCCCAGCGGGC
>JBEKCW010000179.1:0-9732 GCA_050014675.1 Occallatibacter sp. | reverse complement strand
AAAGCGCCCGTCAGCCTGCGCCGCCAGCGCTTTTTTATGACTCGCCAGCGCAAACGCGTCCTGGTCTTCGCGCGAAATGCCGTAGTGCTTCGCAACCCGCTCCGCCGTCAGCCCCATCGTCAGCAGCGACGCCGGATAGTGCTCTGCCAGCCACGGATTGGGGCTCGGCTTGTTGCCGCCCATGGGGATCAGGCTCATCGACTCGGCCCCGCCCGCCACCACCACGCGCATGCCGCCCGAGCGAATGCGCATGTCGGCCTGGGCAATCGCCTCAAGGCCCGAGGCGCACAGCCGGTTCACCGTCGCGCCAGGAATCTCGATTGGCAGGCCTGCCCGCAGCGCCGCCATCCGCGCCAGGTTGAGTCCCTGCTCGCCTTCAGGCTGCGCGCAACCCAGCACTACGTCGTCGATTTCGGCCCTATCGAGGCCGGGAACCCGCTCCAACGCGCCGCTCAATGCAATTGCGGCAAGGTCGTCGGGACGGGTGGTCGAGAGCGCACCCTTTGGCGCGCGGCCTACCGGCGTACGTATAGCGCTAACGATAACGGCTTCAGCCATAGATGCTCCACAACAGTGAACAGTGGACGGCGGACGGTGAACAGAAATTACGGTCACCGCAAGATTGCTGCCCGTTCGGCTGACTTGCCGACCCGCTGACTTGCTGACTCGCTGTCTTTCTCAATCGCTCGTCTCCACGGTTGTCCACGCATTGCCCGCATAGAAGTGGTATGTGGTAACCCCGTCGATGACCGAATCGGCGACTGAATCGTGATCGAGCCTTGGCGGCCGGCGCCGCATGTCCGACTGCGCCTCGTGCACCAGTTCCGGCGACGCCACGTCGATACCCCAGTCGAATTCCAGCTTTCCACTTGCATTGTCCAACTCCAGCCGCGTAGTCTCCGCCGCCGTGGCCAGCACCGTGGGGCTTTCAGCCTCGCCCGCAAAAAACACCAGCAGAGAGACAGTTCCGTGCACCGAGCACAGCACCGCCCAATCGCGCTCGCCCGCCTGCCTGAAACTCCCGTGAATCACGTTCTCAGGTCCGTGCGCCTGGTAGGTCTGCGGAATCAGGCATTCTCTCCGGTTCAGCTCCGCAGCCACCGCTGTGGGCAGCGCAGGAAACGACGACGCGGGCAAATGCTCCACCCTGTACTGATGCGTTTGTCCGTTCTGCGTTACCGTCCCCGAGGTGCTGAACGCGTCAAGAGATTGAGCGTCAGATTGAGCGACGCCTTCCCGTTCCGACACGCTCGACGCTATCAACGCGGAGCTGACAACCACAGCAGCGGCGATTCTCGAACGAACGATCATGGAATTTGCTTCAACTGCAATCCAAGCTGAACAGCAATCGCCGCCTCTACGCGGCCCATATCCTCGGTACTTAACAGATCGAGCCTGGAACCAAAGCGCAGCTTGCTCGCCGTGGTCAACTGATCTGCCATTGCCTTGCGCTTTTCACCCTTAATCTCTATGAGAGCCTCGCCCGGGTAAACACGATCGGTCTTCGAGGTGATTGGTATGACCTGTACCCTGTTGAGCACCGCGTTGGCTGCGTCGTTCGATACAACAATCGCCGGACGCGTCTTCTGGATTTCGCCGCCGGTTGCCGGGTCGAAGTTCACCCAATACACGCCTCCTCGTTCAATAGGCATCGCCGATCAACCCTTCCGTCCACTCCTCTGCCTCAGACTCCCGTTCCCGATCCGCGGCCATCAATTTGTACTCCTCTACCAGCGTCGCTTGACGCTGCCGCCTGAGGGCTTGCGCGGCGGCCAAAACCGCTGAACCGAGTTCGCCGGGAAGAACAAACCAGGCGGGATTCCCACGTGCTTGCGGCAGGCCCTTGCTGCTCTCTGAGTCCCCGTTCCACCGGATCCCTACCTTCGTCTCCTCGTCCCACTTGAGTCGAGCAACCGACCAGCTGCCGTCGACCGGTCCGGCATCATAAATAACTTCAACGGATTTGACCCTGTCTTTCGGTGAGAGCACGGTACTTGGATCGTGATACATATCGCCCTCCAGATCACAATCTTACCATACGTACGTACGTATGTAGCATCAGTTCCGCAGCGGCTTTCCGGTTTTCAATGTAAAGCCGATCCGCTCCTGCGTCTTTCGCTCGCCGCAGAGCGACAGAAACGCCTCAAGCTCCAAATCCAGCAAATATTGCTCGGTCACCACGGTGCCCGCCGTCACCCTCCCGCCGGCCAGGATGTACGCCGCCCATCGCGCCACTTTCTGGTCGTGCTCTGAGGCGTACCCTGCCTCGCCCATTAAATAGATGCCCGTCTCCATGGTGGCCAGCGCCGCGATGCCCGGCGCGGCAACCTTCCTCGGCTGTGGCGCAGTGTAGCCGGTTTCAGCCAGCACCGCAGCCTGCGCCTTGGCCTCAAGCAGCAAACGCTCGCGATTCATGGTGATGCGGTCGGCTGGCAGCAGCAGCCCCAGCGCTCTCGCCTCCAGGGCCGAGGTTGACACCTTGGCCATCGCGATCCCTTCCAGCACCCGCTTGAGCGCCGTCAACATCTCTGCCGATTGCGCAAACCGTGCCGGCGGTCCAGACGCTGCTTCAGGCCCGACCAGCCCAGCAGCCCAATCCACCGCGCGCAACAGCATTTCCTTTGTGCCCCCGCCTGCGGGAATCAGTCCAACCCCCGCCTCAACCAGCCCGATGTACGTCTCGGCATGAGGCTGCCTGCGGGCCGCGTGCATGCAAATCTCGGCACCGCCGCCCAGCGCCAGGCCAAACGGTGCAGCCACCACCGGCCTGGGGCAAAACTTGATGGCCTGGGTCATCTGCTGGAACGCCTTGATCACTCCGGCGACCTCGTCCCACTCGCCCTCCTGCGCCAGCATGAGAAGCTGCATAAGGTTTGCGCCCACGCTGAAGTTGTCGCGGTCGCCCGTGATCACAAAGCCCGCAAAATCACGCACCGAGTCCGACGCCGGGTTCAGCACCTGCGAAATCATGGCCAGCACGTCGCCGCCAATCGCGTTCTTGAGCGAGTGCAGCTCGATGCACCCGATTCCATCGCCCAAATCAACCAGCGACGCGCCGGGATTGCTCCTGACCACGCCGTGCGACTGCCTGAAATCTGCCACTCTCGCATGGCCGGGTGTTGCGGCGATCGGCTCCCAATGATTAGACACGGGGTTGTAGCACTGCGGGCCGTCGGTCGAATACCACGGAACCTCTTTCGCGTCGGGCGCAGAGTTCAGCAGCGCCTCAGCTCGCGCACTCACCGGCAACCCCAGAGCCTTCATCCGCGCAACGGTCGACTTCACCCCCGCCGCGTCCCACAACTCAAACGGGCCCAGCTCCCAGTTAAAGCCCGCCTTCATCGCCTGGTCGATGGACACGGCATCGCCGGCCACTTCGCCAATGCGATCGGCCGCATACGTCCACAGCGCACTCAGGAACGGCCATAAGAACGCAGCGGCCTTATCTCTCGCGGGATCGTTCCCGAGCAGCAGCTTCACCCGCTCCGAAACCGATCCGGCATTTTTCGCCATTTCGAGAGATGGAAGAGCCGGCTTCATCGTTGGTCGATATTCAAAGGTCTCCAGATCGAGCGCCAGCCGTTCATCTTTTCCGTCTGCCCCGCGCGTTTTTTTGTAGAAGCCCTGGCCGGCTTTATCGCCGATCCAACCGCGCTTCATCAACTCGTCAAGCGCATCGCCAAACCGCCCACGCGTTACTCCCGCGGGAAAATTCGCCGCCACGTGTGCCAGTATGTCGATGCCCACCATGTCTGCCAGACGGAAGGTGCCCGTCCTCGGAAAGCCCAGCGCCGAGCCGGTCAGCGCGTCTACATCTTCAACCGTCAGACCCTGCTCAAGCATCAGGTTGGCGGCGTTGAACATCACCGCAATGCCGATGCGGTTGGCAATAAAGTTGGGCGTGTCGTTTGCAAACACCACCTGCTTGCCCAGCAGCCGGTCGGCAAACGCGGCAAATGCCGCCACCAGCGCGGGATCCGACTCCGCAGCCGGAATTACCTCGAGCAGCCGCATGTATCTTGGCGGATTGAAAAAGTGCGTTCCGAAGAACCGCTGCTGGTGCGAGCTGAGCGCGGCGCCTATTTTTGCAACCGGCAGCCCCGAGGTATTTGTGGTGAGAACCGCGTCTTTTTTCAGGTGCGGCAGCGCCCGCTCAAGCAGCCGCGTCTTGATTTCGAGATTTTCAGCGACTGCCTCAATCACCCAATCGCAATCGGCGAGCTTGGGCAGATCGTTGTCGAAGTTTCCGGTGGTGACGAGCGCGGCCAGCCCTGCCTCATAAAACGCCGCAGGCTTGGCCTTGGCCAGCGCGGCCAAACCTTTTTCAGCAAATGACGGCCCCGCATCTTTCGCCGGCAGGTCGAGCAGCAGCGTGGGAATGCCCGCATTGGCCAGGTGCGCGGCGATGCGCGAGCCCATGGTTCCGGCGCCGAGCACGGCGGCGCGCCGAACAAGCAGGGGCCGAACCGAGGTTGGAATTGCGGGAGCCGCAGTCTTGCTTGCTTCGGTCATAGCCGCTCCCCTCTGCGCGATGGCGGCAACTTTAACGCCATGCGCAACCGCTGGCAGCATACGGCGGTCCACTTCGCGGGGTCAAGGCGGGGGAAACAGCCAGTAGCCAGTAGCGAGTAGCCAGTAGCCGAAGATTACGATCTATGGTTGCTTCCCTGCTGCTTTACCCGATTGAGCCGTAGGGCGCGTTGGCCGGGTCGTCGGCTGGCGGCTTGCCCAGCCTTACCAGCATGAACAGAATTCCCAAAATCACCAGCGCCTGCGCCAGTCGCTCCGGCGCACCGAGCACATGCAGCACCAATCCAAACAGGCATGTCGACAAGGCAAAGGCAAGCCGGAGGATATTCGCCGTGAGCCATCGCTGAGCCGCCGTTGGCATCTTGCCATTCGGCAGAGGCCTGGCCTTGGCCTTCAGCAACATCCGCTGCAAGAAAATCCCCATAAACCCATCGGCGACGGCGATCGCTGCAATCGATTTGTAAATGATCGGATCCGCGGGCGCCCCGTTCGTCGGCTTGATGATATGCATCACCCACAACAGCCCAATGGCGTAGACAAGAAAGCAAATTCGTACGATGCGAAGAACACGCTGCTGCTGAACCATAAGCCGCCCTCCCGGCGCTCGAAATCATACGGCCAAAATTGATTGCTGCTGGTCGCAAGGAGAATAGTTGGCGCTGTTCGCCGGGTCAAGATCACGCGATGCATCCGACGCTGTTCGGCGGCTACCGGCTTGGGTGGGAGCGATGCTAACCCGCCAACTCAGCTCCTTTCCTGACTCCGCTGACTCCGCTAACCCCGCTGCCTCTCCGACTTGCTAACACGAAGCCCCGCAAACTAGCTTGGGAATGTACGTTCGAGCTGATTTCACCCCCGCGGCCTGGAGGCTTCATGCAGTTCCCCCGTTCAATCCATCGAGGCCTTGCCTGCCTCTTTACTCTCATCGTCCTCATCGCGTTGCCATCGGCCCGCGCGCAGGACCTCAAGAGTTTCGAGCAGCGCATCACCACCAAGGTGCTGCCCAACGGCCTCACCATCATCATTTGCTACCGGCCTGAAGCGCCGGTCTTCAGCTACACCACCTTTGTTGACGCGGGCGATGTGGACGACCCCGGCGGCGACAGCGGCCTGGCCCACATGTTTGAGCATCTTGCCTTCAAGGGCACCACCCAGATCGGCACCACCAACTACCCCGCCGAGAAGGTCGCCCTCGAAAAGGTTGAAGAGGCCAACAACGCTTTCGAGGCCGAGTACCTGAAGCAGGTGGGCCGCGACCCCAAAAAGCTCGAAGAACTGCACCAGGCCTTCCTCAAGGCGCAGGCCGACGCCGATAAGTTTGTCATCCCCAACCAGTTCACCGAGGTTGCCGAGCAGAATGGCGCCCACGGCCTGAACGCCGAAACCGGCCTGGACGACACGCAATACTTCTGGTCGATGCCCGAGAATCGCCTCGAGCTTTGGGCCTGGCTTGAGAGCGGCCGCCTGTACGACGTGGTTCCGCGCCAGTTCTACAAAGAGCGCGACGTGGTGATGGAAGAGCGCCGCATGCGTGTCGACTCCGACCCCGTCGGCCGCCTGGTGGAACAGTTTGTGGCAACGGCCTATGAAACTCACCCTTACCACCGGCCCAACATTGGCTGGCCAAGTGAAGTAAGCCAGATTACTGCCACTGAGGCCATGGCCATGCACCGCAAGTATTATGTCGGCGCCAACATCGTGGTCTCTATCGTGGGCGACATCGACGCAAAGACCGCCATGCCCATGCTGGAGAAGTATTTCAGCCGCGTGCCCGCGGGACCCAAGCCTGAAGATCTCACCAGTGTTGAGCCCACCCAGACTGCCGAAAAGTCCATCGTCGTCCACGAGCAAACGCAACCGTTCTACGTGGAGGGCTACCACCGGCCCAGTTATCGCGACCCAGACGATGCCGTCTACGACGCCATCACCGACATCATGTCGAACGGCCGCGTCTCGCGCCTCTATCGCAGCCTGGTTGAGCAGCAGCAGATCGCGGCCGTGGCCCAGGGCTTCTCAGGATATCCCGGCGAAAAATATCCCAGCCTGTTCGCGTTCTACGCCGTGCCGATCCCGGGACACACGCCGGCCGAGATGCGCGACGCAATCCATAAAGAGCTGGAAAAACTCAAGACCACCGACGTCACCGACGCTGAATTGCAGATGTATAAAACCCGCGCCCGAGCCGATCTTCTGCGCGGCCTGGCCGACAACCAGGGGTTGGCCAGTTCGCTGGCCGAGTACCAGACACGCTATGGCGATTGGCGTGAGTTGTTCCTGCAGCTTAAGGAAGTTGATGCGGTGACCAAAAACGACATCCGACGCGTGGCCAACAAGGTCTTCATCGCCAGCAACCGCACCACCGCCGAAATCGACACAGACGCGCCACCGGCTGAAGGCCCGCAGGCCAAGGGAGGTGCGCAATGAGAAGTGCAGAGATCAGAGATCAGAGATCAGAGATCAGGGCTCTCGCTGGAGCGGCAATTTTCGTGTTTGTGCTGCTGGTCGCAGCTCCGTCGCTCCTCGCCGCGCAGCAATCCAAGCCCTGGGAGAAGATTCCTGTTCCGCCGCTGCATGAATTTCATCCGCAGCAGCCCAAGCGGATCGAGCTCAAGAACGGCATCGTGGTATTCCTGCAGGAGGATCACGAGCTGCCGTTTGTCTCCGGCTCCGTGCTTATTCCCGGCGGCTCGCGCGACGTCGACCCGAAGAAGACTGGCCTGCTCGATCTCTACGGAGAAGCGTGGCGCACCAGCGGCTCAGACAAGATGAGCGGCGATGCAATGGACGATTTTCTTGAGGCCCGCGCCGCGCACGTTGAGACCGGCGGCGATGACGATTCGACGGCAATCCAGTGGGACTCGCTGAAAGGAGATTCGGACCAGGTCTTCGATCTGGCAATGGCATTGCTCTTCCACCCCAAATTCAGCCGGCAGAAACTGTCGCTGGCCAAGCAGCAGGAAGCGACCGCAATCATTCGCCGCAACGACGACGAGAGCGGCATCGCCCAGCGCGAAGCGGCCAAGCTGACCTACGGCCCCGACAGTCCTTACACGCGGCAGCCCGAGTTCGCGACCATTGGCGCGGTGACCGTTGCCGACCTCCAGGCATGGCACGATCGGTCACTCAAAGGCAAACTCATCGTGGGCATCAGCGGAGATTTCGATGGCGCCGCCATGGAAGCGAAGGTGCGTGCAGCCTTCGAATCGCTGCCACCGGTAACCCCGGAGCCGCCGCGCCACGACGTTACGCCCGGCCCAACTCCAGGCGTCTACTTCGTCAACAAGCCCGACGTCGACCAATCAAACGTGGAGATTGTTGGAGTTGGAACAGACCGTCGCAATCCTGACGCACCGACCATTACGGTGCTCGATGAGATTCTCGGTGGAGGATTCGGCAGCCGCCTCTTCCAGACTGTCCGCACCAAGCTGGGACTCGCTTATGCCGTCGGCGGGGGAGTCTCAATGCCCTACGATCATGTGGGCGGCTTCAGAGCCGAGGCGCTCACCAAGAGCGTTTCCACGGTGGATGCGACCAAGGCGGCAATGGAAGTGATCGCCGGCCTTAACACCACCCCCTTCACTGAAGAGGAGTTGAAGCGCGCCAAAGACAGCATCCTGAATTCTTTCCTTTTTGAGTACGACACTAAGGACAAGGTGCTGGCCGAGCGCGAGAAGCTCGAGTTCTACGGCTATCCCGCGGATTATCTCGAGACCTACAAATCAGCCATTGAAAAGGTGACCATCGCAGATGTGGCGGCAGCCGCCAGGAAGTATATTCATCCCGAGAAACTGGCGGTGCTCGTGGTGGGCAACGAATCTGAGATCAAGCCGGGATTGGATACCTTGAATATGGGCCCGGTAAAGCCCATTGACATCACCATTCCGCGGCCGCCAATGCCGCCGGGCGCAGGAGGCCCGGGAAAGCAAGAGTGAGCAGGAATATGGAAAGCAGGCAGGAAAAATCGCAGCCCACCCCGGCCATTGTGATTATGGCGGCAGGCAAGGGCACACGCCTCAAATCTAAACGGTCCAAAGTGCTGCATGAAATCGGCGGCAAGCCGCTGTTGCTGCACGTAATTGCGTCGGCAAGCAAAGTCGCTGCTCCTCACGACATAGTTGTAGTGATCGGCCACCAGGCTGACAGCGTGCGTGCCGCCGTCGAGCACACTGGCGTCCGCTTTGTTGAACAAACAGTCCAGCGCGGGACGGGGCATGCAGTTCAAAGCGCGGCCGAGTCGATCGCCGGATATGAAAATTTTGTTGTGCTTTCAGGCGACGTGCCGTTGATCCGGCCCGAGACCATTGAGGCAGTGTGGAAGTTCCACCAGCAGCAACGTGCAGCCATGACGCTGCTCACCGCCGATCTGCCTGACTCCATGAACTACGGCCGCGTAGTTCGCAAATCGGCTGACTCGGTTGAAGTTCAGGCGATTGTGGAACAGAAGTGCCTGAAACCAGAGCACCTTGCCCTGCGCGAAATCAACATGGGCATGTACGCGTTCAGAACTGCGCCGCTGCTCGCAAATCTGGGCAAGCTTGGAACGGCAAATCCGCATGGCGAGTACTACCTGACTGACATGGCGGAACTGCTCGCGGCAGCCGGCGAACGCGTGGTTGCGTTCAAGACCGATGAGTTTGACGAGCTGCTGGGCGTAAACACCATTGCGGAACTGTCCGCGCTGGACGCGGCATTGCGGGCTCGAACCGCGCGGCGGCTCATGGACTCGGGAGTGACGATCTTCAAGCCGGAGACGTGCGTAATCGATGAGGACGTTGAGGTGGCTGCCGACACAGTGATTGAGCCGTTTGTGCAGTTGCTGGGCAAAACACGGATCGGCGCCGATTCGACCATCCGGTCGTACACGGTGATTGAGAATTGCACCCTCGGCGATGACGTGCTGGTGCGCCAGAGTTGCGTCTTGAGCGAGAGCACCGTTGAGTCTGGCGCTCGTATCGGGCCGTTTGCTCATCTGCGCCCCGGAAGTGAGATTGGCGAGAGTGCGCACGTGGGCAACTTTGTTGAAACCAAAAAGGCGCGGCTGGGCAAAGGCGCAAAGGCAAATCACCTGACTTATCTTGGCGATGCCGAGATCGGAGAAGGATCGAACATTGGCGCCGGCACCATCACCTGCAACTACGACGGCGTAAACAAGCACCAGACGCACATCGGCAAGAACGCATTTGTCGGCAGCGACTCAACCCT
>JBEKCW010000178.1:0-9772 GCA_050014675.1 Occallatibacter sp. | reverse complement strand
CCCGGTCTGCTCGCCGTAGTGAGCCAGGTTATCCTCCTTCGGCGGCGGCTGATGCTGCTGCGTCTTCGGCGCGGTTTGTTTCTGCGGCTTCACGGTTTTGCCCGGAATCGGAATCGCAGTGTCGTCCACCTTTTGCGTCTCCTTCGGGCTGGGCAGCGCCGGGGCCTGGCTGGGAGTCTCAGTCGTCAGCACATTTTTGTTCAACGGCTGCGTGCTCGGCAGGGGAATCGCGTTGCTTACCAGGCTCACTTGCATCGATCCGCCCGCGCCCTGGCCGCCCCACAGGTTGTGATGGAACAGCCCCATGATCCAGCCGTAATAAATCAGTAATCCAATCAGGGTCGCGTGCAGCAGCAGCGACCCGGCCGCAGGCCCAGCCGTCGGCTCGCCCGCTAGCTGCCGCCCAACCAGAACTCCTCCGCCCTCAATCGCGCCGTTCATCTCGTCACTCGCCGCCGTTGTCGCCGGCCAAACCTTTCGTGTCGAGCGGCTGGGTCACAATCGACACGTTGGTTATGCCGGCCTGCTTCACCGCATCCATCACATTGGCAAACGCGCCAAACGGCACCCGCTCGTCGCTCCGCAGATAAATTGCCTGGTGCGTCGGGTCGGTGCTCGAGTCTTGAAGCTGCTTCGTAAGGTCGTGAATGTTGATGAGCTTGTCGTTCAAAAAAATCTGCTGATCGCGGTCGATCGTCACCACCATCCGCTGCTCGGTAATCTGCTTCACCGTGCGCGTCTTGGGCACATTTACTTCAATGCCCGACTGCAGCACCGGCTCGGTGATCATAAAGATCACCAGCAGCACCAGCACAACGTCCACCAGAGGCGTCACGTTGATCTCCGCCAGCGACGACCGCGTTCGTCCGTTACTCGTTGTGAAGGCCATTCAATGCCTCAGTACATTTCCGGTGGTTGCCCCATCCTTTTCACAGCTTCATCGTGAAAAGGGTGCGAAACCACGAACCCCAGCCCTGCCAATTTCAACCAACCACCGACATGGGTGCCCCACCTTCGCGACGTCTTTATTTTTGTCGCTAGGGTGGGATACCACAAATGCAAACCACCGAGCCTTGCGATCGTTACTGCAGTGCGCCGCGCCTTGACTCCCGCGGAAGCTCGTCCTGTACCGGCGGCGTTTGCGTCCGCACCGGAATCTCTTCCATCGAGTTCAGCAGTTCGCGGCAAAAATCATCCACAGCCGAGGCAAACACCCTGATGCGCGCGCTGAACTGGTTGTAGGCCACCAACGCCGGCACGGCCACAAACAATCCGGCTGCCGTGGTGACCAGCGCCTCGCTGATGCCGGGCGCAACCGCATGCAGAGTGGCAGAACCCGCCGTGCCCAGACCCTCAAACGCCCTTACTACCCCCATCACGGTGCCGAACAGGCCGACAAACGGGCTGGCCGTGGCAATGGTCGCAAGCCACGTCATGCGCTGCTCCAGCAAGGTAACCGCTTCGCTCGCTGCCGTCTGCGCTGAGCGCTCCAGCGGAGTAATGTTCTTCGGCGGTCCCGACCCCCCGGTCTGCCGTTTGTAGGTCTCGTATACGTCTTCAAACACCTGCGCCAGCGGGCTTGCCGGGCAATCCGCGGCCATGGTCGAAATCTCCTGCAGCCGCGACGCATTCCGGAACATCTTCACAAACCGCCGGCTCTGCTGCGTCGCCTTCCTGAAGGTGCCCATTTTGCCCAGGATTACCATCCACGAGTAGAGGCTGGCCAGAAGCAGCAAAACCAGCACACCCGCCGCGATCGGGCCGATATTACCTGCCATCTGGGCCAGCGAGCCGAATCCGCCCGTGGCCGTTGGCGCACTCGTGGCCGCGTCACCGTCAGCCTGCAAAAACAACGCCAATGCTGCTGTAAGAATCGGACTATCTCCTTCATTACCACGGTATCAGACGCGATGGGCCGATCCAAGTTATCGATCGGGTGCTCCCCTCGAGTCTCACTGCGGCTTCACCGCATCTGGATGAGCCCATTCATGCTATGCTGCGCTCGGATTGTCTCAACTGCTTTGGGTGCCCCATCCTCGCGACGTTTTTGTTTTTGTCGCCAGGGTGGGAAAGCACGAACCTTGATCGACTCGTTTCAATAGGGCACAAAAAGTGGGTGCCCCAGGTCTCGATTCTGAGACCTGGGATAGCACAAACCTCGACCGACTCGCTTCAATAGGGCACCATTAAAGGTGACCGAAACAACCACGGTAGAACAAGAAAATGCTCGTCGAACTGCGCGCCGAAAATTACGCCGTCATCGATCACGCCATTGCCTCCTTCGGCCCTGGCCTGAATCTGCTCACCGGCGAAACCGGCGCGGGCAAATCTATTCTTGTAGATGCACTGGCGCTGCTGATGGGTGGTAAATCCTCCGCCGACGTTGTCCGCCACGGCGCCGATAAAGCCGTGGTCTCCTGCGTTTTTGAGTCCACGCCCGGCGCCGATGCGGTTCTCGAAGAAAACGGCATCGACGCCGAAGGCGCCGAAATCATTCTCCGTCGCGAAATCCTGTCGGGCGGCAAAGGCCGCGTCTTCGTCAACAACCAACCGGCCACCGTGGCCGTGCTCAAGCAACTCGCCCCCGAGCTGGCGCTGGTTCACGCGCAGACTGAAACGCTGTCGAGTTTTGATGAAGCCCAGCAGCGCATCCTGCTCGACCGCTTCGGAGGCATCCAAACCGATGCGGTTGCCGAGGCTCACGCTCGCTGGCGCCAGGCACAGGGAAAGCTCAACGACCTGCTCCAGGGCGAGCAGGACCGCCTGCGCATGGTAGACCTGTGGTCGTATCAGAAAAAGGAAATCGAATCGGCCCGCCTCGAAGCCGGTGAAGACGAGAAACTCGAAACCGAGAAACGCGTCCTCGCCAACTCTGAAAAGCTATACTCGGCGGCCATGGGCGCATTCGATCAGCTCTACGAAGGCGGAACGTCAGCCGAAGCTGCCCTCCGCGCCGCGCTGCGCAACGTTGAAGAGCTGGCCCGCTACGACGCGCGATTCACCGAGCCGGTGCTGCAACTCGCCTCCACGCGCGCCATCGTGAGCGATATTGCCTCAAGCCTCCGCGACTACGCGGAGGGAATTGACGCCAGCCCCGAACGCCTCGCAGAAATCGAAGATCGCCTCGCCCTGCTCGATCGCCTCAAGCGCAAATACGGAAAGACTGTTGCCGAAGTGATCGCATTCGGAGAGGAAGTAGCCCGCCAGCTGTCTGAGGTTGAAGACCGCGACGAGTTGATCAAAACGTTACGTGCAGCGTCGAATGAAGCCGCGGAGGCCTACAGAAAAGCCGCCTCGGCTCTCACCGCCGAGCGCAAAGCCGCTGCCGAGCGCCTCGGCAAACTGGCCGAAGCTCAGATCAATTCGCTCGCAATGAAGACCCGCTTTGAGGTCGCCGTGGCAACTCAAGGCATGGTAGGTCAGAGTTTCAACCCTGACGGTAAAACCGCAAACAACGAGGGGGTTTTAACCCCTGAGGGAAGCACTTCCGAAAACGCCCACTGGACTGCGCAGGGCTGGGATACCGTCGAATACCGCATCGCCACAAACCCCGGCGAACCGCTCAAGCTGCTCATCGAGATCGCCTCGGGAGGTGAGCTCAGCCGCGTCATGCTGGCCCTTAAGGTCGCCGTCGAAGAGAACTCATCCAAGACGAGGAAAAAAGTTACCCCCCGCACCCTCGTCTTCGACGAAATCGACATCGGCATCGGAGGCCGCGCCGCCGAAGCCGTGGGCCACAAGCTCAAGGCGCTCGGCCGCGCCCAGCAGGTGTTGTGCGTTACGCATCTGCCGCAGATCGCCGCTTTCGCCGATCAGCACCTCGCCGTTGAAAAGCGCGAGAAAGACGGCCGCACCCAGACCCGCATCCGCGTCCTCGACGACCGCGCCCGCAACTACGAGGTCGCCCGCATGTTGAGCGGCGCCAAGGTCACAGACACCAGCCTCCAGCACGCCTCCCAAATGATCGCCGCAAGCCGGTGATCGGCTTTCCCATCCTCGCCGCTCCTGGGCTTTTGCGGCCAGTGCGGAATTACCTCAAGCCTCTGCCCCGCTCGCCATCCCAGGCAGCAGGTTCGAAACAACCTCCAGAATCACGCCGGGATGCAGCGGCTTGGCCAGAATCTCGAAGTCGTGTCCTCGCATCCTTGCCATCTCCAGCAATTCCCCGGTGCCGGGGTGCCCCGATACCAGCACCACGCGGCACGCCGGGTAATTTGACACCAGCACAATGCCGAACTCGATGCCGTTCATCCGCGGCAGCATCACGTCCACTATCGCCAGGTCGGGTTGCCACTCTGAGATAGTCTCAATCGCCATCTCGGCCGAATGCGCAGTTCGCACTTCGTAACCGCACCCGCTGAAAATCATCTCCAGTGTGTCGGCTACCGCGACTTCGTCATCCAGAATCAGGATTCTTCGACTTCCCGCTGCGCCCGGCATAGCCCAGGACCCCTCAGATTGTTAAGAATCGCCTGCTTGTTAAGATTCACCTGCGCGGATGGCCTGCAACCTGCCATCGAACGCTGGCAATTCGTACGAGTGGGTTAGATGTCCAATCCGGAGATCCGCCCAATGCGGTGGCGGAATATCTTTCATCCAGCAACCTGTCTTGGCGCCATTTGCTTGTTTTTGTTCATATCTTCGATGCGGAAACTCAAGTCTTCATGCTTCGAAACGCAAACTAGGGGCACAATAGGTGAAACTGGGCAGCGGGTCCTGGTCTTCTGGCTCGGAGCCGCGGTTCGCTCATCGATTGCGCTGGGGCCCCAAATCTTGTAGCGCACTCTGCTCTGGCGAATCGCTCTGCTTTTGATATTTCCGACATCGAATACGATGCCGAATTCATCCTGCTAGGATACCTGCTACAGCATGCAAGTTGTTCATTTCGCTGGCGCAATTCCGCCGGTGAAACAAGCGGCTGCTGATCGAACATTTCCGATGGAAGAAAGTAGGCTGACAAGCCAAATGCCAGACAAGCCAATGGCGGCTGAGTGGTCCGATCGGATTCGCAAACTGCTCGGCGATCTCAATCTCAGCCAGGCAGCGCTTGCGGAACGGCTGGGAATCTCTCCGCCTACCGTATCCCGCTGGCTGCAAGGCCGGCACGAGCCTACGGCCGAGGGATATATCGCGCTGGGCAATCTCGCCCCCTCTCCGGATGGCGTTTATTTCTGGGAGCGGGCCGGCATGAATGCATCGATCCTGCTCGACCCGAACGCTGAAGCCCTGCGCTTTTCAGTGCAGATCGATCTGAAGCAATGCAAGCTGGTGGCCGGGCGCAAGACAGCAGACATACTCTCTTCGAAAACTGAAAAAGCTGCGGTCGCCATTCCTCTCATGAGAGCGACCGCCTATGGCGACCGGGTTCCACCCCATGAAAACGTCGTTCTTTCCGAAGCCGCTGTCGAGGACGTTCTTTTCGCGCCTCTCAGCTGGTGCCCCAACCCCGAAAGCATGATCGCCATGCACTTCGAAGGCGACTCCATGCTTCCCGTCATTCCTCCCAAATCCATCCTCTTTGTCGATCGCGCCTCCACCCATCGCGACCGCCTTCATCAGCGCATCGCCGTAGTCAGCCACCGCGATCTCGGATTCAAAGTGGCGCGCTTCCAACGCATCGCGGGCTCCGATCTGCTGGTCTCGGCGAACTACCAGTATCCCCCTGTCGATGTGAGCAATGCGTCAAAGTGGAAGTTCTTTGGAGAGGTGCTGTGGTGGGTCTCGCGCGACATGGGCCAGTAGCTCGCCCGCAGCGTCCTTATTGAACGCGCTTGAACATTTTCGCAGACTGGCTGTGAAGACCGGCGTTACTCGATTGGATGCGGGCCCGCGCTAAACTCTCGCCGGCGCCGCCGTCGAACCCCGTACCTCGAGGCTCGTCGACACAAGATATTCGCGCTGCAGATTTGGATTGGCCCCGTCTTCAGCCTGCGCCCGCAGCGCCTCAAACGCCGCCCGCGCGAGATCGGTGCGCGAGAGCCGAATAGTTGTCAGCGGCGGCAGCGTGAATTCGGTAAACGCAATGTCGTCGAGACCAATCACTGACAGATCCTCAGGCAGGCGCAGCCGCTTTGCGTAAGCTGCACGCAGCACTCCAATAGCCGTCAGGTCGTTGGAACACACAATCGCTGTCGGCCGGGCCTTCAGTTCCCACAGCTTTTCAAATCCGGCCATGCCGCCTTTCAGCGTGTGGTCGCACTCGATCACATATCTCGTCTCGAGCGGCAATCCGGCCTGCTGCATCGAGGCGCGAAAATCGTTTTCGCGGGTCAGCGCCGAGTGCAGGTTGTGCGGCCCGGCCAGGAAGGCGATCTGCTTGTGGCCCAGTTCGGCCAGATGATCGATCGCCGCGCGCATTCCCGTCGAGTAATCCAGCAGAATCGTGCTCGCCTTGGGATCGTCCAGCTTGAACTCGGCCAGCACAATCGGCACGTTGCGATGCATCAGCTGGTCGAGCACGCTCTCTTCCTCGCCGAACGTCATTACCGCGACGCCTTCCACTTTGCGCTCAAGCATGCGGCGCACGCAGGTGGTCAGCAGCGCAGGATCGCTGTTCGAAGAGCTCACCAGAATCTCGTATCCATGCGCAACGGCGATCTGTTCGAAACTCTGAATCAGCTCGGGGAAGAATGGGTTGGTGATATTTTCAACAATGATTCCCAGCAGCCGGCTGCGGCCTGAAACCAGCGTGCGCGCATGAGTGTTAGGAAAGTAGTTCAGCTGCTTGATGGCTTGCCACACCCGCTTTGACAGCTTTTCGCTAACCAGCGGCGAGCCGTTGATGGTTCGCGAAACCGTGGCAATCGACACCTTGGCTACTGCGGCCACAGTGCGGATATCGGGCGTTTTGCCCGCGGCATTTTGATTGGTCTTGCGAGGCACGAACCAATCCTAATTCAGATGAACGGCCTGTTAAATGCTTAAGTTGCAATTTTGTCGGATTTGTCGAGTTCCGCACTGGTACTTCTGTCGTGGAAACCGGATGCGGAGTGAGCCGGGGGCCTCAATCTCCCGAAAAAGACGCATGAACACGGCCTTCAGGCCGGGCTCTTGCCCCCATTTCCAAACCGTCAATTTCAACGGCAGGTCTAAACTCGCTCCGCAATCAGCAACCGCACGTCGCGCAGGTTGTGCCCCGTCGGTCCCGTCACCACTGAGTCGCCCAGCGCCGTGAACAGCGGGCAGGCATTGAACTCGGCCAGCGAACCCTCGGGATCGAAGCCGAACGATCGCGCCCGTGCCACCGTTGTGGGATCGGCAATCGCCCCCGCCGACCGCGTATTTCCATCAATGCCATCTGAGCCCGCGCTTAGTACCGTAAGGTGCTCGCTGGGATATTTCACGAGATCCCGCGCGCACTCCAGCACGAATTGCTGATTGCGCCCACCAGCGCCCGGCGTCCGGTTCATCGTCACCGTAACTTCGCCCACTGAGATCAGGCATACCCGCTCATGGGCGCCCCGCAACTCGTGGAACCGCCGCAGCAGATACTTTGCCGCGTCCGCGTAATCCCAGTCGTCGCAACTGTTGTCCACAACGGTGAAATAGCCGGCCCTTTGCGCCAGGGACCGCGCGCTTTCCACCAGGTCGTGGCTCGAAAGCAGAATCTCAAATACCGAGTCGCGAAACGCTTCATCTTCGCCGCTCATGGTTGCTGCCGATGTCATTCGCCGCGGCACTTTGGGCATGAACGGCGGCCGCCAGCCTTTGTTCCCCGGCGATTCAGGAATATCGGTGCGCTCAAAAAACTCCCGCACCCGCGCCGGAAATTTTTCTGCCAGGCCATACTTCGCAATCAGGTCGCGCGCGTCCTCCACCGTCGAGTGATCGGGTGAGGTTGGCCCAGACGACAGCGCGTCAAGGGTTCGCAAAGGCACGTCAGGCAGCAGAAGACTTACCTTCAGTGACTCCGGCGCTGCCATCGCAAGCCGGCCGCCCTTTACCGCTGAAAAATGCTTGCGCAGCGTATTCACCTCGCTGATTGGCGCGCCCGAGGCCAGCAGCGCTTGGTGAAACTCGATCGCGTCGTCGAGAGTGATCTGCGGGTCAATCGGCAGATCGAACATTGCCGAACCTCCGCCCGAAATCAGGAAGAAAATCAGCGTATCTTTCCTGGCCTTGCGCAACATGGCCAGCGTCGCACGCGCCGCGGCAAAGGTATCCTCGTTGGGCAGCGGGTGCCCGCCCTCGAAATAGCGGAACCGCCAGTTCCGTCTCTTCGGTTGCTGATTTGTGCAGCAGATTCCCCGCAATCCCTTGCGACGCTTCATCCGGTCCAGCAGCGTCTCCAGCATCGGCCCCGCCGCCTTGCCCAGCGCGATTCCAAATACGCGCCGGTAATTCGAGAGGTCGATGGTTGCCGGTCCGCTTCCATCAGGCATGAGCCGGTGCATTCGGCTGCCTTCAAAACGAATCCGCCGGTCAAATGCCGATGCGATGTTGCAGGCTTCAATTGAGCCTGTGAAGATATGCGTTGCCGAATCGTGCAAGGTATCGAGTACTGTGTCGCTGACTGGGGTCATGCCGCGTGCTCCTTCAGCCAGCCGGCTAATGCCTGTTGCATGGCAGAAAGTTGATGGGTAAAGAAATGGTCTGCGCCGGGGATAAAGATCAACTTCTTCGGTTCGGCAGCGCTTGTCACCACCGATTCAAGTTGCTCCGGCTGCGTGAATTCATCACGCTCGCCACTAAGAAATAGTTTTGGGAGACTTGCTGTTTCGAGAAAGGAAAAGTCATAAGCGCGTCCCGGAATACCAACCGGAAGTCCGAGAGCCGCATTAGCGCGCACTCTCCGGTCCACGCCGGCGGCGCCGCAACAGGCTTTCAGCGCCATTGCCGCTCCAAAGCTGAATCCCGCCAACACGATCGGCCGCGCAAACTCGCGCTCCAGCCAGTCGAGCGCTGCAAGAACATCTTCGAACTCGGCCTCGCCGTCGTACCGGCCCTCGCTCAATCCCACGCCGCGAAAGTTGAACCGCAAAACCGGCAGCTCAAAGCCCCAATGCCGACGATTCATCATCTGCATGGCGTGGTACACAACTTTGTTGTGCATTGTGCCCCCGCCCAAGGGGTGAGGATGGCAAACCAGCGCTGCAAACGGCGCGTCGCTCGCGCCCTCATTCAGCAGTCCCTCAAGTTTGCCCGCGGGTCCGGGAATCGTCACACCGCGCAGCGTGCGCGCCGGTGAATGGTCATTTGTTGAATGCGCCTCCTGGCTCATTTCGGCTCTCTCCAGCGGTTCTGGATTCTCCAAAACCTCCAGCCCAGCCACATTAACCTGAACCTCGGCGCTTGAACTTGCGCAAATCATGCCACGAATAATTCTACGCCAGATGCTTTGTCACGCACGATTTAAATCGCTTTAGCGCACATATCGGTGTGCCCCCTGTCCCTCGCACTTGGGGACAGGGGAGGGGAAGCAGACTAGTCTCGAAAACTCGCTCTCCCTCTCGACGTCCACCGGTCCTCTTCACCCCGCCTCCTGTATCCTTTCACCATCATGAACGGCTCTATTCCATCTGCAATAATTGACCCGATTGGGCTTACCCGCCAGCTATGCGAGATCGAATCCACCACCTATCACGAGGGCAAAGCCGGCGATTTTTTGGCCGAGTTCCTTGGCTCCTATGGTTGGGAAGTGGAGAAAACCCCTGTCCCTCAACCAGTTGAGAGCGCCACGGCCGGCGCCCGCTGGAACGTCTATGCCGGCGTCCCCGGCCAGACCCCCGAACTGGTCTTTTCAACCCACATGGACACCGTCCCGCCCTACATC
>JBEKCW010000177.1:0-9821 GCA_050014675.1 Occallatibacter sp. | reverse complement strand
CGTGGGAAAGACAAATGCGGTCTTCGAAGCCATTTTGGCCAGGAATAGAATGAGCAGGGTAGCCGGCGCCGCAATCAGTGCGGGCACTGAGACGAACGATCCGGCGCGAATAAAGTAAAAAGGCGTGAGCAGGCCGAAAGTAAGGGTGCGCAGGCGCCGAACCAGCATGTGATCTTTGCCCACTGTTCCCGCCAGCACCGAGCCGATCATGTATGCCGGCAGCACGGCTTCGCTTCCCGCCCACATCGCAAGTCCGCCGAGCGCGAATAGCAGGAACAGAATGTACTTGGTCTCGAGCTCTGAGACGCGCCCGCCGTACTTTTTGAAGAACCAGCGCGTCACAAGGGGCAGAAACGAGAAAACCACCACGCAGACACCGACAAAAATGAGCGTCTTCATCGTGAAGGGCGAAAAGATGAGGCCCAGCGCAATCACCGTGCCCAGATCGTTGATGAAGCAGGCAGCGAGAATCGACTTGCCATAATCGGTAACGTTGAAGCCGAGTTCCAGCATCACCGCGTAAACCACGGCGACCGAAGTGGTGGAGAGCGCCACGCCGCACAGCCAGCTTGATCGCATGCTCCAGCCCAGGATGTAGTGCCCCACCAGCGTGCAGCCCAGGAACGGGCCGATAAAGCCGGCTAATCCCACCGATAGCGACTCGCGCCATTTTGTCTTGAAGATCGCCGGCTCCAGCTCCGCGCCGGCAAGAAACGTCAGCACAATGGCGCCGGCCCCGGCGAGATAGGTGATCCATTGGGTGCCGGCAAGTAGGCCGCCCGAGCCCAGAAACGCCCCGATGATTAGCTGGGCGACGGTGCCGACGATGATCTCAGAGAGCGCAGTGGCCACTCGAAACCAGATGGCAAGCAAGGTTGCAAGCAGGGCAAGGCCCACCCACAACGCTGACAGAACCCACGGATTTGCCATGGACTCCACTCCAAATTTGTACTCGGGGATCGAGCCGGGATATGACTCCGCAACAGGATTCCCTGTCAGGAGTCATCATCTGTCCGGTGAGGACAGCGGTTAAGGGTGAACTCCTTCACCACAACCAACAAGTCAATTACACGCCGGTTGGCGTTCGGTGTCAACTCCCGCGGCCCTACCGGTCAGTGCATGAATAGCAAGGATCCACCGAGGCCTGAATCAACGGCGTGTCGGCCAGTCGCGCGCCCTGCACCATCCAGCGCACCGACGGCATGTTGACGAAGGTTGGCGTGCGCACATGAACGCGGCTGGGGTTGCGCGAACCCTCTTTCCACGAGACCGAGTACATAACCTCGCCGCGCGGCGCTTCAACGCGGCTGGTTGCCGTGCCGGTGCGGAAGTTGAGTTTGGCTTCGCCGATATTGATCTCTCCGTGAGGCATTCCGGTGAGCGCCTGGCGCAGGATGCGGCAGCTCTCCATAATCTCGAGCGCGCGGACGAAGAGACGGGCGCGCACGTCGCCGGCCTGCTCCACCGGCACGTCAAACTCCATCTCGCTGTAGGCCGCGTAGGGCGCGGCTTTGCGCAGGTCCTGGATCACGCCCGAAGCCCGCGCCAACGGGCCAACCACGCCGCAGGAAATGGCTTTGTCGTGCGTAAGCACGCCGATGCCGGCGCAGCGCGACCGCGCCGTTGAACTGGTAGTGAAGATGGGAACCACCGTGCGCACCATCGCGCGCTCCAGTTCGTTCACCATCTCAACCAGCGCCAGCGGATTCTCCACGTCGCGATTGACGCCGCCGATGCGGTTCATGGAGTAGTTCACGCGATTGCCGCTGATGGCCTGCAGCACGTCCATTACTTTTTCGCGCAGCTCAAAGCAGGTCATGAACATGGTTTTGAAGCCCATGAGCTTTGAAGCGATTCCGGCCCACAACACGTGCGAGTGCAGCCGCTCAAGCTCGCCCATCACCACGCGAATATACTGCGCGCGCGGCGGAGGTGTGACGCCGGCCAACTCTTCCATGGCCTGGCACAGCGTAAGCGTGTGAATGAACGAGCATATGCCGCACACGCGCTCCATCAGCGCAATCACCTGGATGTAGTTGCGCGTTTCGGCGAGGTGCTCGATGCCGCGGAAGTTGAAGCCGATATGCAGTTTGGCGTCCTGCACCGTTTCGCCCACGCAAATCATGTCGAGCTTGTAAGGCTCTTCAAGCGCGGGATGGTAAGGGCCCATGGGGATTTCGTAGCTCATTGTTTTGCCTCCTGCACCGCGGCGCCGGCAGCGGGCTTGGCGGGGGCTGCATCGCGCAGGTTTACGCCCGGCGTATCGCCCTCACGCAGCAACAGCGGTTCGTATTCGCGGCCGGTGAAATCGATGCCGAAACCTTCGTGCACCTCGCGCTCAATCCAATCGGCGGCCTCGATAAGATCGAAGATGCTTTCGATTTTGGCGTTTTCATTCGCGCTGCCCGCGATGTTGAAGCCAAAGCCAAGCAATCGGCCTTCGAGGTCCCAGTGATACTCGAGCCGGAATCCCTCTGCGCCCGGCAACTGATAGGCGGTGATGGTGATGAACCGCGCGCCCAGGGCGTTCATGGCGTTGGCAACATCGCGCACGCTCTCGGCCTCATCGTGTTCGCCACGCTTCAACCACCACACGCCGCCTTCGAACGTCCACCGCTCGGGGTTCCACAGTTCGCTCGCAGCGGGATTTTTCGTCACGTTCTCAAGCACTGTCATTGCGCGCCTCCAGTCGTTGTTGTAGCGCCGGTCTCCAGACCGGCTGTACTGGCAGCGTCTACGCTGCCAGCGGCAGCCTTCGCAGGCCTCGCCGGCGACCGTCGCGCAACCGTGTAGGACTTTTTGAGTTCGCCCGGCATTAAATAAATTGGCGGCGTGTCTTCAGCCTGGGAGAGCGCATGCTCAAGATGCCCCTCTTTCAACGCGTGCTCCGCGCAGCCCTCAACGCAGCGGCCGCAAAAGGTGCACTGACCGGGGTTGTAGCTCCATGTGAATTCGCCTTTGCCGGCCTTGAAGTCGATGGCGCGCGAGGTGCAGCGGAACCGGCAGACTGCGCAGCCTGTGCAGAGCGCAGGATCGAACTGGACCAGACCGCGAAATTGTTTGGTAACCGGCGGCCGGGCAGGGAAGAGCAGCGTGCGGGGCCCGCGAATGAGGTTCCGCCAGAGCATGGTGAGAATCTTCATAGCCGGTACCTCACAAAAATCGCCGATGAAATGGCCAGGACCGCGAAGAGGAGCGTGCACTGCCAGTAGAAGCGCACGCTGGTATCGATGGCCAGTCGCGCCGTTGCCGCCGCGATGGCCGATAGCAGGATCACGATCACGAACGACAACGCCACCAACACCAGCGCCGCCAGCCACCACGCGCCCATGTGCGGCGCCAGCAGCGTGGCAACCAGGCCGGTTGCGGCAACCCATTCAAGCCCATGCGACAACTCCCACATGGCCAGTTCAGGCCCGGCGTATTCGGTCATGGGACCGGCGTAAATTTCCTGTTCGGCATTGGGCAGGCTGAACGGATTGATGTGCAGCTTGGCGGGCAGGCAAACAATAATGGCCACAATGCCCAGCAGCCGCAGCGGCGAAGCCGGCAACGCGGCCAGCGCTTCGAGTCTGAACGTGTGCTGCGATGCCGCGATGGACAGAATCGCCAGCAGGAAGACAATGTTGTAGCTCACGCTGAGCGCGGCTTCGCGCGCCGAACCGATTTCGCCGAAGATGGAGCGCGACGAAAAGCCTGCGGCGATAATGCACATCGAAGGAAGTTCAAGCAGCGCCAGCAACAGAATCAGGTCGCCTTCAAACCCGCCCGACGATGGCATCACCGGAAGCAGTCCGACCGCGCCGGCCGCGGCTGCAAGCGCAATCAGCGGCCACGAGCGCATGAGCGCGCCGGCTATGCCGCTCCGCGGCGGAGTGCTTTTTGCCGTGAGCTTGATGAAATCGAAAAACGGCTGCATGAAGGGCGGCCCGACGCGCCCCTGCATCAGCGCTACCGATTTCCGCTCAACCCAAAGAAAGAACCACGCGGCGGGAATTGCAAACAGCAGGCCCGGAAAGATGAGCAGTCGCGCCAGTGCGGTGAGTAAATTCATGGCTGCTCCTCTGCGGTGGGTGCCGCAATGGCAATTCCGGCTTGCGGCGGATTGGCTCCGCGCTCAGCCAGTATCTGCGCCGCCTTGACCACGCCCTGGATAATGGCGTCGGGACGCGGCGGGCAGCCGGGCACAAACACGTCAACCGGGATGTGTTTTTCAAGCGGGCCATCGATCGTGCGGCTGTCGATAAATACATTGGTGGTTGCCGGGCACGATCCGATTGCAACTACAGCTTTCGGTCCGCACACCTGGCCGTACACTGTGTGAATCGCGCCCACTGCGTTCTTCGTTACCGGACCGGTGATGCAGATGATATCGGCGTGGCGCGGGCTGCCTTCAAGCCGCACGCCTAATTGCTCCGCGTCGTAGCGCGGGCTGAGCGCGGCCACCAGCTCAATGTCGCATCCATTGCACGAGCCTGCATTCATGTGGAAGAGCCACGGGCTCCGCCGGCGCGACCAACAAACCAATCGTCTCCACAGCTTCATGGCCTCACCTCCATGAGCTTGGCGAGAATGGTGGGCCAGACGCCCGCGCCAACCAGCACAATGACCACGCTGACAATTGCAACCTTGAGCGCAAAGGGCTCTCGCACCTTTGTTTCAGGAGGCGAATTGACCAGCGAAATAGGAGCCGGTCCCCACCAATTGCGCGTCAGTGCCAGCGTGTACGCAATCAGCGCAAGAATCGAAGAAAGAACAAAAATCGCCAGCGGCCACGGACCGATTTCAATCGCCATGGAATACAGACGCCAGCGCCCGATGAAGCCCATCGTCGGCGGAATGCCCAGCATGGCCAGCATGCCAAACAGGAATCCAAATGCGCTGTAGGGATAGCGCGCGGCAAGCCCGACCGGCGGTTCTTTCAGCTCACCGGCTGTCTCCGGCGCTGCGAGACACGTGAACAAAAGCGCCTTGGCCAGCGCATGCACTGAGGCGGCGATAAAGGCGCCCTGAATGCCAAGCAGCGGATTCGCGTCCCCAAGTCTCAAAGCGGGCTGGCCAGCCCAGGCAAAAAAGAGGAAGAGAAAGCCTACGTCCTCGATCGTCGAAAGCACGAGCAGGCGCTTCAGGCTGCGCTGCGTAAGCATCAGCAACGCGGCGAGCAGCGATGTAAGCGCCGCGCACCATAGCCAGAAGTTCGATGGGAAGAGCACGTTGAGCAGACCATTGGCGCTTACGAAGAACTCGCCGAAAGCCGCGATGTCAACCACTGCGATGATGAGGCCCAGAACCACTGCAGGCACTTCGTCGGCAAGCGAGAGCAGCCAGAAGAACATGGGCACCGCAGCCAGCTTAATCACTATTCCAGTAATGAGGAGCGCGCGCGACCACGCCCAATTCTCGCCCCCGAAATAGTTTGCGGAGTAGGTTTGTGCAAGAGTCTCGCTGCCGACAGCGCATAGCCCCGACAGAAGAACAACGGCAAGATATGCGAGCTTGGCCGATCTTGTTTTCGCGTTGAGCCAGACCAGGGCCACGGTGAGCAGTGCCGCGGACTCCAGCAATCCCAGCCGCAGCCAGGGATTGGTTGCAAGCAGTGCGCCAACACAGAGCGCACCCACGATCAAGACGCTGGACCATAGCGGAAATTTGCTTTTTGCGCCGCTCACCAAAGAGGCGATCAGCAGCGCGCAGCCTGCCAGTGCAACGGCTGCAATGAGCAGCGGAGGCATGGGCAAAATGCCGCCTTCATAGGCGCCTGCCGGTGCCGGCATGATCCACTGAACGACAGCAAAGACCACAGCGCCGAGCACGATAACCAAAGCCAGCGCCCGTCGTTCCATCCAGCCGACCACCAAGCCGAGCGCGCGCGAAACGGCTTGCAGCCCGTCCCAAACACCCAGATACACGCGATCCACATTCGACCAGCGGAAGAATTCCTTCCAGTGCTCGAGAAAAATCTCAGAGAAATCGCCGGCCGTCAGGCGTCCGCGCGCGCTCAACGGCTCGCCGCCGGTGAATACGCCGCCACCCGCGCCCGCCAGTGCAGGACCGCCGGCCACTGCCCGCGCGATATACGCGACCAGGTAGATCGCAAGACCCAACACCAGTGACACAACCGCCAGCAACAGTCCGCCCGTGGTTGAAAAACTTCCAGCGTCAGCCGAGAGCCCCAGCCATGTGACGTGCACGCCCGCGCCCATGCCCAGCGCCAGCAGAATAGGATTGAGGAACGCGCGCACCGCAAGTTGCGGAGCGATGCCCAGCACTACGCTGCCCGCGGCCAGCAGCGCCATGCCCCACACCATCGAGCTGGGCGACTCGTGCGCATTCTCAGTCTCATGTGTCGGCGGCCCAAGAAAGACTGCGCTGGTAGCTTTCGCGCCCAGAAACACGGTGCCCAGGCTCACCGCCCACGCCACCATCGCCGGAGCGTACCAGCCATCCTGCAACGCCGCCGTATACAGCATCCACTTGCTGGCGAACCCGCTCATCAGCGGAATGCCCATCATCGATCCGACGCCGATAAACCAGCTGAGCGTGGTCTTCGGCATCTTGCTGGCCAGCCCGCCCAGGCGGTTCATGTCGCGCGTTCCTGTCGCATGCTGCACGCTGCCCGCAGTCAAAAACAGGCCGCCCTTGAAGAACCCATGATTCAGGCAGTGCAGCAGCCCGGCGGTAATGGCCAGCGGCGTGCCGATGCCGATGCCCATCATCATGTAGCCAATCTGGCTCACCGTTGAGAACGCCAGCATCCGCTTCAGATCGGTCTGCACCATGGCGTACATCACGCCCACGGCCATTGTCACAACACCAATCCAAACCAAGGCGCCGCTCCATGCAATAGGCCAGATTCCAAAGCTGTGCATGCGCGTCGCCAGATAAACGCCCGACGTTACATAGCAGGCAGCGTGCAGCAGCGCGCTCACCGGGGTTGGCGCGGCCATGGCTTCGGGAATCCACGTGTGCAGAGGTACCTGTACGCTTTTCGCCACCAGCGCCAGCAGCATCAGGGCAAAAACTCCGCCGGTAAAACTCTTCGTTACGGCGGGATCGGTCCAGATCGCGGTTCCGGCGCGGTGATAGATCACCAGAATCGCCGCCAGCAGGCCGTAGCCTGCAATGTGGGTCATCAGCAGCACCTTGCGCGCGCCGCTCACGGCCTCGCGATTGGTGTACCAGAAACCCACCAGCGAGAACGAGCACAACCCCACCAATTCCCAGCAGAGATAAAAGATGAACAAATTGGCGCTGTACACGAGGCCGATAAATCCTGCGATGAACACCAGCATGGTGGCATAAAAGCGCGTGGCCGATCTGTCGTGCGCCATGTAGGCAATGGAATAAAGCAGCACCAGGCCGCCGATAGATGCGCCCATAAAGGCAAACAGCACGCTCAGCGCGTCAACATGCAGCACCAGCGCCAGCGGCCCATCCCAGGGCAATGGCTTCAGATCAATGGCGCGTCCCGCGTGCACCAGCGGTGCCGCTCCGATTACGCCAACCAGCGCCGGCAGGCATGCCAAAAATGCCAGAATTCCCTTCGCCCGTGCCGAGCAGAGCTTTGCCACCAGGATTTGAAGCACCGCTCCGGCCAAAAGCGAGCATGGAGCGAGCAGAATAAAGGTCGCAGCATCCATGCCTTCAATTTGAGCTACTTAGAGTGACCGGAGATGTGACGTGCGGCACTGGGGCGGAAGCGATGTGATCGTAATATGGTAGTTAATACCGCATAGTGGTAACCGCCAATTCTTTATCGATACCTACCGATCAATTCTTACTCATTGCCCTGGCTCCGCGATCTTAGTGCTGATTTTGTGCTGGCGGGTGATTGGTTACGGCAGCTTCTCGCGGTGAAATTTCTCCATTGGCGGTCACTCTCCCGCAGCCGGAATTTCGCCTTGCCGGCACGATAAGTGCCTCTGCAATTTTGGATCAATCAGGTAGAAAAGGAAGCTGGGAAATGGGATGTAACCATCGACCTCTGTCTTAGGGTCTCTTACCATCGCGAGCGCCTGACGGCGATAGACGACAGAACGGTGAGTGTGAACGTTATTGCTCAGCACCTCAACTTTCAACCAAGTACGGTGAGTTCAGCGGGCCGTTCAAATAAGTACTAAACAAGAGCGGTGCGCCTAATTGAGGAGCTCCCCAATGCTGCGTTGTTTCGGAAGATACCGAGCCTTGCTGTGCCTTATGGCGCCCGCCGCCATTTTAGTCACCCAATCTCAAACCCCGGCCACTATGAGCCAAAACGTAACCTCTCCGGGCGGCGCCTTGCCCCAGAACATCTACGCGGTAGACCTCAATAACGATGGCGTACTCGATCTGGTGCAGGATACCGTTAGTCAGCCCAACGGCTTCACCGTCAGCATCGCCAATGGCGAGGGCACCTTTAAAAAGCCTGTCTTCTATAGCGCCGCCGACACTGGCACCGAAACTTCCATCCCCACTCCAATCGCTGTCGGTGACTTCAACAACGACGGCAATGCCGACGTGGTTGAGCTAATCGCAGGCACCAATCAGCTTGAGGTCTTCCTCGGCAAAGGCGATGGCACCTTCCAGGCTCCTAAAACTGTCTCTATAAGCCTACCCTCCGGCTTTACCTTCGCAAGCTCGGCCATCGCGGCGGCAGATTTCAACCAGGACGGCAACGTCGACCTGGTCGTCGTAAGCTTCAATAATGAAGGCAACGACGTTGAAGTTCTCGAGGGCAATGGAGAGGGTTCTTTTTCCAGTCCCCACGTGATTTACACCACGGTCGCTGACCACAGCATCGATGGAATCGCCATCGGCGACTTCGATGGGGACGGCAAGCCGGACATCGCGATCGCAGACGACGACGTCTTCCAGGGCTCGTACTCCAACACCACTCTCGCGGTCCTTTACGGAAATGGGGGCTTCACTTTCGACAAGACCACTCCGTATAACCTGGGCACTACCGGCTACCAGCTCAGTATCGCGTCCGGCGACCTCAACGGCGATGGCAAGACCGACCTGTTTGGGATCATCTATAACAGTCCCGCCTATCAGCTTGCTGTCTTCTACGCGAGCGGTTCCCGTACCTTCGACAACTACTTCGTCAACCTTCCCGACGGCAGCTTCTACGGAGGCCCCCGCTACCCCTATTTCCCCCTGACGCTGGCTCCTCAATTGGCGATGGCCGACTTCAATGGGGACGGCAAAATGGATCTTGCTATCGCCGAAAGCAATAACTCCAGCGGCGCAGTGGGTATGCTTTACGCCCTGGCGGGCGCCAACCCCGGCGAGTTCACCTTCCAGACCAGCCCCCTGTCGAACCTCGGTGGCACCCAGCAGTTTTACAGCAACCCGATTGCCGCCGACGAGAACCACGACACCAAGCCAGACGTCGTCATCAACCAGGCCACCAGCGATTCCGCCACCACCTCCACTATCACCACCCAGTTGAACAGCACCCCCGACGGCTACTGGGGAGGCTGCATCTATCCAAAAACCGGCAACGGCATCGGGCTCTGCTCTCCGGTCTCCGGATCCAGCACCTCGCCGGTCGTCTTCAACGCCTCCGCTAACTCTTTCGGCCAGCTTCGCAAGATTGAGCTCTGGGTAGACGGAACCAAGATCGACGAGCAGCATTCAGTTTGGGAGCACAACGGCACCTTCAACACGGCCGCGAATGTCGCCGCAGGCACCCACAATGCCACCTTCTACGCCGCTGACATCGATAACCGCCTATCGCGTCTGGACTTCAGCTTCACGGTCAGCAGCGGGTCGGGCTGCACCGCGCCCAGTTCAGTCGGCGTTCACGTTTGCCTGCCAACCAGTAACTCAGACGGTCCTTC
>JBEKCW010000176.1:0-9848 GCA_050014675.1 Occallatibacter sp. | reverse complement strand
TGCGATGAGGGAGGTTTTTTGCTGGTATTATTGGCTCGAGTCAGTTCGAGTCCCAGGAAGAAACCAGACGGGATTTGCCGAAGGCTGGCCCTGGTGGCAGGTTCCCTCGTTCCCTTGCTTCCTTGTTTCCTCGCTCCCACGTTCCCTCAGTCCCTGTTCCCTGCTCCCTATTCCCTGTTTTTGTTGCATATGGCATCAAAGCCCTTTAAGATGCGTCAATTGACGCGTAATGCCTATCCTTACCCCACCCCCGGCGGAACATGCAGCGGCCCTTCAGGCCGTGCTGCCGCGGCTGCGCCTGCCCCGGCTGTGCGTGGCGGTGCAGGGGGCCACTCCGGCTGAGCTGTTGGCCTGCGCCGAAGGGGTGCTCAAGGACGCGCGCTTTTTGGAGTTCCGGCTCGATTTGCTGACCAAGCCGGCTGCCGGCATTGGGCCGCTCAAAGAATTTTTGACCCGTCATCGCGACGTGCAGGCCATCGCCACCTGCCGCCGCACGCCGAATGGTGGCCACTTCTCAGGGTCCTTGCCAGCAGAATTGGAGATTCTGCAAAAGGCGGCCGAGGCTGGGTGCCAGATCGTCGATCTCGAAGTGGAGTCGGCCGAGCACGCGGGCAAAGCGCAGCTGGGGCGGTTCCGGGCGGCTCTGCGGACGGCGAGCGCCGCGCTGCTGGTGAGTTTCCACGACTTTAGCCGGACCAAGGGGCTGAACGAGGCTGCCGAGCGCATTCGGGCCTTTGAGCCCGACTACGTGAAGGTGGTTTCGACGGCGCGAACGCTGGCCGACAACCTGACCGTTCTGCGCATGATCGAGGACCAGAGCTTGAATGCGCAGGTGGTGGGAATCGCCATGGGCGAGGAAGGCCTGGTGAGCCGGGTGCTGGGGCCTCGTGAAGGGGCGGCGTTCACCTTTGCCTCGGCCGCCGAAGGAGCTGAGACCGCGCCGGGACAGGCCAGCGCGCGCACCCTCATCGATCTCTTTCACGTTGAGCAGCTCGACCAGGCGACGCGCATCTTCGGCGTGGCCGGCAATCCAATCTCGCACTCGCTTTCACCGCTCATGCACTCCACGGCTTTCAAGCGCGAAAACGTGAACGCCATCATGCTGCCGCTGAAGGTCAAGTCGTTAACCGACCTGCTCACGCTCACCGCCGAACTGCCTTTGAGCGGCGTTGCCGTAACCATGCCGCTGAAGCAGGAGGTGTTGCCGCATCTGGCTAATATGGATCCGCTGACGGCGCGCATTGGCGCATGCAACACGCTGCGCACCGGCGCAGACGGCAAACTCTACGGATTCAACACCGACGTGGCCGGCGTAATCCGCCCGCTTGAAAAACGAATGAGAATCAAGGGCTCGCGCATCCTGGTGCTGGGCGCAGGCGGGGCGGCGCGAGCGGCAGTGTTCGGGCTCGTGGATCAGGGCGCCGAGGTCTTTGTCAGCAACCGCACGCATGAGACGGCCGTGGCACTGGCGCGCAAAGCGCACGCCAAGTCGCTTAAGCACGAAGTGCTGGCGAAGAATCGCTTCGACGCCATCATCAACACCACGCCGTGCGGAATGGCGGGCGTTAAACAAGCCATGCCGATCAAGGAAAACGAGTTGAACGCCCAGCTCGTCTTCGACATGGTGTACAACCCGCTCGACACGCCCCTGCTCAAGCTGGCCCACTTGCGCGGACTCACAGTGATCAGCGGCATCGAGATGTTTGTGCAGCAGGGTGCGCGCCAGTTCGAGATCTGGACCGGCAAGCCTGCGCCGGAGATGGAAATGCTGCGCGTGGTTGAGCTGGCGCTGCGCAAGCGGGCGTAAGCGCCGCCCGGCCGTCAATAAATCGATTCAGCAAATATTTACATCACCTTTTAATCAACCTCTACCCTAATTCGCTTGACTTCGCGCGCGAATGTCAACAGGATTGAGGTATCGATATCTTTCAGGAAAAATGCCTCAGGAAAATGCTCCAGGGTTTCGCATCAGTGTCCTTTGAGGATTGAGAGATCAGGGTAATCGGTTCGCGGCATCGCTTGCCGCTGTCACTTTCTTTCGATGGGCCCTGCAACGTGTTCGCTTCCCGCTGACAATTTCGATTTCAGGGAGAGGTGTGCCATGGTAGTTCAAATCAAGCGCAGTGGCCGGAGTGTCACAGGCCTGCATATTGGTTCGAGCAATGTGCGGCGATATTTTCCTAAAGGGCGGCAGAGCGTCGATCTCGAGCTTGGCCACTTGCTCATCCGCTGCAAGCTCCAGCCGGATTTCTGGAACAATGAACCGCAGATTCAAGACCCGCGCTTGAGCGCATGGCTCGAGGCCAAGGAGCCGGAAGGCAAAACGCGGCGCATGCACATGACGCTGGTTCCGGTCGCAGGCGAGTCGTTCCGTCTTGAGTTCACCGATGCGCAAGCTGCCGGCGCGCCAATTCCGCTGCACGCTGCCTGAAGCGGACGAATCGCTCCGCGTCAGCCGCGCGTCTTCTTACCGTGCTTCTTCTGCGCCTTGTCTTTCTTCGCTGCCTGATTCTTGTCGTGAACAACCTGAATCGGCGCCATATCGGGCCCGATGCGTTTAACTTGGGTGTCGATCATTTCAAAATCAATCGTTCGCGGCGATGCCGGCCGCGTTACGCCGGTTGCAGCATCGGTCACCACGTTGGGCCCGCTGCTTAACTCAAAGCTGAAGGCCGGCACCGGGCCGCGCGGAGTCTGGGCCGTAAATACTTTCACCGGCAGGAATCCATTGATGGGATGCAGCCTGAAGGCCGTTTCATAGCGGTGGTGGTTCTTGCTCCAGGTAAAAACACGAATCTGGTCAAAGTCGAAGGGCAGGCCGGCCTTGTCGGGCGCAAGCGCAGTTACGTACTCGGGCACCTGGTGATCGGGGGTGTCGGCTTCTGGATCGTCGACCTTGGTGAGCACATAGGCGCCAATAAAGCGCATGCCCTCGCCATACTGGCCTACCGAATCTGGAACGTCCACGTTGAGCTGATTGCCGTAAAGCCAGCCAACATGCCCCTGCGGATCGCGGGCCAGCCACCAGTCTTCCATGGGAGGTGGCGGAGGCGGCTCATTTGCAGCTGCGCCGGACGCGGGCTTTTGCGACTCGGCAAGACGAGCCAGCGGCGCAAAGCCGGGCGACTGCGCTTTCTTGATCGACGCTCGCTCCAGCAGCTGAACTCTCGTGTTGCCGGGAATCAGGTAGAAGTGGTCGGTTTCCTTGCCCGGCTGCAAATGCATGTAAAGCTCGTTGTTCAGGGTTGCCGTGGCCGCGACCGTGGAATCTTTGTGCTGAGCGGCCAGCTGCTTAAAGCCGTCGTAGACCTTTTCATCGATGACGGCGTGATCCTGAATCCAGCCAATCTCGCCTTTTTGGGTTTTGACCCTGTAGAAGCGGCGGCCGTGCTCGATCACCTCGAGCGTGTCCCCGTTTTTTACCTCAACCACGATGTTCGAAACAGCCGCAACCCGATCGTGAAGATACATTTGCGGCGCGGAGACGTAGACCATCTCTTTTTTCGGCGGATGGAAACGGTTGCAGCCGCAGAGAGTTACCAGCAGCGCAGCCAGAATGCACAAAACAGCTGTAGATATGAGCGGTAGCCGGAATGGGCGAAGGACGATGGAGGAAGTTTTTGACACGGCCAGTTGCGGACATTACGAGCATAGCACCTTGCGAACCGGCCGAAAGATCTAAGTCGCGATCAGGGAGCTTGAGCGGCAACAGCCACAGCCCCGGTACCGCTGACCGAGATATTGGTGGTGTCGAGTTGGCCAAGAGTCGTCGTGTCGAAGATGAAAGCCGAGAGGGCGGGGCTGCCGCCCGAAGAGACGGTGAACACAAAGTTATTTTGGCTATCTTCGGCCATGCCGGCCGGTGTAATGCCGGTGGCAACGGTGTTGATGGCTGAGAGCGAGTAAGTGGTGCTCGATCCCGTTCCCGAAGAAGTGATGTTGAAGCCCTGGATAAGCCCGTCGCTGGTGCCGTTGCCGCTGGCCACGTAGATATAGTCGCCGGACGCGTCAGGCAGAATGGCCGCGGGCGCAAGAGCGCTTGCGCCGCCGGCGGAATAGGGCGACCCGGAGATTTCTGTGACCGAACCGCTGCCCAATGTGCTGTAGTCGAATGCCCGCAAACCGCCGTAGCCCGACGATGCGTCAGTTTCGCCAACGTAGAAGAGGCGCGGTGTGGTGGCGCCGGTTGGAACAGGATCGACGGCCACCGAAAGCGCCGACGCGCCCGAGGTCTTGGTTGGAATGATGAGCCCGCTGCTGGTGATTGGGTTGGTGCTTCCGGAGCTGAAGGGCAGAAACCACGTACCATCCTCCCCCAGGGCAACGAAAATATACCCATCGTCGCCACCGATGGCCATCTTTTCCACCGAGGCAGTGGCATTGCTTACGGTCTGCTGATATTGGGTACCGGTGGTGAGCAGGCCGGTCGACGTGTCGATTTGATAGGCGTTAAGGTAGACGGCTCCGCTGAGAGCATCCTCAGCGTCCACCAGCCACTTACCTGTCGTATCTACGGTGATCGCCTGAGCCAGGTCGGTGGGGATAATGGCTTGGCCGTTGTTGCCGACGGTGAGCGCACCCGTTGAACTGATGGTGTAGATGTAGACCCCGGCCCCGGCAGTGGCCACGTAGAGATACCCGCTGCCCGGTGCGATCGCAATGGCAGTGGGCGCGGATGCAAGCGTGTAATTTCCGATGGTGTTCAGGCTGCCCGTAGTTATGCTGTACGCGATGATTTCATTTGGGGCCTGGTTGAGGAGGTAAAAGACGCCGCTCGAAAGCGTGGTGCTGGTGGTGCCGCTGCCACCGGAACCGCCCGGAGCCTGCCAGAAATCGCCGCAACCATCCATAAAAGGCGCCACAACCAGTAAAAGAGCCGGCAGGACCCGCGCCAACCTTGCCACCTTCATCGTCACACCTCTGAATGCGCCGCCTGAAGGGCGCCAGTAGCTACGGCAATAGAGATTGATAGTGCGTTAAGACCTGAATCCAGAATAGTGCAGCCAGCATTAAGTTAGACGCAACGCGCCAGTTCGACGCTCAAAGCGGCGGCTGATGTAGCGCCGGTTGTAGCGCCGGTCTCCTGACCGGCTGTGTTGAGGGTCTCCGGACCCTCAGCCCACCAACACCCACAGCCCGCTTCACTGAAATCAACCCGCCGACGACGATCTAGCCGACGTCAAACTGGCCTGGCCTCCCTCGCCTGCCACACAATCCGCGCCGCGGTCAGGTCTTCAATGGCCATCCCCAATGATTTGAACACGATGCGCTTGCCGGCCGGGACCTGCGCCGAGCCCGAGAGCACCTGGCCAATCTCGGCGTAAATCTGAGCGCCGGAAAGGCGAACGTCGGCCGACTCGTTTTCCGATCCCTGGCGGGACTCGGCCACGATGGTGCTTGAGAGCATGGTTTCGTCATCAAGCTCGCGCATGTGAGGGCCCACAGCCCCAACAGCCAGCACAACCGCGTCGCGCTTCAGCCATCGGCCCTCGATAATCGGCGTGGGCGACGAGGTAACAGCGAGCACCACGTCGGCTGCGGCGGCTTCTTCGATGGGAGCGATCGCCGCACCCGTTTCCGCGGCAAATGCCTCCGCGTTGGCTGCGGTGCGGCTAAAGACGCGAACGTCGCTCAGACCGGGCCGCACCCTCCGCATCGCCTCAAGATGGGAGCGTGCCTGCACGCCGCTGCCAATGATTCCAAGGCTGCGGGCCTGGGCCGGCGCCAGTGCGTCAAGGGCAACCGCGCTCACCGCGGCGGTACGCATTTCGGTAATCAGGCGGCCATCCATCACGGCCAGCGGTTCTCCGGTGGCGCGGCTCAGCAGCTCAATCACCGCCATATGCGTTGGAATGCCGAGTTCCGCGTTGCCCGGAAAGAAGGTGACGGTCTTCACCGCCATCACATCGCCGGCAATTACGGGCATCACCCCAAGGCCTCCGCTCCTGCCCCCGTCCGTGTCGCCGTCAAACAGCAACGTGCGCAGCGGCTGTTTAACCCTGCCGGCCGAGTAGTCGATCAGCGCCTGGCGAATGGCGGGAATGAGCGCTTCATAAGTGAGGGCGGCGCGAACTTCGTGCTCGGGGATGTACATGGGTGAATGGTAGTGGAGTCAGCGGAGTTAGCGGAGCTAGACGCGCGACGCTCCCTCAATTCGGCTTGATGCCCGAACCCGGCTTGCGCCTGAAGCGCTCGTCCACCGGCTGGCGGCCACCGAAGCCTGACTCCATTGTGTGCCAGTGCTCGATTGCGGTCTCGCCCATCTTCCAGCAAAGCAGCACTACTTCCTCATCGAGCCTGAAGGGGAAATCGAGCAGGCCCGAGTCAAGGTCCTTGACCTGGACTCCAATGGCGTCGATCTCGGCGATGCTCTCTTTGACCTTGGTCAGGTGCGACTCGAGATCGGCGCGCTGCTGGGCCACGCTGGCCGGGTTCACGCGCATTCCGCCGGAGAGATAGATGCGCTGCGCGAGGCTCGAGAGTTGCGTCTCCGCCTGCTCGGCAGAGTGCTTGCCCTCAATAGCGCGCTTGAGCAGAGATTCAAGCACCGGCAGCAATGATTGCGCTTCGTCGAGAGTGAAAGTCCTCATGGAGTGGCCTGCTTATAGGATACGAGAAATGGATAGAACAGGGAACAGGGGTCAGAGATCAGGGATCAGGGATCAGGGATCAGCTTCCAGCTACTGGCTACTGGCCATTGGCTATTGGCTGGTCCTGAGAGAATTGTTGAGCTACAGCAGTCGCTGAGCCCCGAGGTACGCGCATGAGCGAACTTGCAGAGATTCTGGTCGGCGACGGCTACGCCACTCCTCCCAAACGCATTCTCGACGGGCTAGTAAGCTCTGAGACCGGCGATGCCTTGACGCATCAAAAACCGGCCGGTGCGCCGCACTCCATTTATGAGGAACTGTGGCACGTGGTCTTCTGGCAGCGGATAACGCTGGAGTGGATCATCGGCATCGAGACTCCATATCCGAAAAGCTCGCTGGATGGTTTTCCGACGGTGCTGGATTTGGAAAAAGAACCATTCGGCGCACTCTGCGAACGGTACTTCGACGGCCTCACAGCAGCCGTAGAAGCCGCGACCGACACTTCGCGGCACGATCGTGAGATTCGCTGCCCGTCGCGGCCGGGCCAGCCGATGCGGGCGATGACCGTGCTGGAGCAACTGCAGAACCTGGCCGCGCATAATGCCTACCACCTGGGCCGCATTGTTTTGCTGCGGCAGTTGCTGGGGGTGTGGCCGCCACCCTCGGGCGGAGATAGCTGGTAGGGTCGCTTGGATTCGATCCCGAAAGCCGTTTGTGACCCCTCTCCGCGGGCAGTTATCATTGAGCTTCATGCCAATTCCACCAACAATTCAGATTGCCAGCTTTGGAATGTCGGATTCGATCTTTCTGATGCTGCTGGCCCTTGTGGTGTTTGGGCCGCGTCGGCTGCCGCAGATCGGCCGCCAGATCGGCAAACTGATGTACGAGTTCCGCAAGGCCTCAAACGATTTCAAGTTCCAGATGGAAGAGGAACTGCGCAACTCAGAGGAAGCCGACCGGCGCAAGAAAGAAGAAGCGGAGCGGCAAAAGCTGCTGGCCGCGGGCCAGACTCCGGCGCCTCCGCAGTCGTTTACCGGCGGATACATGAATGCTACGGCCGAAGAATCCAAAGAAACGCCGGGAGAGAGTGCAGGGCTTCGCATTCAGCCTCCGTCGACTGGAGAGCAGATTCCGTCGGCGCCGCCGACGCGGATGGTTCAGGAACCAGCAGCCGCGACTGAGTCCGAGTCAGCCGCTGAGCCCCCCACAGCACCCGAAGCCGAACAGACCGCATACGAAGCTGAACTGAAAGCCGTCAACGAAGCCGCCGCGCAGCCGACAGGCGCGCCCGGGGAACAGGAAAGCCACCATGGTTGACCCCGGCGACGCAATCGACAAGGCGCGAAAAGCAATGAGCGACCGCGCGGACCTCCCGGGCATGAGCCTGATGGAGCACCTCGAGGAGCTGCGCAAGCGCATTATTCACTCGGCCCTTTATCTGATTGCAGGGTTCATTGTGGCGTATTACTTCCACGAGAGGCTTTACGGCTTGGTGCAGAAGCCGCTCAGCGATCTGCACATCAAGCTCAATTACACGCACCCCATGGATCCGCTGAACCTGTATTTACAGGTATCGCTGATCGGCGGCGCAATTCTGGCTTCGCCCTTCATTCTTTACCAGGTGTGGCTGTTTATTGCGCCGGGGCTCTACCAGAAAGAAAAACGGTTCGTAATTCCGTTCATGGCGGCGACGGTGGGGTTGTTTCTTATCGGGGCAGGCTTTGGATATTTCTTTGTGCTGCCCGGCGCGCTGAAGATTCTGATTGTCGGGTTCGGGAAAAACTTCAATCCGGTGGTCACCATCGAGGAGTATACGGGGTTCTTTCTCTCGATCATTCTCGGCCTGGGCATCAGCTTTGAGCTGCCGATTCTCATCTTCTTTCTGGCCTTGTTCGGTATCGTAAGCCCGCGATTTCTTTGGAAGAACATCCGCTATGCCATTCTGGCCGTCTTTCTGGTGGCGGCCATCATCTGCCCCAGCCCCGACGTTTGGACGGTCTGCATCTACGCGGTCCCGATGATGGCGCTTTACCTGGTGGGGATTGCGGTGGCGTGGTGGGTGCATCCTTCGCGCAAAAGGAAAAAGGAGGCGGCGCAGGCGTGAGATTTGCTTCGAAGAAACGGGTGCCCCACCCTCGCGGCGTTTTTGTTCTTGCCGCTAGGGTCGGAGCGGGCTCACCTCGACAGTGGGTGCCCCATGTCCCTCGCATTTGGGGACATGGGAAGGACTTTGTCGCGGCCGCCCTGTTTTCCCTGCTGTTGTTGTTCGTGCCGGTTTCCGCACAAGCCCAGCATTTCGACGGCGCCAAGGCTTACGAATACGCACGCGAGTTTGCAGCCATCGGTCCGCGCTGGCCGACCGGCCCGGGACACGTGAAGGCCGAGGAGTTTTTGCGCGCGCACTTTCTGCATGACCAGCGCGAAGAAGACACCTTTACCGCCGACACGCCCATTGGCCCGGTGCCGTTGCGCAACTTTATCATTCGCTACCCGGGAACCAAGCCGGGCGTGATTGTGCTGGGCACGCATTACGAGACCAACTACCCGCTGCGCAACATCAACTTTGTGGGCGCCAACGACGGCGCATCGACCACCGGATTGCTGATGACCATTGCCGACCGACTGCGCGCCGAAACGGTGAACGGCAAAAAGCTCGATGGATACTCGGTGTGGCTTGTCTTCTTCGACGGCGAAGAAGCGATCCAGGAGTGGTCGGCAACTGACTCGACTTATGGCAGCCGGCACCTGGCCGCAAAATGGGGCCGCGACGGAACGCTCGGCCAGATCAAGGCATTTATCCTCGCCGATATGATTGGCGACAAGGACCTCGACATCCAGAGAGAGACGAATTCAACCGGGTGGCTGGTTTCGCTGGTGGCGCAGGCGGCAAAGAAATTCGGCGACCAGCGCTACTTTTTCCAGCAAGACATGGCGGTTGAAGACGATCACCTGCCCTTTGTCGAGCGCGGAGTGCCGTCAATCGACGTAATCGATTTGGACTACGGCCCCAACAACAGCTATCACCACACGGCGCAGGACACCATGGACAAAATCAGCGCGCACAGTTTGACGATTGACGGCGACGTGTTCATGGAGACGATTAAGCTGATCGATCAGCGGTGAAAAGACAGGGGCCAGGGACTGAGGGACTAAGTAACTGAGGTACTAAGGGTCTTGTATCAGGGTACGGCTTTAGTGGTGCCAATAAGGCCCGTAAAAAGAACTCGGGGCTTTAGCCCCTGCGTGATTCTTGGGAGA
>JBEKCW010000175.1:0-10421 GCA_050014675.1 Occallatibacter sp. | reverse complement strand
GCTGGTCTCAATCGTTCCAGACGGCTCTACCGAAGAGCGTACGACCTTCGCAGTAAGAGTATCGAGACTCGGTCGTCCGGGAAAGCCCTCAAGCTGGACATAGCGAAACCCGTGATAGGTAAAGCGCGGTTCCCATGATTCTGTGCCTTCGCCCTTGAGGATATACACATCCGTAGCAGTTGCCGTGAAAAGGTTGGTTTGGTCGATAGTTCCATCTTTTAGCACCATTTCGCCGAATTTCAGCACCAGCCTTGTCCCTCGCGCTCCACTAACTTGAATCTGAGCCCAACCAGCCATATTCTGACCGATATCAAAAACAAAAACTCCCGGCTTTGGTTCAGTGACGCTCTTGGGGCGAAGGGAGTCGACAATCGCCCACCCCTCCCTTCTATCGATCGCATTGTCGAATAGCTCGGAGGAATCGATGGGGGCATCCCATCCATCTTTCTCGAGACGTGCATCGTATGTCTCACCGTTGTAAATACTGTTCTCGATAATCGGACCACTTGTAACAAGCCACCGTCCGCCGGGCTCCTGGTAATATCCCTGGTGCGTATAGACAGTGTCGATGGAGCCATCGGCATAAGTAATTTCGCATTGCAGATTCAGCCGCGGAACGCCATACCATCCGTTGCCTACGATCACGCCAATCGTGTTTAGTCCATCCTTGAGCTTGTCGGTCACGTCATACGTCGAGTAAAGAATCCGCTTTGCGTAATCCGTAACACCGGGATCGAGCACATGGTCGCCCACCTTGGATCCATTGAGCCTCAATTCGTAGTAGCCAAGCCCGCTGACGTATATGCGCGCGCGCTCAACGGTTTTGCTGCTTGTGACGTTGCAGCGAAAATAGAGAGCTCGCCCAGGCCACCCTGCTAAGTACCCCACCCATTCAGCTTTCCAGTCCTGCGGTGTCAGCAGCCCCATCTCCCACCATGCAGTCTCGCTGTACTTGCTGGCTGCGCCGTCTTTGTCCCAGACACGAACCTTCCATAAATAACGCCGTCGCGAAACAAGCGCAGGGCCTCCATACACAATCTGGGTCGATTGATCTGAAACGACTCTCCCTGAGTCCCAAATATCAGGTCGCTCATTCCGCAGTTTGTCTTCGTCGCTTGCAATCAGGATCTGGTATGCAGTTTGTTTCTGCCTCTTTTTGCTTGAGGCTAGAATCCAGCTCAGCCTCGGCGAAGGCGCGTCAATTCCCAGCGGATTCGTGGCGGATTCGCAACGGAGATTCGAAACCGCAATCGCAGCAACGGCTCCCTGGCCATTCGGGCGCTGGCTCTCTTGCGGCATGCCATCAGCACGCAACAAAGGAGTGAACAGTTGTTCCGTCGCAGCGCCACTTGCCGCTGTCGTCGCCGCCTTCAAAAAGTCCCGCCGATCCATAATCCCTCACGAAAAAGATTCGAAACATTCCAACTACCGCGCCAAAGTGGATGCGCGCATTCGCAGCATCATTCGCAATCGCGCCCCTTGCATCACACTCTCCAGCACTAAAGTCGGCGCTCCATTTCAACTTTATGAAGGGTCGAGAGTGGTACTCAAAATGGCGATTCGGGCAACCATAAACAGGAAACGCAGGAATCGGGTCTTCGCTCCCAGTCTCCTTCTTCCGGTTGACGAAAATAGATTTCCCTGTCGCGATTGGCGACCTGAAGCAGTTTTTGCAAACGGCCGGTGCGCCGCGCGCTGTTGCCGGCAGTCACTGCGCTTTCCCCTACGCCTCATGGGCTACAGTGCGCATTTGAGAATCATCTTGCGACTTTGCTGCCGGAGCAAGCACAGAACGCAAAAACCGAGACGTGGAGATAGGATCCCGCCGCTGCACCAGCGTGTCGATTGCCTCGCGGTTTTGCTCCAGGATCGCATCGAATTGACGCAACCACAGAATGCTCTCGCCAATCGCTCCAGCGGCATCCTCGCGATACGGGTATTGGTCCATCGAAAGCCATCCCTGGTAACCGCATCGATCCAGCCAATATAGGGTTTCGAGATAGGCGACGCTATGAACCGTTCCCACGATCATGTCGTCATCGGTGGTCATATGGTTGTCGTTGAAGTGCATATGGAAGAGACGATCCCCGGCTCTCTTCGCCAGTACGATCGATTCGCCTACCACTTCGCCGGCGACAAAAGCGTGGCCTGTGTCAATCGTCACGCCCACATTGGTCGCCCCTGTCTCAAGAGCGAGAAGCAAAGTGTCCGCCATGCGAGCCAAATAGGAATGAGTGCGCGGCTCCTTTGGCTTGTATTCCAAAGAGAACTTCATGCCGGGATAGAGGCCGGCGAGATGTGACATGGATTCGCAAAACCATTCCCGCTCGGCTTCATAGTCCGCGCACAGGAGATAATCGTAGCCGTCCTGACCTGGCCACAAATTGATTAGCTGGCAACCAAGCTCTGCGCCAGCGTCGCACATCGTACGAACGTGATCTACTGCTCTTCTTCGAATCGTGGCATCGGAGCTTGAAAAGCTACCTTTGGAATATATCTTGTCCCCGAAGACATCCGGAATGATCGAGACGCACTCCATGCCCAGGTCTACGAATGCATGCCGCATCTCCTTGACATTGTCAGGACGGATATCCCAGGTGCCAACCAGTTCGATCCCTGAAACATGCGGGATCTTTGCAGCCTGCTTCAGCATTTCCAATGAGGGAGGGTTATCCTTGTACCCGTTGCAAAAACGATCTCTGGTGTTACCCAGGTTTCCGAGAATGACTGCGTATTTACGTTCCATGTGTGTCTCGCTCCCTTGCTGATTTTTCTCGCCTTCCCGATAGGTCACAAATGAGCCTGCCCTTCCACCGATCCTTCCACTAATTCACATTAACTTATTCAGGGACAGGAAGATGGCATTCACGCGAATATGAAGGCGGCCCATTGTCAGGTTTTGGATATGCAACCATTGTTGATACTCTAATGCCATGGTCGCCAAAGCTAACATTTCCTCCTCGCATGGTCAACAGAAAAACACATAATCGGCAATAAAATCGCCGCAATCGCCGACGAGTGATACTGTTTGATATGTCAACATATGTTGCGCCACCCTGAGATAGCCAGAGAGAGATGGAAACGAGCAGCCCTGAGAACCTGCTGACGGTCCTGGTTTTCGAACCCATCGAACAATCACCTTAGTCAACTGGTCGATTCCCTGCTGTATTGTGAGCCCCGAAAACTCCAGGCCGGGGTGCAATGATCTTGAAGAGAGACGACGCTTCAACGAATATGCCGGAGATAAGAAAGGATCATAAGTAATGCACGGAAAGAGCAATCGCCTGGGTGGTAAAACGGCATTCATTACGGCCGCCGGCCAGGGAATCGGCCGGGAAACGGCGCAAATGTTCGCGCTGGAAGGCGCAACCGTATGGGCCACCGACATCGACGAGCAGGCCCTGAAGGGTTTGGAAGGATGCAATACCGCAAAGTTGGATGTGCGTAACGCGGTCATGATCCATGAAGTGGTTCAAGCCGCTGGACCAATCGACATCCTGTTTAACTGCGCCGGCATTGTGCCGAATGGCTCGGTCCTCGATTGTTCTCCAGATGACTGGGCGATGACATTCGACCTGAATGTGACCTCAATGTATCGGACAATTCGTGCCGTCCTCCCTGGAATGCTGAATAAGGGCGGAGGTTCGATCATCAATATGGCGTCGGTGGCTTCTTCTGTAAAGGGAGTGCCTAACCGTTGCGCCTACGGTGCCAGCAAGGCAGCCGTTGTTGGGCTTACCAAATCGGTCGCCGCTGACTTCGTGACAAAGGGTGTGCGATGCAATGCCATTTGTCCAGGCACTGTCGAAACGCCTTCTCTCCACGAGCGCCTTCGCGCGACCGGCGACTATGAAAGCGCCTTCGCCGCATTTGTGGCTCGTCAGCCGATGGGCAGGTTCGGTCGAACAGTTGAGATTGCGGCCTTGGCTTTGTACCTGGCCTCTGACGAGTCCGGTTTCACGACCGGCCAAGTTCACGTCATCGACGGCGGCTGGTCCACGTAAGAATCCAGTCAGGCCGACAAGCGATATACGCAGAACTCACCCGAACACCGCGGCCGGCTTTATTCCCGCGCGAACTCATACAGGCTATGCGCGTTAAGCAGCGCTCCACGCAACAAAATTCTGCCGCTGATTGCCGAGTTTCTCAATACCGAGTGTTACGACGTCTCCAGCCTGGAGGTACCAGGGTTCGGGCTTCTGCCCTAAACCAACGCCTGGCGGTGTGCCGGTTGTGATAATGTCGCCCGGCTCGAGCGTCATGAATTGCGAGCAATAGGCGATGATTTCCGCAACGGTAAAGATCATGGTCCTGGTCGATCCATTCTGCACGCGCTTGCCGTTGACGTCGAGCCACATGGAGAGGTTCTGCGGATCTCCCACTTCGTCGGCGGTAACCAGCCACGGACCGACCGGACCGAATGTCGGGAATCCCTTCCCCTTGTCCCAGGTAGCTCCGCGCTCCTGTTGCCAATGGCGCTCGGAAACATCGTTCACCACGCAGTACCCGGCAACGTGTGAAAGCGCGTTTTCTTTTTCGACATAGCTGGCGCGCTTGCCGATAATAACGCCGAGCTCCACCTCCCAGTCGGTCTTCTTCGAATCACGAGGAATGATCACCGGGTCGTTCGGCCCTTGCAGGCAGTTGACCCACTTGTTGAAAACCACTGGCTCCGCGGGAATCGGCAGGTTCGATTCGGCGGCGTGGTCTGCATAGTTGAGGCCGATCGCGATAAACTTCTGTACACCGCTCACTGGCGCGCCATAACGCACGTCGCCCGTCACGAGCGGCAATGAGGCTGGATCGATCGCGGCCAGCTTCGTCACGCCCTCGGCGCCAATCTCAGCGCCGTTGATGTCCGGAATATGAGCAGAAAGGTCGCGAATACGCCCCTCGGCGTCGATGAGTCCCGGCTTTTCTTGTCCCCGGGCGCCATAACGGCAGAGCTTCATATGATTTCCTCTGTGGGTGTAAGAGTGGTGTCGGAGCTGTTTCTCGGTCAGATCCGAACGTGAAATTCAAATTGTAGAGTCACCGTCAGAAATTCATCGCGATGTCTCTTGCAAACCATCCTGGTTTCACACCAGGGCAAGCTCAGTTGTTTCCAACGCTGCCGGACACGACCGCCATGCGCTCGATTGCTTTAACGTCCCATGCAATCCCAATTCCCGGCTCGTCACTTGGAACCGCTCGCCCATCCTCAATCTTCATCGTTTCCGTCGTGATCGGGTCGAGTTGAGGTATGTATTCCACCCAGCGAGCGTTCGGAACTGCCGCGCAAAGCGATACGTGCAATTCCATTAGAAAGTGCGGCGCGACAACGACGTTAAAACACTCTGCCATGTGAGCCACCTTGAGCCACGGCGTGATTCCGCCGATCCGCGCAACGTCCACCTGAACAACCGAACATGCCCGCCGCTGCAAATAGTCCCTGAAATGAGAAGGGCTATAGATACTTTCTCCGACCGCAACCGGGATCGTCGTTGCGTTCGACAACCTTACATGGCCGTCGACATCTTCTGCGGGCAGCGGTTCTTCAATCCAGCCGACATCGAAAGGCTCGTAAAGTCTCGCTCGACGAATCGCCTCGTCAACCGTAAACGCCTGGTTGGCATCTGTAAGTATCTCAAAATCGTACCCTACCGCATCACGTACCGCCGCAATGCGTGCAACATCCTCATGTGGCCGGCGGCCGATCTTGAGCTTCGATCCACCAAAGCCGCGCTCCTTGGCCGCAAGTGCGTCTTCCACCAAGGCCGCGGTATCCATGTGAAGCCAGCCGCCCTCCGTCGTGTAAAGAGGCACCGATCGCTGTGCCCCGCCTGCGAGTTTGTAAAGCGGCAGCTTTGCGCGGCGGCAACGAAGATCCCACAGGGCGATATCGATCGCCGCCATGGCAATGGCCGTGATCGGGCCAACCGTAGTGGCATGGGTCGTGAACAGCATTGCGCGCCAGATTGCCTCAATCTCGTCCGCGTCTCGTCCGATCAGCAATGGCGCCAGGGTTTGCTCGATCAGCGACATCACGCCCCGGCCGCCGGTACCGATGGTGTAGCCATAGCCGCGACCCTCCGCTCCGTCTGAATCGATGATCCGGACAAAAGGAGTCTCCTGGCTCACAAAGCTCTGGATTGCGTCGACACGCTTCACCTTCGGCTTCAAGTCAACCATCAAGAAATCTACATGAACGATTTTTGCCATTTCAATAAGCCACCATACTATACGAATGAAACAACGCCGTGATCGAACATCCCGAGGTGCTGCATCCCATCAGCTGAACTCATAATGAGTCAGCGCATCCGGTGTCATCGAAACCAGGCCGCCGTCGACGATAAGATCGGTGCCCGTTATGTACGACGCTTCCTCTGACGCGAGAAACGCAACCGCAGTTGCGATCTCATATGGATCGGAGCAGCGACGCATTGGACAAGCGGCCCCGAAGATCGGGTCCCATTTGGCGCGATCCCCGCCGGCGGCACGGTCAATCACATCGGTCCAAACGTAGCCCGGGCTTAACGAATTGGCGCGGATGCCGCGCGGCGCAAGGTCAAGTGCCTGGCATTTCGTCATCGCCACGATCGCGCCTTTTGATGCATTGTAGGTCCAGCGGTCGGGTTGGCCCTCCTGCGCGGAAACGCTGGCGATGTTGACGATCGACCCGCGCCCACCGCGAGCGAGCGCTTCAACCGCGCGTGCGGTCAGCAGCGCTGGCCCAATTACATTGACATCCATTGTTCGCTGCCACTGATGGTCGGTGGCATTGACTCCCGCGAGCAGGAACACGGCGGCATTGTTCACCAAAACGTGCAGCGCGCCGTTTGCATCCACCGCCGCCTCGAGAATGCTGCCATAGGACTTGCGATCAGTCACGTCGCCGACCAGCGGCTGGTATTGCCCAGCAAGCTCGCCCAGGCTCTTCCGCTGCCGCTCAAGGCTCTCTTGCGTCACGTCGATCGCTGTTACACGAGCGCCTTCGGCAAGGAATTGCCGTGCAGTCGCGGCGCCGATACCACTGCCAGCCCCCGTTACCAGCACCGAGCAGCCGGCGAATCGGTCCTTCCGTGCGATTTGTACGACCGGTGCGAGTGCACAAGTCAGCGGCGTCGGATCGTCGTAATGTGTCAGTGAGGCGATCAATTCTCCCTCGCGCCGAAAAAGACTGACGCCACTTTGCGGATAAGTGCGGCCTCCGCGGTCCGTGAAAACGGCATGCCATTCGATCGCCGCTTCGGCGTCGTTCCCATAGACTCGGCCGACTTCGACCGCCAGGCCGGGAAATTGGGCTGCTGCGACTGCGTAGTATTCGCGGATTGCCGCATGTCCCTTCCGTTTGCTGGTCGCACTTCCCAACTCGGCATCGGGCGCGAAAAATGAAACGATACGCTCGATATCCCTCGACGCCTCAGCTTCACAAAAAGCGCGCGCAATTTGCTCAATCGTCTTCAAGCGGCTCTCCCCGGTGCTTGTTCCCTGCTGCTCATAAGGGCGCTTCGTCCAGCCATCCCTAGCCACATTTAACTACGCCCACGAGCGCAACACCTGGCCCAAATGCCTTCGCAACTGCCCGCACAACAATTTGCGGCGGCACTTCGGCTTCAAATCCACATGGTACTCGCGCTTGGTCTTCCCTGCGATTCGGGGCTACAGCAACATTTGTTGACGTACCGGGCAGTACCATTCATGGGCAATTTTCGCGGCTTTTCTTTGGAATCATACCAGTTTGTCTTGACCACGCTATGAAAGAAATGTTAGGTTACCTCACTTAGACACTGAATTGTCAACGAAAGATGCACTCGCGTAATCCCGGCTTTCGCTGCCTTGGCATTGGCGTGAACGCCGTCTTCCTCTCTCAGAACAAATTCAGTGTGCTATCGGTAAAATTCAGCAGGGAGCGGCGACAAAATGGAGCGACGCAGATTCTTGATGGTTCGCCTTTTCTGCGTACAGGCAAAACTGCTCCTCGCACAAAGCGGTTCTACAGGGACTACGTTCGATGACCAGTTGCAAGCTGCACTTCCAGGTGCGGAGCAATCCCCTCGATAAAGAAGCCTATCAGGCTGTGTTGCAAGCCCTCAAAAGGCCAAAGACTTTCTGAATACAACTTTACGATCGAAACAAACAAATTGAGCAGGAATAAGGACGGATTTGTGAAGGAACGCTCCCGGGAAGTCAAAACTGCAAATGCTGATCACGCCCTGGACAACGAAAGAGGCATGGTCGCACCGGCCGGTATAACAAGGCGTAACTTCCTGTCCAGCGTGGCCATGACTTCGATCGTCCTGAGCGCCGGGCCCGCATGGATATTCGGCAAACAGCCGGTATCAGCTGCGGAAGAGACGGGATTCTCGGAGAATACCTTCCTCGTGCCACCCGATTCCGCGAAAGTGTGGGTCTACTGGTGGTGGCTTGACGGCGCGTCCAGCAAAGAAGGCATCACCAGGGACCTTGAAGAGATGAAGAAGCAGGGGATCTCCGGCGTATTGGTCTTCGATGCGGGCACCGGCGGTCTTGAGTCTCCGAAAGGCCCCGAATTCATGAGCGATGAATGGCGGGGACACTTTCGCCACGCAGTCGAAGAGGCTGGACGGCTCGGTATCGAGATGGGGATCAACGTTTGTAGTGGCTGGAATGCCGGGGGCCCGTGGGTTGAGCGCGAGGATGCCATCAAAGCCTTCGTTTGGAGTGAAACCCACGTTGAGGGGCCTGCATTATTCCGCGGAAATTTGAAGCAGCCCGATTACCCGGATTTGGAAGAATTCTACGGCGCCACAGGGGAGTTGCAGGGCTGGTATCGCGATATCTCTGTGGTAGCTTGCCCGGTCGGAGATGATGGCATATGGGACGAGAAGAAGGCCGTAAACCTGTCCGGCTCAACTTTGGAAGGGACACTGGAGTGGAGCGTCCCCGATGGAAAATGGACAATCCTGCGGCTCGGATACAGGATGACGCAGGCAAGAACAAAATACTCTTCATCTGAGTACACGTCCTCCGAGAGGCTGGGTTGGGAGATCGACCCGCTAAGTGCACTGGCCATGGACCGTCACTTTGCGCATACGGCAGCAAAAATGATCGAAGACGCCGGGCCGCTGGCTGGGCGCACTTTGAAGTACACGCATATCGACAGTTGGGAAATCGGCCAGCCAACGTGGACCGCAGCATTCGTGAAGGAGTTCCAGTCTCGCCGGGAGTACGATCCAACGCCATACCTGCCCGCATTGGCAAAAAGAATCGTGAACAGTCAGGAGCTTACAAAGCGTTTCCTCTGGGACTACCGGCGGACACTGGCCGACCTGGTTGCCGAGAACTACTATGGGCGCTTAAGCAAGCTGTCGCACGAACATGGCCTGGGGACTCATTCAGAGGCAGGCGGACCGTTCTTCACGCATGACATAGACGGCCTGGAATGCGATGGCGCCGACGACATACCGATGGGAGAGTTCTGGGCCACTCGACTCGCCTTGCTCGGTCATCCGAGCCCCGACCCGAACCCAACAAAGGAAGAAGGCACGTCGGCGCCTTTCTTTCAAAGCTCTGTTTGGCGCCCCGTAAGTGATGACGGGTACGCAGGATGTGCGCGGCAGGCGGCCACGGCCGCTCATATTTATGGAAAGCAGCTGTCGCAGGCAGAGTCGTACACGAACTTCAATGATGACTGGACAGAATACCCGTACTATCTTAAGCCCATTGGAGACCGCGCATTTTGCCTTGGAGTGACCCGCCAGGTGATTAACTTTTCCGCCCTTCAATCTGAAATGGATGCGAAGCCAGGCTATCAGTGGGCCCACGTCGGGACACACTTCGACCGAAATGTTACATGGTGGGAGAAGAGCCATGCATGGCTGACCTACCTCGCGCGGTGCCAATACATGCTGCGGCAGGGATCGTTCGCGGCCGATATTCTCTACTTCTGCGGCGAAACCATTCCGAATTTCGCGCTCATCGACCGCAAGCCTCTTCCGGGATATAACTTCGACACCGTCAATGCACAGGTGCTGCTGACGCGGGCGAGCGCACAAGATGGCCGCATCGCCTTGCGCGATGGCATGAAATATCGCTACTTGGTAATACCTGAGGGCGTTGGAACTGAGATGACCGTCCCTGTCTTGCAAAAAATCAGTGAGCTGGTAAAGGGCGGAATCACCCTGGTGGGATTGCCTCCGAAAAGTTCGCCTGGGCTCACGAATTATCCCGCCTCCGACGAGCAGCTCAAGCAATTGGCGGATGCGCTTTGGGGAACTGACATGGGTTCTTCCGGAATGAGAACGGTCGGCAAGGGGCGCTTGATCTGGGGTAAGGGGCTGGATGAGGTCGTAAAGGACGACGGACTTCAACCCGACGTTGAACTGAGAGCATTACCCGGGGACGCGCAATTGGATTGGATCCACCGGCATTCGGCAGATGGCGATATCTACTTTATCGCG
>JBEKCW010000174.1:0-10051 GCA_050014675.1 Occallatibacter sp. | reverse complement strand
TCAGAGCGCAGCGGTTTCAATCCGCACCCGGCATCGCTGCCGGGTGATGCAGCGCCACGCTCTGCACCCACTCTAAAGGGTTAGTTTCAATCCGCACCCGGCATCGCTGCCGGGTGATGCCCCATCGCTTTTTCCTTTCTCGCGGGCAATCCAAAGTTTCAATCCGCACCCGGCATCGCTGCCGGGTGATGCCCGGCGAGAGGGGCGCAGCATCGGCTACCGGCAAGTTTCAATCCGCACCCGGCATCGCTGCCGGGTGATGCCCCGATCACATCTCTGGCTCCCCACTGGTCAAGAGTTTCAATCCGCACCCGGCATCGCTGCCGGGTGATGCGGATGGCCGTGGGCAATTGGACTCGGAGACGGGAAGTTTCAATCCGCACCCGGCATCGCTGCCGGGTGATGCACGTGGTACCCATTTCAGCAAACCCAAATACCGGGTTTCAATCCGCACCCGGCATCGCTGCCGGGTGATGCGCCATTTACCTGTAGGAAGGGAGAAAACAGCATGGTTTCAATCCGCACCCGGCATCGCTGCCGGGTGATGCGGCCAGAAACGCGGGGAGCGGGCCTGAGCAAGTTGTTTCAATCCGCACCCGGCATCGCTGCCGGGTGATGCTCGCCAGCGCTGTGGTTTACGGTTGCGTGGCTGTAGTTTCAATCCGCACCCGGCATCGCTGCCGGGTGATGCTGCAGATTACCATAGGTTGCGTCTATACTCAAAAGTTTCAATCCGCACCCGGCATCGCTGCCGGGTGATGCGGTGAAGACATTGAATGGTGGGAGACGCCGAACGGTTTCAATCCGCACCCGGCATCGCTGCCGGGTGATGCGCTTTTGTCCACGTTTCGCGTCAGCAAGTGCTTGGTTTCAATCCGCACCCGGCATCGCTGCCGGGTGATGCGTCCTTGCCTCCGCAGCACCTCCGCTGCCGGTTAGTTTCAATCCGCACCCGGCATCGCTGCCGGGTGATGCCCTGCACACCTGCGAGAATCTCCGCATCGGTGGGTTTCAATCCGCACCCGGCATCGCTGCCGGGTGATGCCTGCACGCGATGCCGAAGAGACTCCAGAAGAAAAAGTTTCAATCCGCACCCGGCATCGCTGCCGGGTGATGCTTCAGGCGCTCGACGGAACGCTGACCATCACCACGTTTCAATCCGCACCCGGCATCGCTGCCGGGTGATGCTTCGCACTTGCAAACCCTTGCAGATCATGGTTATTCCGCGTACCAGACGCGAACCTCCAACGTGTGTAGCATCGCCGGGACGAGCCACACGATGGAGCAAAAGGTATCTCGTTGAAAATCATCGGGGTATGCATAGCGCGAACCAAGCCGGTTTTGGCGGGAGTTGGAGGTTCGCGCTTAGGGGCTCAGACGACCAGCGGCCCGTCAAAATCGATTGCCCTGAATTTACCATATTCTTTGACAAATTGGCTGGACGGCTCGGTGAGCCGGTAGAGGCGCAGACAATCTTCCAATTGATCGATTTCCTCAAGCAGGGTCCGTTCAAATTCTTCGTATTGCATCCGGCTTACGCGGCATTCAAAGACCGACTTCTGTACACGCTGGCCGACCGCTTCGCACGCTTTGGCCACCCGACGCAATCGTCTGCGGCCCTGAGGCGTCTCGGTCGATACGTCATAACAGACAAGGATGAGCATGGCTAACGCTCCAGGTAGGGAAGGTAGTCTTCGGCTTCACCACGGATGACCCGCGCCAGGAGCCGGGCTTGGATTTGCGGCAGTAGGCCGATGGCCAGTTTTTGATCGAGCAGCGGGTGGGAAGTGAGTTCTTGCTTGCGTTCCTGGAAGGCAAGAATCAGCGTCTTGCGCGCAGCGTCATGCAGTTGGACCGCGCCTCCAGGGCGCTCTTCAAAATCATCGGATTGGAGCTGTTTGCGATTGACCAGTGTCAAGGCTAGGCGATCAGCGAGGATGGAGCGAAACTCTTCCATCAGATCGAGGGCCAGCGCGGCACGGCCGGGACGCACGGCATGGAGATAGCCAAGCTGCGGATCGAGTCCAACGCATTCGAGCGCGGTGCGGCAGTCGTTCATCAACATGCTATAGAGGAAAGAGAGAAGCGCATTCATACGATCTTGTGGAGGGCGCCGGCTTCGACCATCCGGGGTAAAGGCTACACGCTGGTCGGCACGAATCAGGCAGGGTAGCGCCGCAAAATAGCGCCGTGCCGATTCGCCTTCAAGACCGCGTGCAACATCGAGAGTTTGCGCGGACTCCAGATGGCGCAGGTTGATGGCCAGAGCTTCGGCGGTCTTACGAAGGCCGTCGGCATCGGCCTCCTCATTGGCGTCTCGTGCGCCGCGCAGCAGCACGTAGCGGCTGTTTTTCAACTTGCCCGCAATGCAGGCTTTGGCATGAGCCAGTGCAAACTCCTGAGAGTTGGCCCGTGCGAACTGTGCCTGGCGGAGCAGGATATTGCCGCTGATGGGGCCTTCTAGGCGGGCTTTGAAGCGGCCGTTGCGGTCGAGGAGAACGAGTGCCTTGCCTGCCTCGGCCAGCCTGCCCATGACGGCTGGCGAAATCAGAACATCGCCAAAGCAGACCACGCTCCCGATGTGATGCAGCGGAACCCGCAGGCGGGTTTCCTGCTCGATCTCAAAACGAAGAGTGTCATTGTCAAGATGCAGATAGCCGGGCAGGGTGAGGTAAAGCGTATTCAGCAAGGTTTGCATCAGGTATTAGTCCTCAACGCTGAACAAGCTCGCGCGCAGAGACTTCCGTCTTGCTTCTCCAGCAAGCATCTGAGGTTGACAGAGATCGATCAAAGAGCATTCGCGGCAGCGAGCATCGTTGACCGGAGGAGGCATTCGCCCTGACTGCAACATGGCGCGAATTGCGGCGGTTGTAGTGGCCACAAGCTGGCGCAGTTGCGGCGTGATGGGAACCTCACGACGCCGGTGACTGCTGGCGTGATAGATAGCGCCGAGCGGAACAGGATGGCCGGTCATCTCTTCCAAACAGATTGCCTGCGCGGCCAGTTGAATGTCATCGTGCGTCCGCTGGCGGCGCGGACCGTGCTTGTATTCGACGGGATACGGCGTGCCGTCGGGAAGGAATTCGACGATGTCGGCCTTGCCAATCAGGCCGAGCTGTTCGCAGACCAGAGGCAGCGCCCGCTCGATGCGCACGCCCGCCCGCAATTCGTAGCCCTCGAGATCGACAAGCGTGTGGACGGCGTTGCCGCGCGCTGTATGGAGGTTGCCGGCAAAGCTCTGTTCTTCGTGAATCAGAGCACACTGGCGCGGGCAATAGCTGTGATGTTGCAGCGCGGACAACATGATGAAGTCGTCCGGTTCCATTTGGTCTCCTACGCGGGCCAGTGTTGCTGTTATACTCCCAGAACTTGCAACTCGACGCCTTGAGGCAACTCTTCTCTGTTTACTTCGATCTCGTTGTAGTCTTCCCAGTCGCGAGGGGCGAGAACGCCTTTTTTGAGCTTTGGCTGAATGCGTTTCAAGAGCGAGTGCGCTGGAGCATTCCCGAGTTCACTGGCGTGCTTGAAGATGTAGAGGCCGCGCGTGGCCATCTCGCCGCGTGCTGCGGAGCGGTCATGATCGAACATGTTGACCAGCGCCTCCCAAAAGAGCTGGAGGTCTTCTTCGGAAAACCCGGTCTGCGCGGCAAGATGCGCGGATACAAAACCGTGTGTCACATAGAGGCCATAAGGGACCGTGAACTTGCGGCCCATGGTGCGATTATCGCCGCCCTGCTTTTCTGCCTCTGCTTCCGTCGCCACGGCCATACGCGTGATCGAGTGTTCGAGTGAAACGATGGGATCAACGGAGCGTCCGAAGGTCAATTGCACCGGTCCGCGCACTTGGCCGCAATTCACGCCCGTAGACATTACCGCGCCGAAGGTGCGCACGTCGAAGAAGTTGCGACACATCCAGGCCCGCGCCTCGTCAACTTTGTCACCGCCTTTGCGCTTCTTGTCCTCGCCGCTTAACAGCTCCGCAGCACCGATGCCGATGTAGGCACGTTCGTTCTGCTTGTTAAGAATTGCTTTTTCCTTGACATAAATCTCAAAGGGAGCGGCTTCTCCTTTTGCAACACCCACGTAATTGCGCACCTTGCGCTTGAGGCAAACGTCGGTCACCAGGCCGCGCCCGGTCTCCGCATCCATGCGGGGCAGGTTGCCCGCATCCGGATCGCCGTTGGGATTGCCATCCTTCACGTCAAACAGCAGTACAAAATCATAGCGGTTCTTCAGCGCGGTCATTCTTATACTCCTTCCGAGGGTTCGGGTTTCTTGGCGTAGAACGCCTGTTTCTGGTGGTAGTAGCCGATGGCGAACCGGCCCTGATCGGCGATAGTCAGGTGTGCGGTAAACCCCTCGTCGCCGTTGATAGCATCGACGATCTCTCCAATCAGTTTTTCGAGATTCACAGCCCGTCCACGATTTTCGATTTTGGCCAGATGATGCTTGCTGAGCTTGAGCAGGTTGGAGAACACGGTGACGGGCGTGGAAGACGCCGCGCCATAGAAGCGGTCGCGAATGGTGGCGTTGAGTCCCGGACTTGCCTCGTCCTGCACCTTCTCAAGGGCAGCGAAGAGCCTTCCCAGACGATAACCCGCGTTGGTATTGGCAAGATCGAGTGACACGTGCATTTCCTCCTCAAGAGCCGGACTATCCCGGCGGGTACGGCGGTTGATGCAAGCTTTGATGAGTGCGGCGCGCGGATAGTTCACCTCTTGCTCGGCGCGAACGCGGCGAATGGCGCTCAATAGCAGCGTCTCGGGATACGGCAATCCGGATAGAATCGCCCGCATGGTGTCACCGCCAAGGCTGGGTAGAATGTTTTCTGCCTTGCCCTGAAGAGCAGTGCTGGCCAATAGGCGAAAGAGCGAAGGATATTGCGGCTCATAGGGAGCGTGATCGATGGCGATGTCGTCAAAGTGCTCGACGATGCGGTGCGAGAACTCCTGGACTGTTCCTGTCAGCCAAAAGCGAATGGAGATACGTGCAGCATTCGGAGCCAGGCCGAGGACGAAAAACTGCGTTGATTCGTCGCTAACGTTTCGGCTGCCCTGCTTGGCTGACTCGTACAACGCCTTGACAGCGCGCGTTCCCCTGTCGGGATCGTCCTTCGGCGCTTCCGAAAAGTAGCTGGCAAAGGAGTCCTCGAGAGAATTTTCCGCACTGGCCCAGAACACCGTAGAAGCATCACCTACCTGAATTCGCTGCGTTGAGTCCTTGCCGAGTAGGTGATTCAGAGCCTTGGTATACGCATCCATCGAGCGTTTGCTCACTGGCGCGTTTTCCCCTTGCTTTTCCTCTTTTCCATACGACTCAAAGGCGCGAAGATTGAAAGAGACAATATTCGCACCGGCGGTCTGTGCCCCCCACACACCCTTGATTGCCGTATGCAAGCGAACGATCTCAGCATCCTGCCCGCTGATAAGGCAGATGCCCCGTGCGGGGTTCGATGTCTCTGCGGGTTCGTTCGCTGCGCTGTCCCGCAGAACTTTCACAACTGCGGCGCGCTCGCAAACCAGTTCCGTATCGCCAGCAATCTGAAACGAGAGATTGGGATTCGTCGTTCGAATCTCCTGCCAACAAGGAGATTGTTCAAGCTGCGTCAGAGGTACACTGGCAAGAAACGAACGGACAGCGCAGACACCGGCTTCGTCCGTCGGCAGTTCAGCCAGCCGAGCCACAAAGGCAGCGTGTTGCACCAAGACCCTCTCAGGCTTCCCCTTGGTATCCACTCCGAGCACATATTCCGCTGTATCCCACAGCAGATTCGCCGCAACGCCGGAGGTCTTCTTAACGCCCTGGGGAACAAGAAAGTACCGGGCGCGCTTCTTTTTGCTGTCGCCGCTCCGTGTGTCCTCAATCTGCACGAGCTTTCCATCGTTGTCGATGACGATCACGAAGGGGATCTCTTTCTTCTCGAAGCCTTCGGGGGCGAGCGCTGTATCCGCATTGTTGGCCTTGCGCTCGTAGTACCGTGCCAGTTCCTGGAGGATCATCCCCGCACCTCTGCGCTCTCCCGAGATGGAATGTTCACGACACCGTCTTTCATCCTCGCCTGAAAGAAACGTGGTTGCGGCGAGGTAACATCGCGGAAGTCGAGGTCGTAAAGCATCCAGCCCAGATCCCGCTCTCCACATAAGTCCGAGGGAATCGAGCCCGCTTTTTCGCCGGGCTCTATTAGACGGAAGTCGCACGCAAACTCGCGGCAGCCGAGATACGGCTGGTTGATGCACTGTCCCTTCGCTGCTCGACGCCCGAACATCTCGGCAAACTTCTGTGCGGTCTCGTCCGAACCCGCTCTGCCTGTCAAGGAGAAGCTGGCCGTAACGCGGTATCGCACATCGCGGAGGAGCAAACTGGCGCGCTGTTGCCGCTCCTCTTCTATGTAGAGCGCCAAGGCGCCTGAGCCTCGCTGCATGGCGCTCTTCACGTTGGCTGCGGAGAGCTTGCTTCCCACTTCATTGCGCCGGATCGTAGTCCAGCGAATGGGAGCGAGCACTTCAACCTTCTCCGGCTGCCAGCAAATTGCCGGCTTCCACAGAATGGATTCAAATACGGCTCGCACCGCAGATGGTGTGATAATGTCGTAACTCACCCGTTCTACCTTCATTTCCGGACGGGTAAAACAGGCGAAATCTCCGCTGATCTCTAGACAAAAGCGTGTAGGCATTGCGCCTCCTGATCCGCCTTCCTGGGATGACTCTGGAAGGAGAATTACACTCCTTCAAATTGAACTTCACAACCTGAACTTGAATTTGGGTTCATACTTGAGCAATAGAGTTGCTCTGGTTCAAGGGTGTCCGCCTCGTCCCAACAGCAGTGGACTGCTTATGGCCCCTCCGAGTGCCTGAAGGACAAATCCGATGATCAAGATCAGCAGCAGGAGCCAAACGGCCCAAAAACGCACTTCGGGCAATCTCTCAAGCAGAAGTCTGATTTCGCGAATTATCCGCCAATCCATAAAAGTCACCAATATGTTCACTCTATAATGTGGTATAAAAGCATCAGGCGTCAATGTGTTCGCTAAATGCCCGTATGACGCCTGCACGTTCGTTGTTCATCGAACAACGTGGGTTGAAACACTCTCTAATGGGATGGAACACTCGACTAAAAAAGCCCCACAGCTACAAACTGTGGGGCTTTAAACAATTGATTCATAGATAGTTAGTCTTATCCAACATACAGCTTTCCGGGTTCAGGGTTGCCGGTCTCTTCGACGAGCAGGCCGAGATCGTTACTGTATGCCGTTTCGTTTTTCAGAACCCAGAGACCGGGCGCAAGTGTTTCCAGATCTCCGGCATTACAAAGACTGAGAAAATCGTGCTGGGGCGCCGTAACGGTATACCGCTGCAACTCGCGCAACAGATCGCGATGCATTTCTCCCGACCGCAGCCGCGCGATGAGCTGACGGCTGTCGCGGCGGGCGTCCTCTGGATTTGTGTACGGAACAATCACCGGAACGCTACCATCTTCCCCGATAAACTGGAACTTATCGGCTGCGGTGCGGAACTGAATTTTGCACTGAGCTGCATCTCTTGCCAGCAGTTCCTCGATGCGATGCCTATCCAGCCCGTCCTTGCCAACCTTGCTGTAGTAGTGAGTGAAATAGCGTTTGAATTGTTCCGGCGTCAGAGGGTTCTCTGGGCGCTCATGCAGGATGATCTTGCAGGCGTCTTCGCCGTAGAGCAGAAGCCCTTGTGGCGAATGTTTAGGCGGCATAAAGACAATGACCTGCCCCTTGCTTGCCAATTTGCCCTCCCGGTTGCACCGGCCCGCCGCTTGCGCAATCGAGTCCAGCCCCGCCAGCGCGCGGTAGACGACTGGGAAATCGACATCGACGCCAGCCTCTATCAACTGAGTACTGACAACGCGCACAGGCTCCCTAGGCAGCGTCACTTTGATCTTCTTGATCACATAACTGCGATGTTCCCCGCACATGAGTGCGGATAGATGCACTGTTCCCGGCGGCATACGGCGATGCAATTCGCGACAGTCGGCGCGCGAGTTGACAATGGCCAGGACGGACGTGTGCTGCGCAATTCTGTCCGCAATTTCGCCCCAGTCGCCAGGTGAGTTCAGATTCCCCGGCAGCGTAACCTCCACGCGCTGAAGCTTGGCATACAATTCGTCCGTACCGAGAACAATTTCTGTGGCCGCATCCAGGCCCCGCAGCCATGTTCTGCCGTGCCCATCAACACGCGTTTCCAACGCCGGTTGCGTTGCGGTGCAGAGAACAAACGTAACCCCGTAATGCTTGATCAGCAGGCGCATCACGTCAAGGATTGGCTGCAAGAATTCTGGCGGCAAGAGTTGTGCTTCGTCCAGCACGATTACGCTGTTGACCAAATTGTGCAGTTTTCGGCAGCGGCTGGTTCGTGCCGCGAAGAGCGACTCAAATAGCTGCACATTGGTGGTCACAATCAACGGAGCATCCCAATTCTCAGCGGCCAAACGACTCTCGACGGTCTCCTTTTCGGAATCCAGATTGGAGTGGTGCTCAAGCACAGCTGTGCCAAACATCTGGCGAAAAACGTCCGCCGTCTGCTCGATGATGCTGGTGTACGGAATGGCGTAGATGACGCGGCGCTTGCCGTGGGTAACGGCGTGTTCGAGTGCGAAGGCAAGACTCGAAAGCGTCTTTCCCCCACCAGTGGGAACGGTCAGCGTGTAGAGTCCAGGCGCTCCCGCAGCCTTATCTCTACATTGATGCAGCACGTCCGCACGCATCAGGTTAATGTGCGAGGGCTTTGCCTCATCCCTCTTCCGCTTCATTGCTTCATTGAGTTGCGGAAGCAGCGAGGCGAGCTCTGGATAGGTTCCACGATGTCGGCTCTTGCCCTCATCCATGAAGGCCTCGGTATCCAGAAAGTCCGCATCGGTAAGGCAGGAGAAGAGCATTCGAATCCAAAGGTGTAACCCGTTGGCATCACCAAATTCTCGTGGACGTAGTTCCGGTCGCTGCTGTTGTAACAGTGCTGGTGGAGCAGCCACCAGCGCCTGTTCGAGAAGGCCAGCCTCCCGCCCCTCGTGCAACCGCCTTTCAAGCGAAGAGTTCCCATTCGCATCGCCAAACCAGTCGGCCAAACCAGCATGGTGTCCGGCGATCACATACGCCAGAGGTAGTCCCAAAGCCTTGAACTCGGCTTCAGCATGGAGAGCCCCGGCGCTTGAGTGGTTTACCTTTCCCGGAGTGACATCCACTAAATTGGCCTCGTAGCCGCTTGCGCTACGGATATATGCTTGAAAGTCGTTGCTATATTTCCCCAGGTCGTGCCAAAGACCGGCTAGTTTCCCCCACGCTTCCGCGTTAAACTGCGCTGCTTTCTCGCCGGCCAGTTTGGCTACCGCAGCCAGATGGTCATCAAGAGGTTGAGCACTCTTTAAGCCGTCAGGCGTTCGGGAGGGCAAAACATGAGCGATTGCCATTCGTGCGTGCATCTCGCTGTGCCTCGTAGTGGCTTCTCGTCCTTCATGCACTGGCGGAATCCCCTCGTTCTAGCTCAAAGAGTAGAGATAAACCAACCAAGGACTGATTGCGCACCTCTCAAAACAATTCCTACAATGAGATCCGGCCCCTGACGATTGGCGACCAATCTTCTGTCAGAAACAAGCTCCCATAGTTTACGGCCTGGCACTTGCCGTTTGTCCTCACAGTCTAGTCTTATGTCACTCAATTGGGGCCGGGCACATGAACTTCAAAATCTGAACGACCGAAGACGAATTCCTTCCAGAAAATCACTGGAGGAACGCTATCGGGGCTTCCGCTTATTGAACTTGGAGGCTTTGGCCGCTACAAAATCGTCTACGCCGAATTTTTAGCCGAGATAATAACTACTGTAAGTTATTGAAAACATTGGCATGGAGAGAGGATTTGAACCTCCGACCCCCTGGTCCCGAACCAGTTTTTGCCGCTTATCGAAGTCTGTTCCTCGGTGATCACCCAAAAGCGGCCATAGATGATCAAGTGAAAAGCGGCCATAGAGAGGGCTTAAGGCAGAGCTTCCGCAGAGGAATTTAGCCTCTGTGGTCATGAGCCACGTCTTGAGCA
>JBEKCW010000173.1:0-10068 GCA_050014675.1 Occallatibacter sp. | reverse complement strand
CTCACACGGAGCGACGCGAACATCCGCCGCCCGCCCGCCTGCCGATCCGCTCTATGCAGCCGTCGGCGAGCTCATCGCGGAACTCACTGCATGGCCGGTCATCACTGTCAGCAACATCCACTCCTACCGGCTCAAGGTGAAAGAACTTCGCTACGTTTTGCAGGCGCTGCCTGAATCGGACAAGGCGTTCGTGGATGCGCTGAGTGTGGTCAAAGATCAGATTGGCGAATGGCACGACTGGCAGCAGTTGGCTCAAGTCGCCAGCCAGGCCATCCCTGAACCCGAAGACCGGGCACTCCTCAAAGAGATCAGGAAAACGGCCCGCAAGAAGCTGCATCAGGCCAAGGCAGTCTCAAACGCCATGCGCGAGGGCTGGCTCACGCCGTCGAAGATGCCTGCGGACACAACCCGCGAGAAATAGCTCAACGCAAATCAGCCGGGTGCCCCACCCTCGCCGCGTCTTTGCACTTGCGGCCAGGGTTGGGTCCCTCTACAACAAAAAGAGAAATGTTCAAAGCCGATTGGTCGGCTGCCTCACCAGCGACAGGAATTCCGAACGCGTTTCCTTCTGCCTGAAGCAGCCCACCATCGCACTGGTCACCGTGGAAGAATGCTGCTTCTCCACTCCGCGCATCATCATGCACAGGTGCCGCGCCTCAATCACCACGCCCACGCCCTGCGGCTTGATCGCGTCCTGAATCGCATCCGCAACCTGCCGCGTCAACCGCTCCTGCACCTGCAGCCGCCGCGCAAACACTTCCACCAGCCGCGGAATCTTGCTTAGCCCGATTACCTTGCCATTGGGAATATAGGCCACGTGAACTTTTCCAAAGAAGGGCAGCATGTGATGCTCGCACAGCGAGAACATTTCAATATCCTTCACAATCACCATCTCGTCGTAGTCCACGTCAAACAGCGCGCCATGCAAAACTTTCAACGGATCCTCGTTGTATCCACGGGTCAGGAAAGTCATCGCCTTCTCAACGCGCGCGGGTGTTGCCAGCAGCCCGTCTCGATTCGGGTCTTCGCCCAGGCGACTCAGAATCTCGCGATAAATCTCCTGCGTGCTGAACTGGCTCAGCCCCTCATCGTTCGGTGCGATCCGTCTCACTGCCTTGTTCACTGCAATTGGCTGCGCCATTTTTGTTTTGCCTCTCCCGTGACCACGTACTTAACGACCGGTGGCGAAAGTTTGAACCGCCGCGAATGACATCCCTCAAGGGCTAAAGCCCGACACTGAAAGGATGCCGTTTGCGGCACGAGTAAACTCGTGCCCTTTCAAAAACACCAACATTCGACCCAAGCACTCAGTACTACATTTGAAGTTGCTTGATCTGGAGGCGACAAGCAAATACCCAGGCCTAAAGGCCCCACATTTAATATCCCTCTTTCAGGGGGCTAAAGCCCCCTGCTCCCTCCGGCGAAGCTTTCTGCAACTCGAGAATCAATCGCCGCAGCACTCGAAAAAATTGTTCTCCGTCTCTTCAATCCGCAGATGCTCGATACTTCCCTCAGGCAGTGCATCTCGCAAAATCTCAACCAATACCAGCGAAAAATTCTCCGTCGTCGGCACCTTGCACTCAAATGCCGGATCAAGATTCAAATTCCGGTGATCGAATCGCTCCACCACCCGCTCATTCACTACCCGGTCCAGGTCCACCAGGTTTATTACCATCCCGGTTTCGCTGCCCACCGGCCCAGCTACCATTACTTCTACTACGTAATTGTGCCCGTGCCCATGAGGGTTGTTGCACTTCCCGTACGCCGCCCGATTCTCCTCAGCCGTCAGCGCATCCACATGCAGCCGGTGACTCGCGCTCAGCGCGTACCGGCGCCCGAAATACGCCTTTGCAGCTTTGGTCGTCGATCCGCTCATTCGCCGCCTCGGTACTCGGCGAATATCTCAGGCGTCTCATAGACCCGTACCCTGCTCAACTGCGCGCCAGCAGCTTTCCTGATCGCAGGCTCCAGCCGCTTCCACGCCACAATCGCAATATTCTCGGTCGTCGGAATCAGCTTGCCCTGCCCGAACTCCTCAACCTCAAGATTCAGATGCCGGTGATCGAAGCCGGCAAGTACTTCCCGCTCCATCACGTCCTTCAGCCACTTCAAATCGACCACGAACCCCGTGACAGCATCCGGCTCGCCCGCCACGGTCACCTCGAGGGTGTAGTTGTGCCCGTGTCCGTTGCGATTCGCGCAACGGCCAAATACTGCTTCGTTCTTCTCGGCAGTCCATGCTTCGTTCCAGTAATAATGCGAAGCTGAAAACGTAGCCCGCCGGGTCAAAAAAATCATCGATCCCTCATCCCTTTTGATGCCCCCACCTATGTCGCCGGTTCAGTCAATCTGCGGCTTGATGGCGACGGTCTAGCTTCGTGGTCCTTATTCCCTGTTCTTCTCACCTTTGAATCCGCGCCGAACCGCCCTTCGCCAGGGTGCGAACCTGCTCGAGGCTGGCCATCGTGGTGTCTCCGGGGAAGGTAGTCAGCAGGGCACCATGAGCCCACCCGAGCTTGAGGGATTCTTCCGGGCTCTCGCCGCTGAGCAGGCCGTAGATCAAGCCGGCCGCAAAGCCGTCGCCTCCGCCCACGCGATCAATCACGTCCAGTTCCGCCGTGGGCGCGGAGTAATTCTTGCCATTGATCCAGGCCACCGCGCTCCAGCTATGACGATTCGTTGAGTGAACCTCGCGGAGGGTCGTGGCCACAATCTTCGCCTGCGGGTGCTTTTTGGTGACCTGCTCGATCATGCCAAAGAAGACCGCCGGATCGAGCTTGGACTTGGCGTGAACATCGGGACCGGGAATGCCGAGGCCTTTCTGGAGATCTTCTTCGTTGCCGACCAGGACGTCGACGTTCTCGACGATGGTGCCGATGGTTTCAACCGCGTGATCGATGCCGCCGGAGATCCGCCAAAGCTTTTCGCGGAAGTTGAGATCGAACGAAGTTACGGCCCCGGCGGCCTTGGCCTCTTTCATCATCTCGGCGGCAAGCGGCGCGGTAGTGGGGCTGAGCGCGGCGAAGAGACCTCCGCAGTGGACCCAGCGAACGCCGCGGGAAAAGATGGCCTTCCAGTCAAAGTCGCCGGGCTTGAGCTGCGCCGCAGCCTCGTTGGCGCGGTTGTAAAAGACCACGGGCGGACGAACACCTGCGCCCCGGTCGCTGTAGACGGTGGCCATGTTGGGGCCGGTGGCGCCGTTATGCTCGAAGTGTTTATAGATGGGCCTGACGCCCATGGCCCGCACCCGTTCCGCGATCAGGTCGCCGATGGGATAGTCGACCATGGCCGAAACAATGGCCGTACGCATGCGGAAACAGTCAGACAGGTTGGCGGCCACGTTGAATTCGCCGCCGCTCACGTGAATCTTGCACTCAGTTGCCTTGCGAAACGGAATGATGCCGGGATCGAGGCGGTGAATCAGTGCGCCCAGCGAGAGAAAGTCGAGTTCGCCGGCGGGAGGGATATTGAGGCCGTTACTCATTCATCGTTCCTTTTAATCGATCTTGACTGGATTTAGAATTCATTTTCTTGAGACGCGCGCTCACCCGGCATTGGCCTCCAGCTTCTTCACATCTGAAAGTACCTGGGCGGGGGTCCACTCGTTGCCCGGATAGAACTGCGCAACCTTTCCGTCGGGGCCGATAAGCGTAGTTGAGAGCGTGTGATTGATGGTGTCGTTGTCGCCGCGGGTAATGCCGACATCGAAGTATTTTGCCATTTCAAAAATCTCAGCCTGGTTGCCAACCGCAAAATCCCAGTGATTGAACGTGCCCCTGGCATCGCTGCCGAGATACGTAGCGCCATAAGCGCGCAGGCGCTCGGGGGTGTCATGTTCCGGATCGAAGCTGACCGAAAGCAGATGGGTTTTTTTGTAGAGTGCGGGATCAGCCGATAGTTGCTGGTTAATGGTGGCAAAGTTGTGCGTTACGAGAGGGCAAAAGTCAGGCAGCGGGCAGCGCGTGTAAATAAATGTGATGAGCAGGGCCTTGCCGCGGAACTGGCTTAGATGGAGATCGCGGCCATCCTGGTTGCGAAGCTTGAAGTCGGGCACCTCGTCGCCGGGCGCGGGCACGTGATAAAGGATCGTTGGTTTGTAATCCGGCTTGCCCTGGGCGATGACGACGATGTGGTCGAGAAGAATGTCGGCGTCAGGATTCTGCGAGACGAGCACGTCGGCCGTGATCACGTCGCCAGGGTGAAGTTCGCTGAGGATGGAAGGATCTTTAAGCTTGTAGGGCATGGTCATGGCTCCCATAAAGCCGGGGATGGCTTCGTGGTCGATCGTGACCTCGCCCGTCGCGGGATTGGTATTCATGACTTTGCCGCGCAGATGGTAAACCTTGAATCCAGCTGGCACTGACGATTGCTCCGTGGGAGCCGGCGCCGAATGGCAACCGGAGAGAAGAATGAGAGCGACGGCAGCGCTACTGAGGAAGACGCGAACCATAGCTGATAGTGTATAACCCGTGGACTGACCACCGGCGCCGGCACCGGCCGGTAGCAGCGTTGAAGCCGGGCAGCGTATAACGCAGGAATGGGGACAGGGACCAGATCGGAAATTGACGCGTGGCTGCGCGGCGGCGGCGCCGTCGTTACGGCCAGCGAACGCGGTGCGCGCGCCATTGCGGAGTCCTACCATCGGGCGCGGCAGGCTGAAGGGTTGACGGCCTGGCCGGCTCCGGATGTGAAGGACTGGCATAGTTTTGTACGGGAGGCGTGGGAAGAGCGGAACCGCGACGCAAGGATGGTGCTCAATCCCTTGCAGGAACAGGCGCTTTGGGCCGGAATTGTGCAAGAGCGGCATAGCGAAGCGGCCAGCTTTCCAGGTACGCTGCACCGGCTTGCGGCGATGGCAATGGAGGCGCATCGGCTCATCTGTTTCTATGCCCAGCAGTTTCTGAACGCGAGAGTGCGCGGCACTTGGCAGCAGGATGCGGCTGCGTTCAGCGAATGGCTGGCGGTATTCGACGAATTGTGCCGCCGGCGTGAGTGCGTAAGCGGCGCGCGGCTCGCGCTGGAACTGGCCGAAGCGCTAACAGACGACGCCGCAAAGCGAAAAGAGCTTCTGCTGGCTGGCTTCGACAGGATTCTGCCGGCACAGGCAGCGGTTGTTCGCGCGTGGGGGCCATGGCGCGAAGTTGGTCTGGGTGAGCCGGCCAGCGAGACGGCATTTTTTGAGGCCGCGGACACTCGTGAGGAGCTGGCCGCATGCGCATTGTGGTCGAGAGGCGAGTTGACGGCGAATCCTAAAGCCAGGCTGTTGATTGTGACGCAGAATGAGCCAGGACAACGCGGTGAGATTGAGCGGACTTTGCTGCGATACGCAGTGCCTGAAGGCTGGAGCGGCACAAACGCACCATTGTTTGAGTTTTCGCTGGGCGTTCCGCTGGCGCAAACTGCGCTGGGGCGTGGAGCGCTGCTGACGCTCAAATGGTTAAGCCAGACCCTCACTGAAAACGAGATCGACTGGCTGATTTCAACTGGGCAAATCGCAGCTGATAAAGATGAAACGCGCTTGCTGACGGCGTTTATGCGCGGGCTGCGACGGAGAAATCTGCAGCGGACCGAGTGGAATTTGACCGATTGGATGACGCAGCGCGGAGCCGACAGCATTCCAGAAGCGTGGATGCGGCGGATCACGCAAGCCCGGCGCGATCTTGAAAAGGGAACCAGGCAATCGCGCAGCTCAGTGGTGTGGGCCGAGCTGGCAAACGAGCTACTCGAAACGGCTGGATGGCCGGGCGGACGGCCGCTCGGAAGCGAGGAGCACCAGGTAACCGATCGGCTGCGGCGAGTATTGGACGACTGTGCCTCGCTGGGGTTTGACGGCGAGCGCATGCATTGGCACGGCATTATCGATTCGCTTGAAAGGGCTGCAGTGCAGGCGCTGTATGCGCCGCAGTCACAGTACGCGCCGATATTGATCGCAGGTCCCGCAGAGACGGCTGGAATAGAGGTTGACGGAATCTGGTTTCTGGGCGCGAGCGAGGATGCGTGGCCGGCGGCGGGAACTACGCACCCATTCTTGCCGATCGGCCTGCAGCGCGAGGCGAAGATGCCGCATGCGGCAGCGCAGTTTGACTGGGAGCTGGCGCAGACCATGACCGCGCGGCTGCTGGCCTCGGCGCGTCAGGTGAACTTCAGTTATGCGCGGCAAAGCGATGCTGTGGAGGCAAGGCCCTCGCGGGTAATCACAACAATTGCCGGCGAGCCGCAAAAACTGCGGGAAGAGTTGAAACTGACGAAGGCGAAAGAGGCCGCAACTGAGGAGTGGATAGACGAGAGCACGGTTCCTTTCCCCGGCGGCAAAGTGCGCGGCGGAGCCGGCGTACTGACGGCACAATCGCAATGCCCGTTCAAGGCGTTTGCCACGGCGCGGCTGGGCGCCGAGAGCTGGGATGCCGCCGAGGCTGGCCTGACCGCGGCACAGCGCGGCAAGCTGCTGCATGCGGTCCTCAATCTCGCATGGAATGTAAACGACGGCGGAGTTGGAAGCCACGCCGACCTGATGGCGATTGCCGATCTGCGCGCCTTCGTTGAGCAACGCGTGCAAAGAGCAATGGCCGAAGAACTGCGCAATGGCGAGTGCGACGTAATGCCGCCGCGCTATCTGGAACTCGAGCACGTGCGGCTGACAAATCTGGTGACCGATTGGCTCCAGTATGAGCGGACGAGGGTCGAGTTCATGGTGCTGGGAACCGAGATCAAAAAGGAGAGATTGATCGAAGGGCTTGATTTGCATCTGCGCATGGACCGCGTCGACCGGCTGCAGGATGGCAAGCTGCTGGTGATCGATTACAAGACCGGCGACGTTGCCCCGAAGATGTGGGAGTTGCCGCGTCCAGACGACGTGCAGTTGCCGCTCTACGCGGGGTTCGGTTTGGATGAGAACACGGAGTGCGGCGGATTGGTGTTTGCAAAGATTCGCGCTGGCGAACTTGAGTTTGTCGGCCGCGTGGAGAATGTGAAGTCGACGCTGCTGCCGGATGTAAGCGCACGAAGCGGGCTTGCGAAAAACAAACTGACCGAGCAGGACATGGCTGCATGGCGGGAGTACATCGAGCAGATGGCGCGTGACTTTGTTGCGGGCGAAGCAAAGGTCGATCCGCGCGACGGGGAGAAGACCTGCGAGAAGTGCGGACTGCAAACACTGTGCCGGATTGCTGAATTTGAAACGGCAAGCGACGACGAAGAAGGCGCAGGCGAGGACAACGGCGATGAATAACTCCACAATGCGACCGCTCCCTCCAGATCAACCGGAACGCGTGAAGGCGCTCGACGCCGAGCGGTGCGTACTGGTGAAGGCGCCGGCGGGCTCGGGAAAGACCGATCTGCTGACGCGCAGATTTTTGCGTCTGTTGTCGATGGTCGACGAGCCGGGCCAGATTGCGGCAATCACGTTTACCAAGGCTGCGGCAGCGGAGATGCGTAACAGAATCCTGTTTGAACTGGAGGCTGCGGCGCAGAGGGCCGGCCAAGGCGCAGAGGATAACCCCGAAGGCGAGATCGCAATGGCGCGGCTGGCAGAGAGAGCGCTGCAGCGGTCAGAACATGTGGGATGGAAGCTGATCGACCTGCCGGCGCAACTGCGCATTATGACGATCGACGCCTTTTTGAGAGAACTGGCGCTGCAGCAGCCGCTGCTCTCAGGACTGGGCGGAGGACTGGAGATTGCCGAGCAACCAAAAGAACTCTACCGCAGAGCGGCGCGAAGGACGCTGAAGACAATTGGCGGCGATGACGCGGAATTACGCGAAGCAATTGAAGCGCTGCTGCTGTGGCGCGACAACAGCTGGCAAGACGTAGAGAACCAACTGGTAGAAATGCTGGCGCAGCGCGACAAGTGGATGCGCGGTTTTGTGCTCGATCGCGAACCGGATTGGGAGCTGCTGCGCAAGCGGCTGGAGCGGCCGTTCGAGCGCGCAGTGCGTGAGGCGCTGTCGCGGCTGAGCGAATTGCTTGACGCGGAGCCGGGTGCACGAGAGGAGATTCTGAAGTTGGCGAGGTTTGCATGCGAGGAGCCGGGAAAACGTTCGCCTCGTGATTTAGCTGAGATCGCTGAGTTTCCGGTGGCGCCATTCGCTGACGGTTTGGATTCGGCGCGAGAGACGCACGAATTGGTCACAAGTTTCCTGCTGACGAAAGATCGAAATTGGCGTTCGCAAAAAGGCCTTACTTTGAACGAAGGTTTTCCAGCCACGCCGCGCGGAAAGGCCGGCAAGGCCCGGTTTGGAGAGCTGATTACGAAGTTGAGCGCGGTTGAAGGGCTGTGTGAAGCGCTCGGCACGGCGCTGAGCATTCCCCCGGCGCGGTACACCGATAACGACTGGCGCATTGTGCAGGCATGCTTCACCGTGCTGCGGCGCGCATCGGGCGAGTTGAAGGTAGTGTTCGCGGAAACTGGAACGGCGGACTACACCGAGGTGGCGCAGATTGCGGCTGCGGTGCTCAAAGGCGAGGACGGGATTCCGGGCGAAGGCGCGCTGGCCGCGGCTGACAACATCAGGCACCTGCTGGTTGACGAGTTTCAGGACACCAGCCGCAAGCAGCACCAGTTGCTTGAAAGACTCATCGCCGCGTGGCCCAGCCGCGAGGGGCGAACGTGCTTTGTGGTCGGCGATCCGATGCAGTCCATTTACCTGTTTCGCGAGGCCGATGCAGAACTGTTCGGTCGCGTGGAACAGTTGGGGCTGGAGATTGAGGACGATCTGCCGCTGAAGTTTAACCCCGTGCAGCTGTCGGCAAACTTCAGGACCGAGCCTGTGCTGGTAATGGCGCTGAACGCAACGTTCGAAGAAGTCTTCAGGATTGATGACGGCAGCGGCGTGCGTTTTGCGCAGGCCGAGGCGGCACGAACCGGACGCGATGCAGTATGGAAAAACGCGCAGGGCCCGCGGATGGAAGTGCACATGGATTTTGTGCCGGGGAGCCGCGGAGGCCCGAGTGTTGATCAGGATCGCAATAAAGAGGAACGCGAGGCAGCGCAGCAGAAGCAGATTGCGGAGATTGTCGAGCTGATCGCCCGGCACATTGCGCGGATTGAGGCTACGCGACGGGGGAATGCTGAAATCTCCGGCGGGAAGATAGATAAGTATCGCGTCGCGGTTCTGGGCAGGACGAAGAAATCGCTGGCGAGCGTGGCGGCGGCATTGCGCGAGGCCGCAATTCCCTTTCGCGCATTAGATCTTGAACAGTTGAAAGACCGGCCCGAAGTGATGGATGCGCTGGCGCTGGGCCGCGCGCTGATGAACGCCGAAGATCGCGTAGCGTGGCTCGGAGTGTTGCGCGCGCCGTGGTGCGGATTGGCGCTCGATGACTTGCATGCGCTCACCAGCGGCGACGACGAGACTTTGATCCTGAGACCAGTGTCAGAGTTAATTGGAGAGCGCGCCAACCTGCTCAGCTCCGATGGAAGCTTGCGCGTTGAACGGCTTGGGCGCATGCTCAGCGAGCTTGCGGCGGCTAGATTCGCTCGGCCGACCAAGCAGCTGGGAACTTGGCTCGAACAAATATGGCTCAGCGTGGGCGGAGCGGCGTGCGTTGATGCAGCCGAGCGCGCGAATCTCGACTTGCTTTGGAAGACATTGGACGGCTTGCCCCAAGGCGAGCAGGATTTTGTGGGAGCAGCTTTGGATGCCTCGCTCGAAAAGCTCCACGCAACGCCGGACCCAGGTGTGGATGCTGATTGCGGCGTGCAACTGATGACGATTCATGCGTCGAAAGGGCTGGAGTTTGAAGTGGTAATTGTGCCCGAATTGCAAGCCGGAAGCCGGCGTGGCGAATTCAAGATGCTGACATGGCTGGAGCGGGGTGTGCTTGCTCCTGAAGAAGCGGACGAGCCGACGGAATTGCTGATCGCGCCGTTTCAGGCAAAAGGCACGGAGCGGGGCAAAGCCAAGGCGTGGGTGGACCGCGTCCACCACGAGCGCGAGCGGCAGGAGATGCGGCGGATTTTGTATGTAGCTGCAACCCGTGCGCGCGAAGAGCTGCACTTTTTCGCAAGAGCCGAGTACAAGCAACGCGCCAACAGCATCGAGCTATGCGATCCCCGGGAGAGCCTGTTGC
>JBEKCW010000172.1:0-10180 GCA_050014675.1 Occallatibacter sp. | reverse complement strand
ATGCCGGAACCATACTGGCCGGCGTGCAAACATTTTTCCTGTTGCTGCTTTGCTTCCCCGCATCGCCGTTTGCGCTGCTTCCCGCCGTCCAGACAATACATCCCCTCGGCGTCGGGCCTGCGGAACTCCTCACTCTGCAGCAGTCGGGCGTGGTTCCCATGGACGGCAACGGCCTGAATCCCCTTCTGCAATATCCCGAGATGGTGATTCACCCGCCGATGCTCTACCTAGGCTACGTTGGCTTCACGGTTCCCTTTGCGTTTGCACTGGGCGCCCTGATGATGCGCTACCCCGGCGAAAAGTGGATCAAGATCACCCGCACCTGGACGCTGGTTACCTGGCTCTTTCTCACCTGCGGCATCTTCCTCGGCATGCACTGGGCCTATGCAGTGCTGGGATGGGGCGGCTACTGGGGCTGGGACCCGGTTGAGAATGCCAGCTTCATGCCCTGGCTCACCGGTACGGCCTTTCTACACTCCGTGATGATGCAGGAGCGCAAGGGAATGATGAAGAGCTGGAACGTCTGGCTCATCTTCTCCACGTTTCTGCTCACGCTGCTCGGTACGCTGCTCACTCGCGCCGGCCTGGTCAGTTCGGTACACGCCTTCGCCCAATCGTCCATCGGCACGTGGTTCGTGGTCTTTATGGGCATCGTGCTCGCGGTTTGCATCTTCACCTATATCTACAATCACAACCACCTCAAGACCGAACATCACCTTGAGTCCCTGGTCAGCCGCGAGTCCAGCTTCCTGTTCAACAACCTGGTGCTGCTCACGGCCTGCTTCGTGATTTTATGGGGAACGCTCTTTCCCATCCTCTCGGAATATGTGGTCGGCAACAAGGTCACCGTGGGCGCGCCCTGGTATAACCGCGTGGCGGTTCCTATCGGGCTTTTCCTCATCTTGCTCACCGGCGTAGGACCGCTGCTGCCGTGGCGAGCCGCATCGCTTAAGAGCATTAAGAAAAACTTCATTCTTCCCGTGGTTGCTCTCTGGGTCACCGTCATCGTCTGCTTTGCGGCTGGCGTCAGGCCATGGGCCGACGGGCAGTTCTCCTCGGGCAGCTTTTACGCCCTGGTTGACTTCGCTGTATCGGCCGCAGTTCTCACCGCAATCATTTCGGAGTTTCTGCGCGGCGCAGCCGTCATCTCGCGGCAAACCGGCCGCAACCTGTTTTCATCCACCGTACTGCTGACCCGCCGCAACACCCGCCGCTACGGTGGCTACCTGGTGCACATCGGCGTGGTGATTGTGGTCATCGGCCTGGCTGGCTCGGCATTCAACCGCAATGTCGAAAGCGAGCTTGCGATTGGCGACCACCTGAATATCGGGCCCTACCAGCTCGATTGCACTGGCTTCACGCAAGACTCCAACGCGCTCTACAACTCCGAGTACGCCATGCTTAACGTCTCAAAGGGCGGCAAGTACCAGTTCCAGATGTTGCCCGAACGGCGTGTTTATCTGTCGGAAGGTCAGCCTGAGACGATGGTCTCAATTCACTCGACTTTTGAGTGGGATTTGTACGTGGTCTACGAAGGCAGCAACCCCGATACGGGCCACCCCATCATCAAGGCGATTCTGAACCCGCTGGTGGGCTGGATCTGGGCCGGCCTCATCGTTATCGTGCTGGGCACGTTTATCGCGATGGTTCCGAGCATTACTCCGGCAACCGCTGCTCTCAGAGTCCCGGCTGCGCGCGTCGCTCCTGCAGAGCCAATTTTCAAAGGAGGCGACTGATGGCAACTCCGTTGCGCCTTACTTTTTGGACGAGATTTGTTGAAGTCGCAGTATTGGCGATCGCGGTCTGCTTCTCGATCGGAGCAAGCAGCCCAACCTCCCGGCTCGCCGATCTCGACCACCGGCTGATGTGCCAGTGCGGTTGCTCTCAATTACTGGGAGAGTGCGATCACGTAGGCTGCCCCGATCGCGATAAGGAGCTCGCCGACCTGAGCGCCGACATCACCGCAGGCATGAGCGACCAGCAGATCTTTACTGCCTTCACCGCCAAGTACGGCGCCGTGGTGCTGGCCGCCCCAACTACGCACGGCTTTGACCTTGTGGCGTGGATTGCCCCGTTTGCCGTCTTCGGTGCGGCGCTGCTGGGAACCATATTGCTGGTCAGGCGCTGGTCGGGAGTTTCACTCGTAAGAGCGAAGGCCGCCGCGGCAGGCGCCAATCAGGCTGCGCTCGACCCGGCTGAGAGTGAGCGGCGTGAGCGCATCCGCAAGGACACCGGAATGGACGGAGGTTTTTAAGCGATGACCGAGACCCAGGGAATAGTTGCCGGACTCATGATGTTGATCGCACTGATTGTCTACACCTTCTGGCCTGAAAATGCCTTTGCCAGCCAGCAAGAAAAGACGCGGCTCGATTTTCTGCTGGAGCGCAAAGATCAGCTTTACGAGAACCTTCGCGATTTGAATTTTGAGCACCGCGCCGGAAAGTATCCGGAAGAAGATTTTGAAGTCCAGCGCTCGCTGCTCGAGAACGAAACCGCGGAACTGCTGGCAGAGATCGACCACTTGCAGGTGTAAAAACAGTGGTCAGTGGCCAGTGGTCAGTGATCAGTGGTCAGTGATCAGTAGTCAGAAAACGCCAAACGGCACGGATTAAGGGATTGAGGAAAGACAACAAAAAAATGAAATCGACCAAACTTTTTACTGCCATTTTTGCAATCAGCCTCCTGGCCGGCGCAGTCGTTTCCCACGCCGCCCCTGTTTCAGGCACCGTAACCGACAAAACCACCGGCAAGCCCGCCGCGGGCGACACGGTGGAGTTGCTCGACGTGCAGGCGGCCATGGGCGCGGTTGCCCACGGCACCACCAACGCGCAGGGTCATTACACATTGAGCACGCCGGGAGCGGGTCCGTATCTGATTCGCGTAACGCACCAGGGCGCGCCTTACTTTATCGCAGCGCCGCAGGGCCCGGGGCCCGGCGACGTATCGGTCTTTGACGTTGCGCAAAAGGTGCAGGGCGTTTTCATCGAAGCCGACATTATGGAGATGGAGACCGACCCCGGCGGCCAGCTCACGGTAAGCGAGCGCTGGCTGGTGCACAACACGAGCACTCCGCCGACTACGCAGTGGAGCAAGCGCTCGTTTGAGATCGTATTGCCCGATGGAGCGCAAATCACAGACACGCAGGCGCAGCGGCCGAGCGGCCTGCCCACCCAGCTCACCCTCGATCCTGACGGCCCCAAGGGCCACTACGCGTTCAACTTCCCCATTCAGCCCGACGACGGTGACAAGGAAACGCAGTTCCAGGTCAGCTACACGCTGCCTTATTCGAACTCCAAGCTCGATTTCAAGTCCGTGGTCACGCTGCCCGCGGATGACGTAGCGGTCATCATGCCCAAGTCAATGAGCTTGACCGGTTCCGATTTCAAGCCGGTCAACAGCGACCCTGGCGTGCTGACATTCCTTGCCAAAAACGCAACGCCGGGCAAGCCTTTGGCGTTCACAGTTTCGGGTACGGGCTCGCTGCCACGCGAACAGCAAGGCGGCCAGGGCGCACAGGGCGATAACGGTCAGCCGGCTGCGGCGCCAACCAGTCAACCTGGCGGCGGCATCGGCGTGCCGATCAACACACCCAACCCGCTCACCAAATACACGTGGTGGATACTGGGCGGCCTCGCGATCCTGCTGATTGCCGCAGCCGCATTCCTGCTGCGCAAACCGGCCGGAGCAGTCGCATACGCACCGGTGCAGGGTGCAGCTCCAGGCCAGCCTGCGGCAGTCTACGCGTCAACGCCGGCAAACAGGAACGCCGCCATGCTCAGCGTACTGAAAGACGAGATGTTCGAGATCGAAAGCGAGCGCATCGCCGGTACGCTTTCAAGCCATGAATACGCCGAGCAGAAGGCGGCACTCGAGATCGTGCTAAAGCGGGCGTTGAAGAAAAAGCAGTGAACAGTGGTCAGTGAACAGTGGACAGTCCGTCTGTGGGACAACCACCAACTGTTCACTGATCTTTGTCCTGTCCACTGTTCACTGTTCACTGCCCACTCTCCCCTGTTGTATCCTTCCCCAATGAAGACCCTGCTTCGCACGCTGCTTTATCTTGCCTTGATTGTGTGGCTCGGCGCGGAAATCTTTTTCCCGATAGTCGCGGCAGTCACCTTTACAACGCTGATACCCAACACGCACGCCGCCGGCACCATCGTTGGCCATCTGATCCGCATTATGCACGGCACCGGATTGGTTTCAGGCGTGGTTGCACTGGGTCTGCTGGCGCTGGCACCGGCATGGAACATCTACAAGCCGCGCACCGTTCTTGCGCCCATGATCCTAGTGGTGCTGATGATGGCCTTCACCGCATTTTCGCAGTACGTCATTATTCCTGCGATGGATCGAGACCAGGCGGCATCCGGGGGCGAGATCGATACCAACGCCCCCACTAACCCCTACACCGCGGACTTCAACAAGCTCCACAACCGCAGCGAAGATGTGGAGATGACGATCCTGCTTCTTGGTTTGGGATCCGTGGTAACGGTGGCGTGGGCTGAATCGCACCGATAATTGCCGCTGTTGATTGGCGCACACCTTCACCCTATGAAGAGCCTTCCGCAGCCAGGCGAGACCGCAAGCGCGCCCGCTCCGACGCTCGCTAAAAAGCTCGGGATCACGCCGGATACACGAATCAAAGTGATCGGCCAGGTTGACGATGAGGCTCTGCGCAGGGCCTTGGCAGAGGGACAGATCGCTCAACGCGGCAAGGCCGGCGTAATTATCGCTCGCGTAAATACGCGGCCTGAGCTTGAAGCCGCGTTTGAGCGATCGCTGAAGCTGGTCGCAGACGGCGCGCACCTGTGGATCGTTTATCGCAAAGGCAAAGGTCATGCGATTAACGAGCACGACGTGCGCGAAACCGGCCTCGCCGCAGGCATCGTGGATGTGAAGATCGCCGCCGTCTCCGACCTGCTGACTGGGTTGAAGTTTGTGAGGCGCAAGACAGCAGGTAAGAAATAGCCGCAAGGCGCCCGCGCCTGTTCCCTTGTTCCCTAGTCCCTCAGTCCCCGTCTTGTATCATCGAAGAGGCCCAATTGCGCGCCTGCGCGCTGTGCGAGCCCCCGAACGGAATCATTTATGAAGACTGGCATTATCGGCCTGCCCCAGGTGGGCAAGACCTCGCTGTTCAAAATCCTCACCAAGGCCAAGCTCGAGGACCGCGGCTTTTCACGCGAGGCCCACATTGGCGTCGCCCGCGTGCCTGACGAGCGGCTCGACAAGCTTTCAGCCCTCTATTCGCCCAAGAAAACCACCTTTGCGCAGGTTGAATACGTCGACGTGGCTGCCATCGGCCAGGAGGCGCTCAAAGAGACCGCGTTCCTGGCCAACCTGCGTAACGTTGACGCCTTGATTCACGTGCTACGCGCCTTCGAGGACGATTCGATTCCTCATGTCGGCCCGATCGATCCCCTGCGCGACGTGAAGAATGTGGAGTTCGACCTGATGGTCAGCGACCTGACGCAGATCGAGAAGCGCATCGAGCGCGTTGAAAAGGACCTGAAGAAACAGCGCACCGGCGACCTGGAGCGCGAACATGCGCTGCTGCTTCGGTCGAAGGAGGCGCTCGAAAAGGAGCAGCCTCTGCGCGAGTTGGAGATGACTCCTGAAGAGAAGAAGCTCATCAAGGGCTTTATGTTCCTCTCGCAAAAGCCCATCCTGTACGCGCTCAATATCGGCGAAAGCACCGCGCTGGGTGACGATCTCGACGCGGCCGTTGCCAAGTTCAAGCTTGAAGATCTGGCCAAGCGCGAGAATTCGGGGGCAACGGCAATCTGCGGCAAGGTTGAAGCCGAGCTGGCCGAAATGGACGATGCCGAGGCCGAGGAGTTTCTCTCCAGCTACGGCCTGCGCGAAAGCGGCCTGGTGCGCCTCATCCGCAAAAGTTACGAACTGCTCGGCCTGATCAGTTTTTTCACCGCAGGCGAAGACGAGTGCCGCGCGTGGACCGTCCCGTTTGGCTCAAAGGCTCCGCAAGCCGCCGGCGCAATCCATACCGATCTCGAGCATCATTTCATTCGCGCCGAAACCATTCGCTGGGACCAGTTGCTTGAAGCGGGCTCAGAGGCCGCAGCCCGCGCCAGGGGCACGCTGCGACTTGAAGGCAAAGAGTACATTGTGCAGGACGGCGACGTAGTGCACATACGGCATAGCGGGTGAAAAACAGCCAGTCGTAAGTGGCCAGTAGCCAATAGTGAGCAAGCTACAATTACTGTCAACCGGCGAACCCCCAACTGGCTATTGGCTATTGGCTGTGTCTAAGCTACTCGCTGTCTTTCGGCTACTGGCTATTCACTACTGGCTGTCTTTCCCATGCTCACCACCGCAATCATTCTCGGCATTATCGCTTCGCTGGCCGACGTGGCCGGCGGGCTGGTGCTGGTGCGCGCCCAGGGCGTGGAGCGCTACCTGCGCTACTTTGTCGCGCTTGGCGCTGGATTCCTGATGGCCACAGCCATCATCGAGATGGCGCCCGAGAGCCTGAAGATCAGTCCCAAGTGGGGCCCGGTGCTCATCATGGCCGGCTACTGCGCCGTGCATCTGCTCGAGCACACCATCAACGCGCACTTTCATTTTGGCGAAGAGACTCACGCCCACGAATTTGTTTCGCGCCGCACCGGCTACTCCGTGCTGATCGGGCTCAGCGTGCATGCGCTGTTTGACGGTGTTGCCATCGGGTCGGGCTTTGTTTTGTCGAGCGGCCTGGGCTGGCTCATCTTTCTCGCCATCCTGCTGCACAAAGCTCCTGAAGGATTCACAATGGCCAGCGTCATGCTCGCCAGCGGACGCAGCCGGGCAACGGCATTTTACTCGGCTGTAGCGCTGGCCTGCGCAACGCTCCTGGGCGTGCTGGCAATCGAACTGGTTCCAAGCTGGATTGCCGCGGGGCTACCGGTCTCAGCCGGCGTAGCCATCTACGTAGCCGCAACCGACCTGCTGCCCGAAGTAAATCGCGAGCCGGGAATCCGCATGGCGCTGGTGTTCTTTGCCGGCGTGGCAGGGTTCCTGCTGCTGCGGATGATTCTGCCGGCAGTCTAGTGAATCTCCTCCTCCGGGCACCTGGAAGCAACGCGACCTGAACTTATCTCAACCCCGCCTGCTTAGAATTTCGCAGTTTCGTGCTGGATCGAGATGAGTCGGCTGAGGCCGGTTTCAGTCAGCCGCGGCCAAGGAAGCGCGCCGCATAGAGCCGCATCAGCAGCTTTCCGTAGTCCCAGGCAACTTTGAAGTTGGCTTTGCTTTCGTCGCGATGGCGGAGGCCGAAGGTGAACGGGATCTCCTTGACGGAGCGAATGCGGCCGCGCACCAGCACCTCAAGCAACAGCTTGAAGCCCGCGCGCTGGAACTCGATCTTGTCAACCGCCGAGCGCCGAACCATGAAGAATCCCGACATGGGGTCGCTGGCGCGGGCCCCACGATGCTGGATGGGCCAGGTAATCGCGGTTGCCGTTGAGGAGATGAGCTTGCGAATCGGGTTCCACTCGCCTGTTTCGCCACCGGGCGTGTAGCGGCTGCCAATGGCCAGGTCGCGACCGTCAACGATGGCCTCAAAAAGCTGCGGCAACAGTTCGGGAGGATGCTGCAGGTCGGCGTCCATCACGCCAAGCACTTCGGCGTCTGCCGAGCGCCAACCGTCGAGCACCGCGCCTGACAGTCCGCGCTCGCCCTTGCGCACCAGCAGCCGCACGCGGGGATCTTTGACTCCTTCGACCGCGACCAGATCGGCGGTGCCGTCGCTGCTCGAGTCATCGACAACCACGATTTCGCAGGCGATTCCAGTGGGATCAAGAACCGACCGCACCTGGTTAAGCACGAGAACAATGTTGCCCGCCTCGTTGAGCGTGGGGATGATAAGCGCCAGCTTGAGCGGCGCAGTTTTCACTCCTGCCGCAGCTCCGGCGCTTGAGGCTATGCCGGTTATCTGTGGCGAGTCTGTCACGGGTGAGAACATAGAAGAGCACCTTAGATTTTATCCCGCGCACAGAGGGTTGGGCAGCCGAAAATGACGTTTCAGAGGTCGGGGAACCGGCATCAATTCAGAAGGTTCCTGCTCATCTTTCTCTTCACTCTGCTCGGCTTCGCGGTAATGGGCTACCACCCAGGGTTAGAGGACGACGGCATCTACCTTACCGCCGTCAAGGCCGATGTCAATCCCGCACTTTACCCCCACAACTCAGAGTTTTTCCGCCTGCAGATGCAAGCCACCATGTTTGACAGTGCGATGGCGGGTTTCGTGAGAGCAACGGGCATTCCAGTGGCATGGTCTGAGCTGATGGGTCAGCTGATTTGGATTTTCACAATTCTCTGGGCGTGTCACAGTATCGCGCGGCGGCTCTTCACTGCGGCCCAGGCACAATGGTCGGCAGTGGCAATGGTTGCGGCCATGCTTACCTTGCCTGTGGCGGGAACCGCGTTATTCCTGGTCGACCAGCACCTGCATCCGCGAACGGTTGCAACTGCGCTCATTCTTCTGGCAGCGGCAAAGATTCTCGAGGGGAAACGCAGGCCGGCGATCCTGTTGCTGGCGTTGGCCGGGCTGATGCACCCGTTGATGGCGGCCATGGGGATATCGTTCTGCCTGTTTCTGGCGCTGGCGCTCAATGAGCGCGTGAATGGCTGGGTTGAACACTTACGGCCGGTTAAAGCTGCGGAGCTTGAATTGGCGGGAAGAGCGGGCATCGGCAGCAGGATTGCGGCCGTTGCGCCGCCCAGCTGGGTCTTCGCCGCCGGCAACCCCGGGTGGCGCGAAGCGGTGAAGCCGCACAACTGCTATTTCATCTACACGTGGCCCTGGTACGAGTGGCTGGGCGCAATCGCTCCGCTGGTGCTGTTCTGGGTGCTGTGGCGTTGGGCGGGCCGGCGCGGCGACAAGCTTTTGGCACGGTTCGCCCTGGCCGTTTTCGCCTATGGAATTTTTCAGCAGGCGGTTGCCATGGCGCTACTGCCGCCGGTGGGCTGGCTCAGAGTTACGCCGCTGCAGCCCATGCGTTATCTGCACCTGGTTTACTTCGCGATGGCGCTTGCAGGCGGCGGGCTGCTGGGACAATTTGTTTTGAAAAAGACCGCATGGCGCTGGGTGGTGTACCTGGCGGTGCTGAACTCGGGGATGCTCTTGAGCCAGGAAGCGCAGCTCCCTGCCAGCCGCCATTTGGAATTGCCTGGCCTGACGCCGCGCAACCAGTGGCTGCAGGCTTTCGACTGGATCAGGCTGAACACGCCCGAGAACGCTTATTTCGCACTCGATCCGTACTATCTCGATGAGCCGGGCGAGGACTATCACGGCTTCAGGGCTTTGGCCGAGCGCAGTTCGCTGGCCGATGAGGTGAAGGATGCGGCGGTTGTGACCCAGATTCCGCCCCTCGGCGCCGAGTGGCTCCAGCAGGTTCAGGCGCAGCATGGCTGGGCAGGGTTCAGGATCGACGATTTCGAGCGTCTGAAGCAGCAATTCGGCGTGGATTGGGTGGTGGTGAGCTATCCTGCGCCAGCCGGACTCAACTGCCGCTGGCATAACGGCACGCTGGCCGTTTGCGAGATTCCGTGACCGCATGGCGCGACCGCGCAGGAATGTTTTTGATCGCCGCGTTTTGCACGATTGACCGTTATCCCTGAGAATGAAACTTACACCTCACTGCCGTTACGGAGCTCCTTCTAATGCTTAACTTCACCCAGCGAACGATTCTCGGCTGCCTGCTGATGGTTGGCCTTGTTGCTGGGTTTATCGCGCTCACTCATCACGCATTATTCGCAGCCGGACTGGCCAGGCTCAGCTACGGATTCATCGCTGCGGTTGTACTGGCGGCGGCCCTGACGGCGTTTTTCATTCTCAGGCCGGTACACAACCTGGCCCGCGATGCCCGCCGCATCGCCCAGGGCAACCTGGAGCATCGCGTAGAGTGGAACAGCCGCGACGATTTTGGCGTAATCGCCAGCGAATTGAACCGGATCGCAGTTCGGCTGCGTGAACTGCGCGATACCGAGGCCGGACGGCGGCAGATGGAGTTCCAGCTCTCCGACGCGGTTTTGCAATCCATCTTCGAACCGATCATTGTGACCGACAGCATGGGGCACGTGCTTAATGTGAACCAGGCGGCGGCCGAGCTGCGGGGCGAGGCCGCGACTGACCGCATGGCGCTCACTACTACTCCGGGAGGAGACAGGATTCTGAACGCCATTC
>JBEKCW010000171.1:0-10234 GCA_050014675.1 Occallatibacter sp. | reverse complement strand
AACTCGTAACTCATCCCCATCGACTGGGGTGCATGAGCCAGGATGGCCGTGTCCACCTCGGGAAAGTCGCGCGCGTAAAGATACCCCTTCACTACCAGTTGTGCCCCCAAAACAGTTGCTTCAGTCAATAATCCGATCTTGCGCCGCGCGTCGTGCCCGTCCCAGCCTGGCCGGTAATCTACTGCCATGCCCAGCAGCGAAGGCAGCGCCTTTTCCGCCGCTTCGCGCGTCAACATCACCCGGTGCCCGCGCGCGCCAGCCGGCGCCTTGTCACTCGGCGCGTTCACCACCGTCAGCACTCCCTCAAACGGCACCCTGTTTGGATGACCTTCCACATGAGGAAACTGCACCGCCATCGCTTCCAATCGCATGTCTTCTCCACGAAAAACTGCTTTTAGCCACTAGCTTTTGGCTCCTTATGCTGCTTGCCTCATCGACGCCGTCATATAGCCGGAATCGACCTCCGAGCTTGTCACTGCACGTACGGCTAACAGCTAGGAGCTAGAAGCTAGTGGCTGCTTTTCTTGCTCCAGCGGCGCCAGGCCTCGCATCGCTCTCACTTCGTTAACTGTCAAAACTCCGGCCTGCAGCAACTGCACCTGAACCGCCAGTTCCGTCGTTTCGTCCCGCGCGGTCAGCTCGTTAAAGGCAAACTCAAACTCCGGCCAGCCAATACACTTCCCAAACAGATCCCGCGAAACGTGCTGCGCCAGCAGCATAGCCAGCGGCGAAATCGCTCCGCGAAATGCCTCGTCCGCCATCTCCGACGCCGTTGACTGGTTTACGTCCGCTTCCAGTCCCAGCATCAGCGGCGGCAGGCCAAATGCATTCGCCACCATCCTGATCAGGAACTCCTGCCAGGCCAGCCGCAGGTCTGCGTCCGTTCCCTGCGCAAAACGCAGCACCTCAGGTTTTTGCTGCGTCGAAAGCAACGGAACCCGTCCCGTCCCTTCAATCTCGTCCTGCCACCACCGGATCAGCCGGTCGTGCTGCACCGGCGTAGCCTCGTTCAGCCACAGCGCATACTGGGCCACAGCATTCGCCGCCAGCTTACCCGCAAATCTGTGCGCGCTTAGAAACTGGTTCACCGTCTCAAACGCAACTTCGAGCGGCCCCAGGCCGAAAGGCGTAAAGCTGCGCGGGTTCATGCGGATGTACATGAGTTGGTTGTCGCGCAGTTCCACGGCGCTCGATTCCAACTGCCCCGGCACGGCCTGCGCATAGCGCGGGGAGTCATCGCTCCCGTCCCATTTCGCATTGATCCTGATTGAGGCGCCGTCCACCGCCCACATCATCGCAGGGCGCTCTGGGTCGCCGGTCGGCTCCATCTCGATCGCGCCAAAGCCGCCCGTCAGCGCATCTTCAATCGCCTGTTCAATCAGCGTCCTGAAGCTGTCCACCTGGTTCGGTTCTTCCAGCGCCCGACGCAATGCGCGCAGCTTCCGCGGCAAAAACGCCACCTCATCCGGTTTCACTCCACGCCGCAGGCGCACCTGCCAATCCATCGCAGCGATGCGATCTTTGATCACGTTGATCGCTCGCCTCACCACCGGCGTCTCTGCAAACCTGCGCAGATTCGCGGGCGTCGGCTTCGGCAAATGTCTTCCCGGAAAGTGCACCGGACTCAGGATCGCCGGCAACGCCAGTGTCTTCCGTGCCGCATCTGCCGCTGCCGCCACATCCATCTGTCGCGTCCGCTCACTGACTTGAACTGCGCCGTTCCCGGTGGCCTGCCGCCACATCTCCCTCAACTGCTCTCCAACCCTCACGTGCACCTTCCTTGTTCCACGTCCCCGGCCAACACTCGCAAGAACTTCTCAGAACCAGCGCGGCTCGATCACTATTACCCGCCCGTCTTCGGCGTATTTACGGCTCGCGCATCGCGCCAGATCTGTCGTTCTCGGCTCAAAAATCAAAAAGCATAGCTCTTCAGCTATGCCTTCATCCGCTATTCAGTTCGGTATGTGTTCTTTCCGGCGTTAGCCCTTCAACTCATCCAATTCCATACATCCGTGGGCACGACCGGCATTCTTACGGCTTTTCTTCTGTTGCGCTGTGAATGTTCTAAGCTTACCGAATTTCCAATTTATTGCCTGCAAAGTTCTTGATGTCTTGGTTACATAATGTTTTCAATAAGTTGAGCCCCCACATGCAGCCTGTCGCAATTGACACGCCGTCGTCCTGCATTATTTCCAGAGCGCCGACCCGCACCTCATCCACTTCGCCCGTGGCTCATTAGACGCGCTGCAACCGCCTCAACAATCTGCTCGTGCACTTCGTCAATTGTCAGGTCGCCTTCGATCAGCACTACGCGATCGGCGTCCCGTGCCGCAATCTCGCTGTACTTCTGCCACACCCGCCGGTAAAAATTGTCCTGTTCCTGTTCAAATCGGCCTTCGTTCTTCCCTGTCTGCGCTTCTACGCGGTCGTTCCGTCTCCTCGCCCGCTTCAGCGACGCTTCAAAACTCGGCAGCAGCAGCAGTGTCAAATCAGGCTGCAAGCCTCCGCAAATCAACCGGTGCAACTCCAGCACCACTTCTGAACCGATCTCCCTGCCCCCGCCCTGGTAGGCTTCCGTCGAGTCGGTAAACCGGTCGCTCAGCACAATCTTTCCTGCCGCCAGCCCCGGCTTGATCACTTCGTCAATCGCCTGCGCCCGGTCGGCAAACATCAGCGCCATCTCGGTCATCGGCGCCAGTGGTCCCGACCGCGCATCCAGAATCACTGCGCGTATCCGGTCTCCTGTCTCCGTTCCGCCCGGCTGTCGGGTCATGGTCACCGCGTGGCCGCGTTTTGCCAGCCAAGCCGCCAACCGCTTGATTTGCGTGGTCTTTCCTGACCCGTCCAGTCCTTCCAAAGTGATAAAAAATCCGCGCGGCATGCACGCAGTCTAACACTGCGATTTCAAACCCATTCAAAGTGCGCTACTCTCGCGGCCCGCTTAGCTCACCCGCAGATTTTCATCCTTCGCACCGCCGTTTCCTGTACGCAAACGGCTCTTGAATCGAATCTGGATTCAAGAATGACGATCATGTTGCGGTTGTGTTAAAAGAGAGTGGACCTCCCAACATGTCGAAGGCGGCCGAACGCATTTTCCGGAGATAGCTTGTGAACGCACGTCTGATCGGCAGGTTTATAGCCTGCACCTGTTTCACCGCAACCTTAGTCGCTTCTGTCGCAACCCAGGCCCAACAGCTCACCCTTGAGGGCCAGACCGGCGGATTCATCACTCCCACTGCCTACGTGGTCTATACCGACAAAGGACAATTCTTCTCGCACCCCGCAGTCGGCTTCCACTTCATCGATGCCTCGTCCGTGATTGGCGACATTGAAACCTTCAACATCACCGAAGGCTTCGCCAATCGTGCCGAGGTCGGCTACACGCGCAGTGTTCATCAACAGGGCAACGAGAGCACCGGGCTCGACCTCAGCAACCTCTGGAATTATTCCGGCATGAACATCTTCCATGGCAAGGTTGTTGGCATCAAGGATGGACAGTTCGGCGCGTGGATGCCTGGCATTGCGGTCGGCGGCGTAGTCCGTACCAACGACCACTTTGTCTCAGGCGCGGCCAACAAAATTCTTACCGGTACTGACAAGTCCTATACCAATGGCGACGTATACGTTGCTCTCACCAAGACCTGGGCCAAGCCTCCTGTGCCGTTTCTATTGAATCTGGGTTGGAAGGCCACAAATGCCACCATCTTTGGCATCGGCGGTCAAAGTACCCGTTTCGGCGGACGCTTCTTTGGCGGCATCGGAATCCCGCTGCCTCTCGGCCATGGATTCGTGGCCGTACCAGCAGCCGGATTTACCCAGGAGCCCCGGACTTCGGTCAACCTTAACAACCTGCTCAATGCGGCCCTCGGGCAGCTCATCGTCGTTGATCCGCCCGCAGCCACCCAGTTTCCTCTCATGAGCGCCCATCTGCCCACAACGCTCGACTATGCCGTGCGCGTCACCCAAAGAGACAAAGCTCACTTTTCCGCCGATATCGGCATCGGCCAGGTAGCAGGGAACATCGGTTCCATATGGGTTCCAAACCCCTACTATCCCGCGGTCGGGCCTCCAATCGTCCCCGCACCCGTCAACCTTCAGGCTCGCAAGGTCTTCGGCATGGGACTAAGTTATCGCTATTAACCCGGCCGCATTATGTTAACTTGACTTTGTGCAAAAGAGGCGCGGGCTCCGCGCCTCTTTTGCCGTGCCTGGGACAACCTTTTGTTCCCCATTGCAACTAATAATCGGTTCAAATTTTTCCTGGTAAAAGCCCCTGGCCCTTCTGCAACTTCTTTGTTCATGGAGGGTTCAATTTCAATGTCACGGGAAATCCACCCGTTTAATGTTGAATTTAGAAAAACTGAAAGAGGAGGTTTCACAATGCGTTTACTTCGCTCTGCTCGATTCTTGTTGTTGGCGTTTGCAATTTCTCTGATCCCGGCATCTTCTTATGCGGGAGTTTTCATTAGCGTCAACTTTGGCCCCCCCGTCCTGCCTGTCTACGTTCAGCCTGTTTGCCCCACCCCCGGCCTCATGTGGACCCCCGGCTATTGGGCCTACGGCCCTGACGGCTACTACTGGGTCCCCGGCGCATGGGTGCCTGCTCCTTATGTCGGCGCACTGTGGACGCCCGGCTACTGGGGCTGGGGCAGCGGCCTCTACGTCTGGCATCCCGGTTACTGGGGTCCCCATGTCGGATACTACGGCGGCGTCAACTATGGCTTCGGCTACATGGGTATTGGTTTTGCGGGCGGCATGTGGCACGGAGGCGTGTTTGCTTACAATGGCGCGGTAATGCACGTGGGCGCCGGTGGGGCGTGGGGTGGCGATCGCGTTTACGTCGATCGCACCATCGTCGAGCGCAACACCATCATCAACAACAATCATGTTGCGTACAGTGGCGGCCCGGGCGGCATCAACCATCCCATGACGGCCCAGGAACGTACCTACACCAACGAGCCGCACGTCGCCGCAACGTCTTTCCAGACGCAGCATGAACACGCGGCGAGTTCCGACCGCAGTTCTTACTTCAACAACAACCACGGGCACCCCGCCAACGCAGCCGTTTCACGCCCCCTGCAGGCCGAGAATCACGCCGCTCCGCAGCCGCGTGCCATGGGCAGCCAGGGCACTCACAGCGCGAGCACTCCAGGGCGTACGTACCAATCCAACAGGCCGGCAACAGGGTCAACTGCCGGTCACACGACTCAGCAATATCATGCGGCTCCGCAGTCGCGTCCTGCTCCGCAATCGCATGTTACGCAGCCGAGCCATCAATCCCGCCCGGCGCCTCAGGAACACCAAAAGCCTGAAGGTCACGAAAAAGGCCGGTAATAACCAGCACATCACGTCAACAACGAAGGCCCACGGCGATCCGTGGGCCTTCGCTTTTGGGGTTGCATTTCTCGTCGTGCGGTAAGGGATCAGGAATGCAGTTCTCTGACCCGGACGGCGAAACTGTGAACGGACTGCCCCCAAGCGATTGATTCTATGGGACAGGCTTTCACAGGTTCACAGGATTTAAAACTAATTCTCAATTCGCTGTCGATGGCCTGCGCCGATGGGTCGCGGTGATGGTTTTCCGGCGTTCTTCACGTTCCCGATCCTTCTGCTTTTGATTGTGCGCCTGATTGCCGTAATTGCCTGCAAAAAAAGCGGAGCTAGCAGTGTTAGCGTAGTTAGCGGTATTAGCGCGGTTAGCGGAGCTAGATCGCGTCAGGCTGCAAATTCATCCGTTGCAATGGCCTGACGGGCCTGGAGGCCCGCAGGGACAACCGGGCGGGAGCCCGGCGCTACTCTCTGTTCCCTATTCCCTGTTCCCTGCCTTTCTCACGTCCACCATTTCAATCTCCAGCCCGCCAAAATCGGGGTGATCGTTCTCCCTGATCCGGTAGGCAACATCGATCAGGCTTCCGTACCCCAGTTCCAATTCCATGGCGCGCGCGGCCAGCCCCCATCCTACTGCTCGAATCGCACCGCTTGAGCCCGGCCGCACAACGCCTGCCGCCGCCGCGCCGCTTCCGTCCGACTTCGGGTCTTGAGCAAGCTCCAGCCGCAGATGCCGTTCCTTCATAATTCGCGGCGCGGCCAGCAATCGCGCTCCCCGCGCCACAAACACCGGCTCGGGATTTCCATGCCCCAGCGGCTCCAGCTTCCGCAGCCATCCCGCCAGGACCGGCGTAATGCGATCGAGCGGCAACTCCGCAAGAATCTTCACCACTCGCTCCGGCTCGCGATCGGCCAGGTGCACATCGGCGTAGCTTCGCAACCGCCGCTTCAGCTCCGGCAAAGACTCCGCCGGCATGGCAAACCCCACCGCAAATGCGTGCCCGCCAAACCGCGTAAACAATTCGCCACAGCTCTCAATCGCACTGAGCAGCACAAATCCATCTACCGATCGCCCCGACCCGTGCGCCACGCCGTCCTCAACGCTCACCACAATCGACGGTTTGGCAGTCCGCTCCACCACGCGCGAGGCCAGTATCCCGATCACACCCCGGTGCCAGCCGTCTCCATCCACCACCAGCAACCGGTCTTCACACAACTCCAGATCGGTCTCAAGCCGCGCCTCAATCGAGTTCAGTGCAGAAGCCTCCGTGTCGCGCCGCTCCCGGTTCAACCGCTCCAGCTTGTTCGCCAGTTCCGTGGCTCGCGCTACGTCGCGCGTGGTAAAAAGCTCAATCACCTCGCTGGCCACGTCCATCCGGCCCGCTGCGTTAATACGCGGAGCGAGCCTGAAAGCCACGTCGAATCCCGTGAGTTGCTTCGACGCAGGATCAAGACCAGCAACCGCAAACAGCGCGCGCAAGCCCGCTCCCGCCGGCCTTTTCAATTCCTGCAACCCAAGCGCCGCAATCGTCCGGTTCTCGCCCTTTAGCGGAACGGCATCGGCGATGGTCGCAATCGCCGCCATCTTCAAAAAACTCGGCAGCAGTTTTTCCCGCATCCTCACCGGGTCGCGCCGTTCCAGCAGCGCCTGCGCCAGCTTTAGGGCAATTGCCGCTCCGCACAGCCCTTTCTCGGGATACTCGCATCCCCTCTGGTTGGGATTCAGAATCGCCCAACACTCGGGAACTGCATCTCCCGCGGCGGGCAGATGATGGTCGGTAATAATCAGGTCGAGCCCCAGGCGCTTCGCAGTTTCCGCTTCGGCAACCGCGCGCATCCCGGTATCAACCGTCACCACCAGCCGCACGCCCTCGGCGTACGCGCCCTCAAGCACGCTCGATTGCATGCCGTAGCCCTCGCGCAGCCGGTGCGGAACATGGAAGCTCACCGTGCCGCCCAGCATCTCGATCGCCGTCTTGAGCAGCACCACTGCGCTCGTGCCGTCCACGTCGTAGTCGCCGTAGAGCAGCACCGGATCGCGCGCTTCAATTGCGCGCTCAAGCCGCTCAACGGCGGCGCTCATGCCCAGCATCAGGTGTGGGTCGTGCAGATGTTCGTATGCGGGATTCAGGAATCGGTGCGCCTCGGCGGCGGTCGTAACGCCGCGTCCCAGCAGCAGCTCAGCCAGCACAACGGGAATTCGCGATTCGCGCGCCAATTCCGATGCAGCCTCGCCATGCTGCGCAGCCATCACCCAGCGCATGCGCTTCGGCGCGCGAACCGGTTTCGCTTCGCCAACGCTCGTGCCCACCTGGGATTACTCTTCCTCGTCGTCGGTATTCACATCGTCGATCACGATGTCCTGGAAGCTCTCAATATCTTCGAGCAGCGATTGGAATCGCTCGTACCACTCCGTCGTGGTCTCGTGCAGAAACACCAGCCCCTGGTAGACGAACCCGAGCTGAATGTAGCCCAGCATTCCCGAATACTTGCGCAGCCACTTTGCCTCAACCAGCTCCGTGGCCTCTTCGTCGGGAAAATTCATCTCCCCAGCTTCTTCAATCAGCGCGTCCAGTTCTTCGCGCTCCAGCGTCATCTCGCTGAACGACACAAAAGGCGCGCCCACGTGCTTGGCCATCTCGACAAAGTCTTTCCACGAGTCCGCATTGCCGCGGTCTTCCCAGAGAATCGAGGGGATGTCTTCGGTGACGTAACCGGGCAGACGCTTGAGACCATGACCTTCGATGAAGGCCACCATGTCGTCTTTGAGGGAGAGAAGATTTTCTGTGCTCATACCGTTAAGCACTCATTCTCGCAGATGCCCCCACCCCGCGCGTCAAGATTGTGGAAACCGCACCACGGCCGGTGCATGCGAGCGAGGGAACGAGGGAGCAAAGGAGCAAGGGAGCGAGGGAGCAGGGAGCAGGGAGCGAGGGAATAAGGGAACTAGGGAACAAGAAGGCCTGGGGATGGAGTCGGCTATTTAGCGCGCTGGCGCGTACGTTGGCGTTTGCGACGCAACTCTCGCGAGTTCGCGAGTTGGGCTCGAGGTTTCCCGGGCCCCTTGCTTTCTTGCTCCCTTATTCCCTCGCTCCCCGCTCTTCATCCGCTATCCTTATTCCATGCCCCTTTTCGAACGCCACGTCTTCGTCTGTCATAACGTCCGCCCCGCCGACGCGCCCCGTCCCTCGTGTACCACCGACGGCCAAAGCCCCCTGCACGCCCGCCTCTCAATGCTCACGCGCGAAGCCGGCCTGGCCGGCCGTGTTCGCATTAACAAATCCGGCTGCCTGGACCAGTGCGAGCACGGCCCCACCGTCGTGGTCTACCCCGATGCCGTCTGGTATGGCGGAGTGAAACCTGAAGACGCCGAAGAAATCGTCTCAGGGCACCTCATCGCCGGCCGTCCCGTGGAGCGCCTCCGCATCGCCGACTCCTGCCTGAACTCCAAAACCTGCCCCCACAGGTCTTAGCTACGTTCCAGCTACATCCTTTTACTCGTTCACTTTTCACCCTTTCACTGACGCGGCCCGGTGTACACCAGGCCGCGTCATGCGTTATCCTGACTCTTAACCCATGATTTTTTCTCGCGACTACATTGGGTATCTCGCCCGCCGTACGGTTAAGCACCTCATCGACGCCAAACTCATCACCACCAGCGACATGAAGGTGACCGAGGAGCGCGTCAACGCGGCCATTCTCGAAGAGCTCTCGCTCGAAGACCGCATCAACGAAGAGGTCCGCGTCATTCTCGAGGCCTACTCCGAGGAAATGCGCAAATCCGGCGCCCAATACCAGGAGATGTTCAAAAAGGTCAAGAACGAGCTCACGCGCAAATACAAGGCGGTGCTATGAGAATCAGCCGCGACAAGCTCAACAAGCTGGCCCACACCGTAGCCGACTCTCTTGCCGAGGTCGACCAGGTCGGCTTCCTCGATGACCGCAACACCATCCGCCAGGAAGCCCGCAAGGCTCTCGAGACCCTGCTCACCGAAGAGGCCAAGATCGACGCCGCAGCCCGCCTGAAGATTGCCAATCAGCGCAAGATCATCCTCGAAGGCTCGCAGGAGTGGGAAATACTCTACCGCAAGTATTACAACGACGAAGTGCGCAAACTCGGCATCTGAGGCCGCACCACGCGCCTTAGGCGCATTGGAAGTTAGCCCCGCGCTTCAGCGTGGGGGAAGTGGCGAAAATATTTCCATAAGCCCCGTAGGGGCGACGCATATCCTGAAGAACAACACAATCCCTACTCCGCTCCCTACCCCTTTGGCTCCCAACGCCAATCTTTGATAAAGTAATAAAGCGGCCATTCGGCCGCTTCCCCGCATAGTGTGGCGCTATCGTCTAGGGGTTAGGACGTGAGATTCTCAATCTTAAAACCCGGGTTCGATTCCCGGTAGCGCTACCAAATCATTTCTATCTTCCTGATTTGTAATGCCTTCCAAATCCGCTTTCGCCCATTGAGCCGCAGTTGAACGACGCTGCGGCAAAATCGCCGTACTCTGTCCTTCTGTGCGCCCGGATATTGCAGTTCCAAATGAACGCTCGATTCTCGCAGGGTGGAGTCACTCGTATCTCAGGGCCACCGTTGGATCCACCTGCATCGCACGACGCGCGGGCAGATAGGCAGCCAGCAACCCTGTTGTCGCCACCAGCACGCATACACCTGCCAGCACCAGCGGGTTGCGCGGACCGGTTCCGTAAAGGTAGGACTGCAATATGGATCCGGACGCCAGCGTTGCCGTGATTCCGATTCCGACTCCGATGATTACCAGCAAGGCAGCCTGCTGTAATACCATCCGGAACACCATCGCGCGCGGTGCTCCCAGCGCCAGCCGCACGCCAATCTCGCGCCTGCGTCTCGCAACCGAGTACGCCATCACTCCATAAAGGCCAACCAGTG
>JBEKCW010000170.1:0-10237 GCA_050014675.1 Occallatibacter sp. | reverse complement strand
TACAAAACTGGCAGCCTGCTGGGATTGCATCTTGCCGCGGTGATTGCGTTCTGCGCCAATCTGCTGCTCATCTATTTTCGTTGCGCGGCAAAATCGGGACATAAGGCCGCGGCGTTCTGGACATCGGTGCTTTGTTTTTTTCTGGTGACGATCAATGCCGGCTGCCGAACCATCGTCATCGCGTATCTCGCGCTTTCGCTCGAAATGATCGTTCTTGAGTTGGCCGAAAAAGGCCGCACGCGCTCACTCTGGTTGTTGCCGCCGCTCTTCTGCATCTGGATCAATCTCCACGGGAGCTGGCTCATCGGCCTGTGCCTCTTTGGCCTTTACATCGCTTGCGGGTTTGTCAACTTAAACGCCGGCCCATTTCAACAATCCGCTTTTTCGCGCGAAAGCCACAATCGTTTCCTCTGGGTCTTCGCTGCGAGCTTAGCCGCGCTTTTCGTCAACCCTTATGGTTGGCGTCTTGTTTTTAATCCCATCGACATGATGATCAACCAGAAGCTGATGGTTTCTATCACTGAAGAGTGGCGTCCCCTCAGTTTGGGAACGGTTGCGGGCAAAGCCGCGGTTGCATTCCTCGTCATCGGCATCGTCTGCAACGTGGTGCGCCGCGGCAACTTCAAACTCTACGAGCCGGCATTCTTTCTGTTTGCCTGGTACTTTGCGTTTGCGCACCAGCGGTTTGCGTTTCTGGCTTGCGTGCTCACCGCGCCGATGCTCGCGACAGATCTGGCCCGCGCTTTTTTCAGCAGGCCGAATGAAAAAACCATTCCGGCCTTCAATGCGCTCATTGCTCTCGGCGTCGCCGTGACCGCCATTTTGGTGTCGCCCAAGCCGGCCGAGCTTGAGAGGCAACTGGCGCAGGCCTATCCGCTCAAATCGATTGCGGCCATCGAGCCCGGCTGGCGGACTTTCAACCGGTACTCGATTGGCGGCATGATGGACTTCAACGGCAAACCGGACTTCATCGACTCGCGCAACGACATCTTTGAGCACCACGGTGTGCTGGGCGATTATATCGCGGTCCAAAATAACCCTGATGCTTTGAATCTACTCGAAAAGTATCGCGTGGATCACGCGCTGATCCAAGCGAATGTGCCGCTGGCGGCGAGGCTGACAGCTGCGCCGGGCTGGCATGTCCTAATGCGCGAGGGCGAAGGCGACAACGCGTACATTCTCTTTGGCAGGGCTCACTAAACAGGGCTCGCCAAGTCGTCTGGTTCTTCCTGCCCTGTTAGACTCTCAATCGTGACCGAACAAGCCAAGCCGCCCGTTTTTCTGCTCGATACCATGTCGTTCATCTTTCGCGCGTATCACGCGATGCAGCGCTCGCGGCCCATGTCTACGCGCTCGGGCCTGCCCACCGCTGCGACTTACGTGTTTGTGAACATGATCAAGAAACTGCGCCAGGACTTTGAGCCGAAATATTTTGCCGCCGTCTTCGACCCCAGCGGCGAAGTGTTCCGCGACGAGCGCGCGCGCAGCATGGGCCCGCTGCGCAAGTGGAACAGCAAGACGCAGAGCTTTGAAGATGTGGCCTATGACGGTTACAAGGCCAAGCGCGAGTCGATGCCGGAAGATTTGCGCAGGCAGATTCCGTACATCAGGCGGTCGCTCGATGCATTGCACATTCCGATTCTTGAGGCGGTGGGGTTTGAGGCCGATGACGTGATCGGTACGTTGGCGCGCGAGGCCGCGGAGCAGGGGCACGACGTCTACATCGTCTCCAGCGACAAGGACATGATGCAGCTGGTGACGCCGCAGGTGAGGATTCTCAATCCGCAGAAGGATAACCTGATTCTCGACCCAGAGAAAGTGAAAGAAGTGCTGGGCGTTCCGCCGGAAAAGGTGGTGGACGTGATGGCGCTGCGCGGCGATTCGGTGGATAACATCCCGGGTGCGCCGGGCATTGGCGACAAGGGCAGCGTGGACCTGATCGTGGAATTCGGCAGCGTTGAAGCGGTGCTGGACCGTGCTGCGGAGGTAAAGCGCAAGACCTATCGCGAATCGCTCGAACAGAATCGGGACGCTGTGCTGCTGTCGAAGGAACTGGTGACGATTGATTGCCATGTGCCCCTGCCTCTTGATTTGCATGCGATGGAGACGCAGGCGCCGGATATTGAGGCTTGCAGAGAGTTGTTTACCGAGCTTGAGTTCACTTCGATGCTGCGCGAACTAGCGCCCCCTGCGGGGGGCAGCTCTTTGGTTGAGCTCATAGATGAGCCAGGCGCCGAACAGATCGCCGCATTTTACAGGGCCGCAAAGGTAAATGGGTTTGCATTTGCCATTGACGCCGAGGCTGCCGGAGTGAGGGCGATAGAAGAAGAGGAAACGCCGGATGCGCCGATGAATCTGTCGTTGCTGGATGTTGCCGAAGCTGCGGAGAAGAAGGCGAACTTTGCGCTTGGCGTAAGCGCTGAAGCAGGGCGCGCGCTGAAGCTTGAGCTGACGCCGGAGTTGCGCGCGCTGCTTGAAAATGGGTCGCTTCAAAAAGCGACGCACGATCTAAAGCTTGCGATGCACGTTTTGACCGACGAGGGAGTTGCACTGAAGGGCGCGGTGGACGACACCATGCTGCTTTCGTATGCGCTGAACCCCACGCACAGCACGCAGGCGCTGGCCGACGTGGCGGCGCGCAACAATCAGCCTGCGCCGGCTACGCCTGCGGCGGGAGCTGCAGCGATTCATGCTCTTGCGCCGATGCTGAAGGCCGACGCCGAAAAGGCCGGCGTGGAGCGCGCGTACAGCGAGATCGATCTGCCGCTGGCGCCGGTGCTTTTCCGCATGGAGCAGGCGGGAGTGCGCATCGACCTGGCGGTGCTTGACGGGCTTGCAACACGATTCGGCACTGAGATTCAGCGGGTGGGCTCGCGAATCTATGAACTGGCCGGAAGGCAGTTCAACATCAATTCGCCAAAGCAACTGGGCGTGGTGTTGTTTACCGAACTTGGGTTGCCGGCGCCGGTGGTGCGCGGCAAGGGCAAGGCGATTTCGACCGCGCAGGATGTGCTGGAGCAGTTGGCCGAGAAACACGATGTGCCGAAACTGGTGCTCGAATACCGGCATCTTTCGAAGCTCAAGTCGACATATGTTGATGCATTGCCTTTGCTGGCCGATCTCGAGTCGCGGGTACACACTACGTTTCAAGCAGCGGCCACCTCCACGGGCAGGCTTTCGAGCGTTAATCCGAATCTGCAGAATATTCCGATTCGAACCGAGCTGGGGCGCGAGATTCGCGCGGCATTTATTGCTGCGCCGGGAATGGAACTGCTTTCGGCCGATTACTCACAGATCGAGCTGCGGTTGCTGGCGCATTTCTCGGGCGATGCGCTGCTGAAACGCGCTTACGCCGAAGACATCGACATTCATACATTGACGGCGAGTGAAGTGTTCGGCGTGCCTATCGATCAAATGGACAAGGAGACGCGCGGCCGCGCCAAGGCGGTGAACTTCGGCATTGTGTATGGCATTTCAGCATTCGGGCTGGCGGCGCAACTGGGCATTCCGCAGGCTGAGGCGAAGGCTTATATCGACCGCTATTTTGCGCGCTACCAGGGCGTGAAGAAATTTATTGATAGGACGCTGGAGCAGACGCGCAAGGATGGGTACGTGCGCACGATGTTCGGCAGACTGCGGCCGATTCCCGATATCGAGAGCCGCAACCCCAACCAGCGCGGATTTGCGGAGCGCACGGCCATCAACACTCCGTTGCAGGGGACCGCGGCGGACCTGATCAAGCTGGCCATGATCGCGCTCGATTGCAAACTGGCCGAGCGCAAACTGAAGACCCGGATGGTGCTTCAGGTTCACGACGAACTGCTGTTCGAAGTTCCGTTTGATGAGAAAGACGAGATTGCGGAGCTGGTGAAGGCGGAGATGGAAGGCGTGGTGAAGCTGAGCGTGCCGCTGATTGCGGATCTTGGGTTCGGGCCGAACTGGCGGGATTTGTAAGTGACACTGCGGCGACGCGTCAGGCCTGCGATCGAAGTTGGTGCATCCGGAAGTTTTCGATCGTATAGTCCGATAGTCCGTTAAAGAACATCCCGAGAAACAACGCTGGTAAGAAAAGATCTCGTTCGCGCGTTACGATTGCGAGCAGAATCCAAACGGCGGCAAGGGTGCGTGACCAAATCAGATTCATCCTTGATGGTTCTGCTTTTGGAGAACCCCCAACTGGAGGCGGCGAGGTTCTGTGAGACCGCATTCTGAAGCCGCGCACATAGACTGAGATTTGAGCGGCTAACACCAACCACATAAATGCGACAATAATCCGCCACGTTACAGCAATCATCCTATCGGATTCCCAAGCATCGCCATAAACGAGTACGGATGTTGTGAGGAGCGGCCCGATTACCGCGCTGAACACAGCGAGCCGATCTCTCCAACTCATCGCCGAAAGATCACGAAAATAGTAGACGCACGATGCGCTTGATTGCCAGAGAGTCATGGAGGTTTCTCTACCCAAGGATTATAAGGCCGATTTGGATTACGGCAGTGGGAATACTTTCGGGCCGTGCGGGTTCAGGCCTACAATGCGGGTGAGGGCCTGCGCATGCTCCTCGAAATTGCCAGGACGCTATCGTTCTTTGTGAGCATGTTGGCGCTCTACCCGGTGGTCGCGGGCGCATTCTTTGTGCCCGGAAGCTATTGGCAGGACCGGCTGATTCTCGCCGCTGCGCGGATGGGGCTGGCTGGATGCATGGCGCTGGTGAGCGGCATTCTCTTCGCAAGGCCGTGGCTCTACGACGATGGAGCGGGGCGGAGGTTGATGGCTGCGCTGCCGGTGCGGATCTACCTGTGGACGGTGCTCGGCGTCGCCATCCTGTTTCTGCTGTCGTGGTACCTGGAAGAGTTCTACGTGCCTTATCTGTGGAAGAGCCTGCCGTATTGACTGGAATCGTGAGCCGTTAGCCGTGATTCGTAGTGTCCCGCCCTATTCACGATGAGGCTGTGAAAAGGACGGGGCACGGCGGGCACTTGCGCCCGCTGACGCGGGCTACTGCGGCTGCTGGCTGAGCCACTGCTTCAGGTTCGGCTCCTGCTGGCTGCGGAAGGTGATGCAGCCGTCGATGTGCTCGATTGCGTGCTTGAGTTCGACATCGCTTGAGGCAACTTTGTGCGTGGCGAAGAAGCTGCTCACGTCGTCGCGCGCGGCCGCCGAGCAGAACGATCCCGTGCCGCTTACCAGATATGCACCCATGCCCTCGGTTAGCTGGGCATGAACCTGGTCCCAATTCGTCTTCACGTAGTCCCATGCCTGGTTGCGGGTTTCAGCGTTCTGCATGGCGATCGCGAATTGGAAGGCCGAATCCTGGTTGCGCACCTTCGATGAGACCGCGAAATCGAGGGCGCGCTTCTCCAGTTGCGGGTTGCGGAATTCGGCGAGGAGCCGCAGCGCGCCCTCCTGAATCCCGGGATCGGTCGAGTTTTCGTAGGCCTGTTGCAACTCGTCGAATAGCGCGGTGTCACCATTGCTTGCGGCTACCTCGAGCGCGGAATCGGCCAGCGTGGGGTCGACTGAAGACCGGTCAGCGATGTACTGTTCTGCAATTGTGCGAGCCTGCGCGACCACGGCGGGCGATGTGCCGTAGCTGCCGATGAGGTGAAGCAATAAGGCGCGGAGCTCGCGCTTATTGTCGTCGTCAGTGCTCGAAGGCGCGCCCAGCTTGAGGTAGACCGGGGTGAAGGTGCGGTCGATCCAGCGGGCGAGCCCGGCGCGTTCCTCTGGCGTTGCGGCCAGTTGCACATAGGTTGTGATAAAGCCGCCGATGGCATTGGAAACAACGGCGCTATTGGGATCATTGCTGAGACGGGCAACGAGCTCAAGGTAGTCGCCGACTGAAGCCGCATGGGAGTGGACCTGTGCCCACTCGTCGCCGGTAAAGCTGATGCGTTCGGTGGGCGTCAATCCGGTTTCGATTTGCGCGGCGATCGCGGCATATTGCTTCGGCTCATAGGCGCTGCGGTAGTAGCTTCCGCCGGCGTTGGCAAAGAAGAGCGGGCTCATTGGCAGCTTGAGACTGGATGTCTCCGGCGTCAACAGGTCGCACTGATTGCCTTCCGCGGTTTTGAAGCAGACCGGCAGGGTCCACTTTTGCGCAGGATTCACTTTCTTGCTGGAGTCGAGGAAAAAGCGGCTCTGCTCAACTGGCACTGTGCCATTGTCCGGCGTGCCGAATTTGAGAATCGGCTCGCCTTGCTGGCTGATGAGCGCATCCATGATTTTGTCGACGGGCTTGCCGCTTACGCGGGTCTGCGCGCTCCAGAAGTCTTCAGCTGTGGCGTTCGAATAGAGATGCGCCGAGAGATACGCATGCACGCCTTTGCGGAAGGTTTCAGAGCCGAGATAGTTTTCAACCGTCAGCAGCACGTCGCTGGCCTTGCCGTAGGAGATGTCGTCGAACATCTCGTTGATTTCGTCGGGCGTTTCAGCCTTGGCGCGGATGGCGCGCGTGGTGGGCTGCGCATCGTAGTTGAGCGTGCCCTGCTCCTCCACGGCAACGGCCTGCGGGACATGCCACTCGGGATGCATTGCGGCGACGGGCTTGTTCTCCATCCATGTGGCGAAGCCTTCGTTGAGCCAGATGTTGTCCCACCATTGCATGGTGACCAGGTCGCCGAACCACTGGTGGGCCATTTCGTGAGCGATCACAAGGCCCACATTTTCTTTCGCGTTAATCGAGGCGGTTTTGGGATCGACGAGCAGGTCGGTTTCGCGATAGGTGATGGCGCCAAAGTTTTCCATGGCGCCGGCCTCAAAGTCGGGCAGGGCGATGAGGTCGAGTTTCTTGAGCGGGTAGGGAATACCGAAGTAGGTGTCGTAGTAGTGGAGGACGTATTTGGCAACGCTGAGCGGGTATGGCGTAAGGGCAACCTTGTCGGGTGTGGAGCAGACGCGGATGGCGACGCCATCCTGGCTGCCGCTGGAGCACTTGAAATCGCCGACCAGGAGCGCGACAAGATAGGTGCTCATTTTTGGTGTGGCGCTGAAGGTGAGCGTATGCTTGCCCTCGCCGGGCCCGGGCGTGTCGGACGCGATGGGGCTATTGGAAATGGCTGTATCGCCGGCATCGATAACCAGCGAGACGTCGAATGTGGCCTTGAAGGCGGGCTCGTCGAAGCAGGGGAAGGCGCGGCGCGCATCGGTAGACTCAAACTGCGTGACGGCGTAATTGCGGCGAGCGGTTTTTGAGAGATAGAAGCCGCGCAGCTCGTTGTTGAGAATGCCGGTAAAGTGGATGGTCAGCGTGGCCTCGCCGGCGGGGAGAGATTGCGAAAAGGTAAAGGTCGCCTGTTGCTTGTCGGGGTCGAGCGAGACGGTTGCGGTTTGTTGCGCGCCGCCGGCGTCGATAGTGACCGATTGGAAAGCAATCTCGATGGCGTTGAGCGTGATGGCCGACGTAGCTTGCTTCACCGTCGCGTCGATGGTCTCAACGCCAGTGAACGTGGCGGCCTTGAGGTCCGGCGTGAGGGCGAGCTTGTAATGCGCGGGCACAACGGTGGTGGGCAACCGCTGTGCATTGGCAGAGGAAGCGGAGATGAGCGAGCCAAGGGCAAGAGCCGCGGAACATGCAAACGCAGCACGCATCAAAACAGCGCGCATGAAGAGAGAGAAGCGACGATTGTTCATGAGAGTCCTTAGTGGAGTTCGGCAATGCGGCCCCGGTTCGACGGGCAGGCGATTATCACCGAAGGTTCACCGGACGGTCAGGCGCCTGCCGGGCGGAACAAGTGCGCCCATTCCTTCGATTGTCACATATCAAAGCGGCGGCGAACCATGCCGGTGATGGAGCGCAAGGCGGGTGGCAGACTCAAAACGGCCGACGACGACAACCCGCCCGAAAGACCGTGCATCGAATCCGCTGGTCGATTATTTTCTCTTGCGGGTTTATGTCGGCGAGCGATTCGACCCCCGTGATTTAAAGAGCGGCGCGGAGATCCGTGCGCCCCTCGTTTTTTATGGCTTGTTATCTAAATTGCAATTGAATCGTCAGGAGTAAGAACACTATGAAAAAGACTTTGCGCTTTCTGCTTCTCACACTGCTTTTGCCGCTCATGATGCAGTCGGCAAAACCAGCGTTTGCGCAGTGGTACGTTGGCATCCACGTTGGTTTTGGCCCGCCGGCGCTGCCCGTATACGACCTTCCCGCCTGCCCCGGAGACGGCTACATGTGGACGCCCGGTTACTGGGCGTGGGATGCCGATGACGGCTACTACTGGGTTCCCGGCACATGGGTGATGGCTCCCGAGCCCGGCTTTCTGTGGACGCCCGGCTGGTGGGGCTGGGGGGACGGCGGCTACATCTGGAATGCAGGCTACTGGGGGCCGCACGTCGGCTTCTATGGCGGCATCAATTACGGATTCGGCTACTTCGGCACCGGGTTCTGGGGCGGCCGCTGGCAGGGCGGGCACTTCTTCTATAACTCGGATGTGTGGCACGTGGGCGGAGGATTTCACAACGTCTATCGCGATAACACGTATGTCCACGACACAACCATCATCAACAACCACGTGAGCTACAACGGCGGGCAGGGCGGCATAGACCGGCGGCCCACTCCGCAAGAGGAGTCTTACGCGCACGAGCAGCATACGCCTGCGGTTGCCGATCAGACCCGGCAAGAGCAGGCGGCCCACTCGAATCCGCAGATGCGCGCGTCGGTAAATCAGGGCCGGCCCGAGATTGCGGCGACTTCTCGCGCGGGCGAGTTCTCAGGCAAAGGCGTGGTGAAGGCGAGCGAAGCGGGCGGCGAGTATCATGCTCCGCCGGCGCAGCACGGGGCTCAGCCGGGTGCTGGTGAAGCGGAGCATCCGGGCGGAGAGGCCGCGCATCCCGCGAATCCTGAGCACGCCACCGATCTGCAACCGCACACAGTGCGGCAGGCGCCCAGCACCGGCAACGCAAAACTGGACAAGAAATATCAGCAACAGCAGCAAAAGCTGGTCGACAAGCAGAACCAGGAACACCAGCAGTTGCAGCAACGCCAGGAAGCGGATCACCAAAAGGCGCAGCAGCAGAAATACAACGCCAAACAACAGCAGAGGATGGAGCAGAAGCACCAGCAGCAAACGCAGAAGCTCGAGCAGCAGCATCAACAGCAGACGCAGCGGTTGACCGAGCGGCAGAGCGCTCCGCGGGAATCGCGGCCCCGGTAAGGCAGGGTCAACTACTCGAACAGTTAACCTGACGCGTGAGGTTTGGCCATGCTGGCAGCGATGCATGCGGACCGGATCTCACGCGTTAAGTTTTTTTGGGTTGCTCAGGGAGTCGAGGAAGAGCAGGCAGGCGCCGATCACGATGGAGCTATCGGCCACGTTGAAGTCGGGCCAGTGGTAGTGGTAGATGTGCACCTCGATGAAGTCGACGACCGAGCCGTAGGCAATACGGTCGTGGACGTTGCCGATTGCGCCGCCCAGGATGAGCGCGAGGGCCACCGTGGTGAGGGTTATGCGGCTGCCGAGGAAGATCATTCCGGCGAGAACGGCGAGCGCGGCAACGATGGTGAAAGCTACGAGGACGATGCGCACAGTATGCGGCGAAGCCGAATCGGCAAACAGCGAGAAGGCTGCCCCGTCGTTGGTCCAGTGGGTGATGCGCAGGACGCGCGGAATAACTGGTATGGCGCCGCCGATGCGGATGTGCGCGGCTACCAGTGTCTTGGTGACGCGGTCGGCGGCAAAGATGAAGGCCGAGATGAGAAGAAGCCAGGGGAGACGGCGCGGCGCTTGAAAGCTCACTGGGCTGGCTCTCCTGATTCGGGTTGCGGCGGGGCGATGCCCATTTCTTTGAGCGCGGACTGGCAGCGGCCGCAAACGTCGTGCCAGAGGCCGTAGTCGGAGACGTCGGGCATAAAGTTCCAGCAGCGGGCGCATTTATGGCCGCTGGCGGGCAACGCGGTAACCGTAAGGGCACCGCCCGCCACTACGCGCACTGCCGAAACGTTGACGATCTCTTTGAGTCCCGCCGCATGGCGTTCAAGAAGAGTGAGCAAGTTGCCTGATGCGGCGATTTCAAGATCGGCTTCCAGACCTTTGCCAATGCGCTGAGCCTTGCGCTCGGCTTCAAGCACGATCAGCGCCTGATCGCGTACCAAGAATAGCTGCTTCCACTCGTCGAGCAGCGCCGCAGGATCTTCGCTGAAGATCTCTTCGGGTTTTGGGAACAGCGCCAGATGCACGCTGGCTTCGCGGCCTTCTAGCTTGGGCAGATACTCCCATACTTCGTCGGCGGTGAAGC
>JBEKCW010000169.1:0-10259 GCA_050014675.1 Occallatibacter sp. | reverse complement strand
ATTGCTACCCTTTCTCGTTCGACTTGCATGTGTTAGGCACGCCGCCAGCGTTGATTCTGAGCCAGGATCAAACTCTCGTTTGAAACCTGTTGTCGGCTCTCCTCTGACGGAGGTCAGCGAGAAACCGACGGCATCTGCACATCTGATTCTGAATTGCTTCAGAGAACAGGGTGCATGCAGATGCTCTTACCTTGTGAGAATGATCAAGCCAAAACTCGATCACATCTCACGACTGGCATGTTCAACCAATTTGTCAAAGATCCTTGAGGATTGTCCGCCTAAGCGGGATCCTTTTGGATCGAGGCCCAGGCAGTTACGCCAAGGTGTCCTCGAACTTGTTGCGCGCGCTGGCTTTTTGCGTTTTACCGCATCCACCGGCGTTTTTGCGCGAACCTTCTAAAGTTATCGGAGTTTCGTCTTCATGTCAAGCTTTATCTTTCAAGCTATCCAGAAAGGAAACACCCTTCAGATACAACGCACAGCGCAGAATTTCAAACAGCAACCGGCACAACGGCCTGAGCCGCTAGGGCTCACAGGAGATAAATACTCCTGGGTCTTGCAATGGCTTGTTCTCTCTAGGGATTCCCTACAGGGGTTCAGGGGCACTTGCCGCGCCTAACCCAACGAACTGGCTTCCCACTTCCCTATCGGGCAGGCCACATGGCCACCGGGAGGCTCCACTGCTCATCAACAACTTTCAAAGAGTAGCACACGCCACCCCATATTGCAACCTGATGGACACTCAATTCCTGTATCCCCTGGGTGCAACTTCCCGAGAATAGCAACCACTCGGCAGGAAAGCAAGGAAACAGCCCTGTGGAAAGCGGCGTTTTCTGTGGGAAACGTCGAGAATCACAGTCCATGCCTGGGGATTAAACCCAAATCTGTCAATCCGTTAACAAAGAACTGCATCGCCAGCGCCACCAACAGCAGTCCCATAATGCGGACGAGAATGCGAATGCCCGTCTCCCCCATCACCCGGCGAACCCGGCCCGCCCCGGCAAGGACCCAGTAGCTTACCAGGCAAGTCAGAGTAATTGACCCAAGAATGGCCCCCATCTCCCAATGCAAAATCGAAGGCACCTGGCCCACCAGCACCATGACCGATGAAATAGCTCCCGGCCCCGCCAGCATCGGGATCCCCAGCGGCACAATCCCCGCGTCTTCCTTGGCTGCGGCCTCCTCAGTATCGCCGTGGGCCTCCTGCGTTGGCGATCGTTTAGCCTCCAGCATGTCCAGCCCGATCAGCAATAAAATCAGCCCGCCCGCCACCTCAAAGGCCGGCAGCGTAATCCCAAACATCTTGAAGATAAGCTGGCCGCCCAGCGCAAAGCTGGTGAGGACAATGAAGCAGGTGATGCATGCCTTCCGAGCCATGCGCTTGCGCCGGGCCGGATCGGCGCTCTCGGTGATGGCCAGAAAAGACGGAATCGCCGCGAACGGGTCGACCAGAAAGAAGATCGAGCTCAGCGCCAGAACAGAAAAGCGCACCAGCGGAGTCGAGCCAAGCTCACTCAGCGCCACTTCGGCTGGATTGGTCCATATCACTTCTTGAGGCTAGACGATTTTCGTGCAAGCCGCCACCCCGTATCGAGCGGCTCCCTATTGACCCGCACCTGGGGCAGTAGCGCCGGCCATGAGGATGGCCGTAGTCGGCCAGTCGGAGCCCTCCGCCTTTTCAACGGTCACACCGAATGCCTTGGCCTCAACTCCGCTCGGAATCGCCGGCAGCAGCACGCTGGCGCTGCCCTCCGCGTCAGGCCGGAACAACCCCGCAGGAATCGGCTTCCCGCTCATCGGAATCACCCACAGCTCATAGGTCCAGTCGGCGGTGAGGGGCTTCAGATTGTTGGCCTGGAAAACCAGGCTGCCAGTCTCAGCCATATAAATGGCGCGCCCCGTCGGCTGAGCCGCTGTTTTGCCTGCCGTCAACAAAACGCGCTGCGCCGAATGCGACGTAAGAACATCGAGCACCCGCTTGGCTTGCGCTGATTCTGCGTTGAGAGCCGCCACTTTGCGCGAGTCTTCGTTCAACTGCCGGTCGAGTGTGTCGATCTTCACACTCTGCATGTAAGCAAAGAAGGCAAGCCCCGCCGCGATGGCCCACGGTATCAAAGTGCGCACCGGAAACCCAACCACCTTCCCGCGCTCGTTCTCTCTGGAAACCTCACCCATCGACTTCAACTTCGCGGCATCATCCCCGATACGATCCAGGAGCCGCTCCCGCGCCCACACCGGCACCGCATGCTGCGGGACGCTCAATCCGATCAACGCCACGTCGCCTGAAAATTCCGCAAGCTGCTCGCGGCACCCGTCGCATTCCGCCAGGTGCGCACGCACCGCCGCGCTCTCTCCCCCAGCCACCGTGCCGAGCGCGAGCAGCGCGAGATCTTCCGGCGAAATGTGTTCGTTGCCGTTCATACCGCGAGTGCCTTTCGTAAACCAATCAACGCCAACCTGATTCTGGTCTTTACCGTTCCCAGCGGATCGCCCGTTCGCTCCGCAATCTCCGAATGACTCAGGCCTTCGAAGTAAGCCAGCTCGAGAGATTTCTGCTGCTCCACCGGCAGATCCTTCAGAATGCCGCGCACCTTCTCCATCATCAGATTTCGTTCAGTCTCCGACGCCAGATTCGAGTTCGCCGGCAACACAACATCGTCCGGCGAGTCGGTAGGTTTCCTGCGCCGCAACTGATCAATTGCGCGATTGCGCGCCAATACCAGCAGCCATCCCGCCAGAGAGCCGCGCTCCTTCACAAATCCATCAGGCTTCTTCCACAGTTGAAAGAAGATTTCCTGCATCACATCTTCCGCCTGCCCTGGATCTTTCAGCACCCGCAACGCCACCGAGTACACCATCCCTCCATAGCGTACGAATACCTGCGCCATAGCCTGCTGATCGCTCTGGCGAACGCGATCGAGCAAAAGGTCATCGCTCGGTGCAACATCGTTATGAACGTTACGTTCAGAAGTCATCATTGGATTGCGGGAAGCTGGAGTCCAGAGGCCCGGATTGGTGGAAGCCCTAATTGGTGGAACCGCAACTTGTTACGGAAACCGCTCTCTTTTTATACGCACTGCGACCTGCTCCGTCCACTATGCGTAAATCTTGCGTCCGTCGACCAAACAGCGAACCCGGACAGAATAAATCAGCACGCTCTTCTCAATGAAATCCCACAGCAGGCGACGGTCTCCCCGCTTGTTGCATTACGTCATGAATGCCTGTCTTGGATTCACAAATTGCATGAAAAACATTTCTTTCGTTCGCGCAAATCTGTTCATGTCTCACTCGCGTTCCCTGACTGCAGTAACCACCCCAAAGGAATCGACCCAAAGAAATCGAGAGGACATCATGAAGAAGATTTTCGGAATCGTATTGGCAACTGCGTTTGTGTTCACAGCAACAGCGGCGCACGCGCAAAAAGACCCGGACGTGGGCGGAGCAGCCATGTTCCCAACCAAAAACATCGTGGAAAATGCAGTCAATTCAAAAGACCACACCACCCTGGTCGCGGCCGTGAAGGCAGCCGGCCTTGTCGACACCCTTGAAGGCGCGGGGCCGTTCACAGTCTTCGCGCCCACCAACGAAGCGTTCGCCAAGCTCCCCGCCGGCACCGTTGATACGCTTCTGAAACCCGAAAACAAGGATCAACTGGTGAAGATCCTCACCTACCATGTTGTGGCCGGGCGTCTCAGCACCAAAGATCTGAAGCGCCAGATCAAGATGGGCGGCGGCAAGGCGACGCTGAAGACGGTTTCAGGTGGAACGCTGACGGCAACCTGGCAGGGCGACAGGATTGTGCTGACCGACGAAAAGGGCGGCACGTCCACCATCACCGTCGCCGATGTCTATCAGTCGAACGGCGCCATTCAGGTGGTCGACAGCGTTCTGCTGCCTGACTAGTCACACGCAACTGCGCAAAACCAGTGGCGCTCTTGTCCGGACAAAATTCGGTCAAGAGCGCCTCGCCTTTCAGCCGCCCACCAACTTCGCCTGGCCCACGGCAGTATGAAACCCGCGCTGAACACCGCCCCGCCAACTTGCCAACTCGCCATGTGCGCGCAGCGCACGCCAACTCGCTAAACGTATTGCAAGAATCGAAAAAAACAGCGTCACTTGAAATCGCACGGCTCCAAATAAACCGAACGTTTCTTTCTTATCAAAAACAAGTTTTCCTGGCGCCCAACTACAATCATCTCTTGCTAACGGATGACCAACGCGACCGCATCGAAATAATCCTCGTTTCGCCGCGTAACCCGCTCAACATAGGAGCAGCCGCGCGGGCCATGGCCAACTTCGGGTTTGCGCGGCTCAAAGTGGTTGCGCCCTTTGAAGCTCACTGGCGCGAAGCCAGATCGGCAGTAGGCGCGCCCCAGTTGCTCGCAGCAGCAACGGAGACAGCCACCCTCGCCGAAGCAGTTGCCGAATGCACGCTGGTTGCAGGCACCGGAACGCTCACCTACCGCAAGCCGGAACAGCCAGTGGTTTCGCTGCCCAGCCTTACGCCTCTCTTTGAGCGTGAGCTCCAGCGCGGCGGTCGTGTCGCGCTGGTCTTCGGCCCTGAAAAGCACGGCCTCACGCGCGAGGACCTTTCCTATTGCCATGTCCTGGTCGAGATTCCCACCGATCCGCGCCAGCCCTCGATGAACCTGGGCCAGGCAGTCGCGGTTTGCCTCTACGAACTGTCTTCGCGTGCTTCTGAATCGGGCAGACCGGCATTCAATGAGCCTGACACGGCCCCGTCCGGCGATCTCGACCTCCTGGCAGGCGTGGTTGAAGAAACCATGCTCGCCGCCGGCTATTCGCCACGCACCATGCAGGCCGCCAACCACCACGACCTGCGGCTGCTCTTGCGCCGGCTCGCGCCCGGCAAGCGGGATGCGCGGCGAATTCTGGGACTGTTCCGCCGCATCCTGTGGCGAATGGAACACGGGACGGGTGGAACACCGAAAGAGAAACCGGCCGAGCCGGGGAAGAAATCGAGTTAAGCAGCCCCAAAAACAAACACAGCAGCGCGGGCTTGAATCTTTTTGCGCCAGTGAAACAAAATCCTGTTAAAGTGACGCTCAAGGTCCCCCGATGCCTATCCTGAAAGTTTGTTTGCGCAGAGTCGTCTCAAATTCCGTAATCGCCCGTTTCAGCCCAATGATAATTTGCGGCGCCCTCGCGCTTGCATTGAGCCTCTCCGCACAGGCGCAACAGCCCGCGCCCACCCCGCCGCCCGCCACAGAACCTGCCGCAATGCCCGCAACACCGCCCGCAACGCCAGCAGCCGCAACGCCGGCTCCCGCGCCCGACGCGGCCCAGCAACCCGCGCAACAGCCCGCCCAGCCGGCGGCGACCACCGCTCCCGAGGCGCCGCAAGAGCCCGGTATCACCGAAGATGAACTGAAGCAGATGCTGGTTGGCAAGCCCCTCTACCTGCGCGGCGGTTACCTCGACAACAGCCTCAGCTTTAGCGAGCACGGGGCTCTGATCGGCCACTCGGCACAAGGCTCCTACACACTGAGCGCCATCCAGATCGACCGCGTGCGCCTCACCAAACACAAAGTAGAGCTGGAGGGCGCGCGCTATGGTTTGCACTTCCTGGGCGCCCTTCCCTATGAGGACCCCACCAAAGCGCTTGACCGTGTGAAGATCACCCCCAGAAAGAAGGTAGTCAAGATCAGCATCGATCGCGAGTTGGTAGTGACACCCAAAAAGAAAAAGGAAAACCAGGGCAAAGACTTGAAGGCAAAAAGCCCAGCTCCCGCTTCAGCAGCACCCGGCGCGGCAGGAACGCAGCCAGCAGCACCTCAAGCAGCCCAGACCGCTCCAGCACCAAAGGAAATGAGCGCTGAAGATGAGGCGAAGGCCGAAATGGCCGCTGCACCCGCCGACGAACGTCCCGCCGATCCATTAAGCGTCACCACCACCATCTCTCCCGCTCACGCCACAAAGGTGCTCAAAGACGCCCTCGACAAGATCTTCGCCCAGGGCCTCGATGACCGCATGATGGCCGCCATGCCGGACTTCTGGAAGCTCTACTACCGCGCGGTGGCCGCCAAAAACGATTACCGCCCCACAGATCCGAACGTGCTCCGCCAGAACACCGTGGACAAGAAGGCAAGGCTGGTGACCAACTTCGTGCCCGAGTCAAATGAATGGGCGCAGGCCAGCGGTGTAGCCGGTCCGGCTCTCTACCACGCAGTGATCAGTGCGGACGGCAAGCCGGTCGAGATCGCCGTAGCCCGCCCCATCGGCTTTGGCCTCGATGAAAACGCCGTGGAGTCGATTCGCAAGGCCACCTTCGAGCCCGCCATCAAGGACGGCAAGCCGGTTCCAGTGATGCTCGACCTCTACGTGTCCTTCCGCATTTACTCCAAGCGAACCTCCGTCAGCGCCAAACAGGATGCGTCCGATGCCAAAACGCAGCTTCCCGGCCCCTACACCGCCCGCCAACAGCAGGATCCGCAGCAACAGCAGTAGGCCGCAGAATCGGCCAACAACCCAATCTAATAAATGACTAGCTGTGCGAAAGGGCACGACTTTAGTCGTGCCGCTAACGTCGCAAAAATCGTTGGGCTTCAGCCCCTGCGGGACGTCTTTCAACATGCAAGCGCATTGATGAACCAGCTCTCGGAAAGCTTTTCCGTTCCCTTGTCCTCAGGAAAATACCGGCGCCCCAACCGCTTTGACCGCTGCTACTCTTCCTGCCTGATAATCTCTTCCAGCTTCGGCTTATGCTTCACATCGCGCCCCGTGCGCGGCTCGGTTTCAATCACCCGCGCAGGTTTAGGCTGGCCCACGCGTTCTCGCGCGTTAGCCTTCACGGCCTTGGTAGCTGAAAAACGGGAGGTCTTGCGTTTCGCCATGGCAAGTATGAGTATGGAAGAGATTGAACCGGAGCGAAAGCCCCTTGTGCGAGATTTCTTGCCGGCAATACGGTACGAAATCCACGCGGGTGGGAATTTGCGATTGGGGTGCGGTTCCGGAGGGCTGAAACCATGGAAGAGCGCGAGTTTTTCAACGAGACTACCGAACTACGGAAGCACACACTCACCTGCCCCAAGTGCGGCCAGGCCGGCGAATACCAGGTGTCCTGGGTAGTGCGGCGCAAGCGTGCCCAACTGCCCCGCAACGCCGACGAACGCGACCGCGCCCGCTTTGCCAAAGCGCAGTCCTACATGGTGCGCCGCGACGACAAGCTGGCCTGCGCCAACATGCGCTGCCGCAAACCCTTTGAGATCACCCAACTCCAGTCGCTGGCTTTTCTCAGCGAGTAGGCACGTTCCACTCCGCGATCCACTGGCGCGCAACCCCTGCCCTGTGATTGAATCGAAGCTGTGAACGGCTTGGCCCATGGTCAACTTTGCCGGCCGCAAATACAGGAGAAACTCGATGGCAAATTCCCTGCTTCCCCCCGAAGAGCGCAACCTGACTCCAGACCAGGTTGAAGCCCTGGACAATCGCCGCGATCTGGGTCACACCTTTCTCGTCATCGCCGGACAGTTTGCCGTGATCGCCACCATTCTGCTGCTGTGGGTCGGCCAGGACCTGACCTACTCGCCCGGCTGGGCGCACCCCATGGCTTATTACTTCGCTCTCGCCATCGCTATCATCGTGGTCTTCGGCATCACCGGCATCGTGCTCCGCAAAGGCACGCCGCGCATTGACTGATCGCCGCCACACCCAGGCTTCATCTTTCTAATCTCTTTGTCGAAGGGGTAAACACTCATGGCAAAGAAGAGCAGTTCCCAAACAAACGAATCCGCATCCAGCCAGCCAGCCGACTGGCGCGTCGATATGCTGGACCGCCTTCGCGCCCTGGTCTTCGAAGCCGACCCTGAAGTCGTTGAAGAAGCCAAGTGGAAGAAGCCTTCCAACCCCTGGGGTGTGCCCGTCTGGTCCCACCACGGCATGATCTGCACCGGTGAAACCCACAAGAGTGTCGTCAAGATGACCTTCGCCAAAGGCGCCTTTTTGAATGACCCCTCAGGCCTCTTCAATTCCAGCCTCGAAGGAAATCTCCGCCGCGCCATCGACTTCCATCAGGGCGACAAAGTCAACGAAAAGGCCCTGAAAGCCCTCATCCGCGCCGCCGTGGCATTGAACGCCTCCAAGGGTTAACGGATCTCTACCTCGACCGCCATCCCTCAGTCCTCGCCCTAATGCGCCGAGTCAATTCCTTTCCCCCCGGGAGCTGAATCATCGACCAATCCTCGCCGTCCATTGCTCTCTCTTCGTTAAGCAACCAGTCCCATCCCCCCCGCATCTACCCGAGACTGTTGCAGTTGAAAAAGAGATCTTGGATGGAGGAACGACATGAAATCACTCAGGAAGAATCTCACTTTGCTCCTGTGCGTGACCTGTCTGGCAACAGCGCTCTTCAGCACCGGCTGCGAGGCTCGTGTGCGCGTCTACGACCCCTACTACCACGACTACCATCCGTGGGCCCCTGAGGCCGGCTACTACTCTCAATGGGAACACGACAACCATCGCGACCACATGGACTTCGACAAGCGCAGCGATGCCGACAAGAAGGCCTATTGGGATTGGCGTCACAGCCATCAGTAAGGAACGCGCTCAGTGCGGGTGGCTCACATCCTAGCCACCCGCCGCGCTCTTCACGGCGCCATCAAACAATCTATCTTCTTATCCCCCGCCAGCCAGCTTCAAATAATCCGGCTCATCGGCAATCGTCCGATGTCGAAAGGCCCGCACCACCTTCCGCTCCTTGATAAAGAACACGCCCGGCATCTGCTCCGCGTCCTCCTTGATCATGCCAACCCCATACTTTAGCATCGCCCCCTTCAGCCATCCCTTCCAGACCGTCAAATTCAGGAAGTGCAAAAAAGGATTGGTGCGTGAGAGCGCAAACGCGGGAATCTGATAGAGCGTCGCCTCGGGATTGCTGATCCTCTCCACATCGGAGAGATGGTAGTAGTCAAAATAAGGTTTCGCCCGTTCCGGAGAGCCAAGGTGCACAAACACAGGCCGCACCCCCTTCGCCTCAATCTGCGCCCGAACCTGCGCCACTCGATCCAGAGCCATCGCGCAAAAGGCGCATGAAAAATGGCGAAGAAAGATCAGCAACACCGGCGATTCATCCACCAGGTCCAGCAGCGAGCGCCCGCTCTCCGTATGAAACTCGCGAAGGCATTCCGCAAGATTCGCGTGCTCCGTTGTCTGTGGTATCGCCGTAGCCATTGGGTCCACTCTACTCCATCGAGAGACATCAATCAGATTGATGAAAAACCCTCAGCTTTGAAAAATAGATGAAAAACCGTCAGCCCTCAAAGGGCTTGAGGAATAACCTCAGCTTTGAAAAGGCTAGATGAAAAACCCTCAGCCTTGAAAGGGCTTGAAGAATAACCTCAGCTTTGAAAGGGCACGGATTTATCCGTGCCACAAGTCCAGCAATATCAGGACGGCTTTAGCCGCCGAGGGATGGTTTTAAGCCCTGCCATCGGTCTGATGGTGCTTTACAGGCCGCGGAAAATCCCCAACCTGACGTAGGTGTGCGAAAGGGCACGACTTCAGTCGTGCCGCACACGCGACAAAAATAAAGCTCGGGCTTTAGCCCCTGAGCCATGTTCTTGATTCGCCAAAAGCGAAAGCATGCCTTTTTCCGCAGCCTGTTTAGCCCCCGGCAGTCCCCCAACCCTCAAAGGCTTTGGATCAGGGCATGACTTCACCGCTTGATGAAAAACCATCAGCCTTGAAAGGGCACGGATTCATCCGTGCCACGAGTCCAGCAATATCAGGACGGCTTTAGCCGCTGAGGGATGCTTCCAAGCCCTGTCATCGGTCTGATGAGTCTTTAAATGCTGCGGAGAAACTCCAACCTGACGTAGGTGTGCGAAAGGGCACGACTTTAATGGCTGCGGAAAAACTCGCGTCGGAGGGAGGCGGCGGTTTCAACCCCCGCATAATGCCAGCAGAATCAGCCCGGGCTTCAGCCCCGGAGGAACGCTTTCGGGATATTCGCTCGTAATCAAGCCTTTTTCCGCAGCCTGTTCAGTCGTGCCGAAGCCCCCTTAAATGAGAAAGTTGGGTCCGTACAGACCGTGAAAAACTCCCTCGACCAGCAATTCTCAAAGGCTTTGTATCAGGGCATGACTTCAGTCATGCCGCTAAAGCCCATAAAATGAGTCGGGCTTTAGAGCTTATCCGTAAATAGTAACGAGGTCGATGCGTGCGATTGAATCTCTCGTTTGCAGCGAATTGGAAGCGGCGATGATGGACTCAATATGGCCCAGATCAAGTCGTGGACGGTT
>JBEKCW010000168.1:0-10290 GCA_050014675.1 Occallatibacter sp. | reverse complement strand
ATCTGGTTCAAATGCAATTGCACGGCGTAGGCACGAAATATCTCCGCCTGCGAAAATCCCAATCCAGTTCCACGAACCGATTCGGTGCGCGCTTCAAGATCGGCAATGTCCTGTTCCAGGTTGAAGGCCTGCGGCGGTGTGTCGAAGCGCCACTTGTGAATGCAGTTCGCAACATGGTTGAAGCCGCTGTGAATGTCGGCGGCGAGCTTTCCCAGTTCCGGTTCAAGCCGCTGGGCATATGCATCCTCGTGACTATCTCTGACAGCGATTTCGAGAGCAATCAGGGCTTCAAACAGCGAGCGGCCGAATTGTGAAAGCATGTTCAGGCCCTCGGGCCAACCGGCGCTTGAGGGCTCGTTGCGGCTTGCGTCAAGAAGCTGATCGTCGCCCTGCCGCATGGCCTGCGCATCGTCGCGCAGCGACTGCAGGTTTGCAGCCGGCGCGCCGCGGAAACCCTGGAGAATGGCCTCAAAGAATGCGCCCAGCAGCAGGAACTCCTGCGCAAGGCCGTCACGCAGCCTGATCCGGGCGCGATCGGGAAATACCAGCGTGGTAACCGCGAGCGCCACCACGATGCCCAGCAGCACCTCGATGACGCGATCAAACGCGAGACCCCATCTCGCGCCCTCTTTGTGCACCAGCATCACAATGGTGATGGTGACGCCGGCCAGCCGCGCGCTGTTCTTCAGCCCCATCAACCCGAGCGCAAACATCGCTACCAGCATCGCCAGCACATAACTCAGCCACAGTGGATGCATCAGCGAAAAGGCGAACCCCACTACTGCCCCTATCACAGTGCCTATGATTCGATCGCGCGAGGCCGTCACTGTTGCTCCCACGTTTGACTGCGACACGATAATGGCGCTGATCGATCCCCAATAGCCGTCGTACACCCCAAACAGCGTGGCCAGCCACCAGCTCAATGCAGCCGCCAGCGTGGTCTTGGCGGCAAGCGTCAACAGCCGCCGCCGTTCGAAATTGAAGAATCCCTCGCCGGCATTCGGGTGCATGCGCAGCTTCACTGCGAGCTGCTGTTGCGACCAGGTTTTGCGGGCCTTCAGGCGCATCGTGTCAGTCCACTTATAGAATTGCTGCCAATCTTGAGAATACAATCAAGAGACTCGCCCGTTGGGCGCTCTTCCTCATGCTTCGAGTCGGATATCCAGCATCACTCGCTCTCGAACTCTTCCGCGATTTCCCCGAGGGAATCGAACTCATCCCCGTCTCTGAAACGCTCGACCACGACGTCGAGATCGACGTCTGGATTCCCGATCCATTTCCGACCCGCGCCATGCGCGCCTGGCCGTATCTGCGCGGCGTCAAGCTTATCATTTCAATGCTCGCAGGCACTGAGTGGATACCGCCCCTTGCCGGCCCGCACGTGACCATTTGCAACGCCCAGGGCGCGCACAATGTGGCCACGGCGGAATGGGTCGTCGCTGCAATCCTCACCATGCTCAAGTACTTCCCCTTGTACCTCGACGTGCAGCGCTCAGGCGTGTGGAAGCGGCGCTTCGATGCCCCGCCCCATTACGCTGCCATTACCGGCGACGCCACGCCGTTTCATCCTCCCGTGATGCTTGAAGAACTGGCAGGCAAGAAGGTTTTGCTGGTTGGCTATGGAGCAATTGGTAAAGAGATCGAACGCATGCTTGCGCCGTTTCGCGTGGAGTTGACGCGCGTAGCACGCAGCGCCCGGCTCGAGCCAAAGGTGCATGCAGCAACCAAGATCGATGAGCTTATTCCCTCGGCCGACATCGTCATTCTCATCGTTCCTTCAACCGATAAGACGCGCGGCCTGATTGGCACTACGCAATTTGCGCTGATGCGCCAGGGAGCGCTCCTGGTAAACGCAGCACGCGGCCCGGTGGTAAACACCGATGCGCTGGTTGAAGCACTCAATGCCGGAAAAATCCGCGCCGCCATCGATGTCACCGATCCCGAGCCGCTGCCTGAAGGTCACCCGTTGTGGAGTTGTCCCAACCTGCTCATTACGCCGCACGTCGCCGCCTCAAGCCCGCAGTTCGCGCCCAATGCATTGCGCACGGCGGCCGATGAACTGCGCCGCTACATCAACGGCGAACCGCTGCGCAACGTGGCTCAGCAGGCGATCTGAGTCCGTTATCGTTGATTCTTGATTCCAGCGGCCAGCATCTCAATGGCCTTCGCAGCCCGGTTTTCACGCGTGGCTTTCTGCTTCGCGCCGCCAACCCAGTCGGTATATGCCCGCTTATGCGAGTAGCTGAGGAAACCAAAAAACTCCGCGGCCTTTTTGTTTTTCTTGAACGCCCGCTCAAGTTCTCCGGGCACCTCAACCGTGCGCTCCGCTCGATCAACTTCCATCGTCACTTTCACGGTGTCGCCCGCAGCGGCTTTCGCACCCGCCTGCATTTCTTTGCTCACTGCCATGCGATGCGTTCCGTCGCCCTGGGGCAGCAGCGAATTGCGAAATGGAAAGCCATTGATGGTTCCGGAGACAGAGACTCGCGCCTTGGAACCAAACGCCTCTTCAACGCTGAAGGGAATGTTCAGAAATGTCCAGGCCCCACCCGGGCCTCGTGAAGTCAACTTCGCTTCAAACTTCTTCTTCATGCTCACTCCTTAATTGAAACTTCGCCGCCTTTCGCCAGTCCCACCACCCCAATACCGCGAGGCCTACCAGAATCAAATACAAGAGCGCTGTCGCCCACAGATCTTTGTAGATGTACTCGCCAATGTAGACCAGGTCCACCACGATCCACAACCACCAGTTGGCGATCTGCTTGCGCGCCTGCCACCAGCTCGCAACAAGAGAGTAGCTCGCGAGAGTCGCATCCAGATGCGGAAGAGCTGCACCGACCTTGACCATGAGCCAGCCAAGCAGCACTGCGCCCACAGCGCCTGCTGCCATCGCCGCAAACGCGCTGCGCCAACCAAGCGCCACAACGCGCACCTCGCCCTCTTCGCGCACGCCGCGCCACCAGTGCCACCATCCATAGAGCGTGAAGGCGACAAAGAAGATTTGCAGCAGCGCATCGGAAAAGAGCCTGGCCTGGTAGAACACAACAAGGTAGAGAAAGTCGGCCAACAGCGTCACCGGCCAGCAGACGAGCAATCGCTTCGTTGTGAGCCAGATACCCAGCAACGTCGCCACGAAGCCGGCAATCTCAATTTTGTTCACCAGCAGCCAGTTCACAATCGCGTGCAAGGTCATCGCGCGGCCCCTCGGTGCGCATGCGACCATTCCGTAATCCACTCCACCAACCGTTGGGCCGCCCGCGAGTGAAACCAGCGCGCATGCCCCACCAGCCATCCCTCGTACGCCATTGCGGCTTTATCATCGCTGTTCAGAACCCCAATGAAGTAATCAGCCTCTGAGAGCGCAAACTCGGCGTGGCACAATGCGGTCATGGGTGCAAGGGCCGCGCGTTCCGCAACCGTGAGCAGTCTCACGCTCTCATATCCGGCAAGCAGCGCTTCAACATGATCAAGGTGTACCGGCACCGCATCGGGCTCATCCGGATTCGCAACCAGAACCAGCCACTCTACAATGTTTCGCTCAATCGCGTGCGCCAGATCGTGAACTGCGTTGGTACGATCCGACAGCCCGAAATCGATAATCGCAGTCACGCGCGAACCAGAACCGGACTCGCTCCACAACAAATTCGAAGCATGCAGATCGTTATGCGTCCACAGCGGCGCGAGCGCAGGCAGCAATGGCCGAAGCCGGGCATGAAAGGGAGCCAGCAATTGCAATGCCTCATCGGCGCAGGCTCGCACCTTGGCGTGGCCGGCCAGTGAAGACCGCGCGGCAAGATACTCTTCCATCGCTACACGCGGTTTCTCGGCCGCAAAAATCGTAAAGCTCGCAACCAGCGGCTGCACCCTCCTACGCGGCGCCTCGAATCCCTCCGCCGCAAGGTGCATGCGCGCCATCGCTTCGCCGGCGGCGAATGCATGTTGCGAGCATTGGAACGGCGTCCACGACAGCGCCTCGCCGTACAAATCAATTCCCTCAGCGGCCGAGTGCACCTCGTAGGTCCAGTCGCCGATTTCGATCGCCGTCTCGCCCTCCGCATCGGCCAGCACGCTCGGAACGCCCGCCCCGCGATCGCGCAGGTGTGCCATAAAGCGATGCTCCTCGGCCAATCCCTGGCGATCGCGCACGGCGCGCGCATGTCGCTTCACAAACACCTGCCCCGCCGCCGTTTTCACCAAGCCCGCCGCTGATAACGGCCGCGGGCTCTCGGTCATAATTTCAATGGGTCCGGCCAGCGCCGGGAACCGCGTGAACAAGGCGCGCAACTCGGCCGGCGACAGCGGAGCCCAGTCAGGCGCCACCAGCGTCCCGTCCATTCCGTGCGTCTTTGGCTTGCCGTTCATCTCATTCCGGCCCCGCTCTACAGGTCCACCCTCTTCAAGAATGCCCGACGCGCCTGCCCCGGGTCGAGAATGTGGCCCAAAATTTGGCACACGCCCTGGTCTATCCGCTTACAGGGCGATCTGCAACACTGGAATTGCCACACAATCGCCACTTCCCTGAGGCTTCCATGTCCATCGCCGCCACGCCTGCCCCTCCCTATTACGCTGTCATTTTCACTTCGCTGCGCACCGAGGGCGACTTGGGCTACCCCGCCATGGCGGACGCGATGGTCCGTCTCGCCGCCACGCAACCCGGCTTTCTCGGCATCGAATCTGCGCGCGAGGGCCTGGGAATCACGGTTTCCTACTGGGACTCGCTCGAATCTATCGCCGCGTGGAAGCGGAATTCCGCCCACCTGGTGGCCCAGCAGCGCGGCCGCGAAATTTGGTACCAGGGCTTCAAGGTCCGTATCTGCCGCGTAGAGCGCGATTACGACATGGGTACCTCTCCACAAGCCCCACCCGCTCCACCGCTGTAATCTAAGGAAACAGACATCAGTAGCTTTTCACTGACCACTGACCACTGATCACTGTCCACTGCCTTTATTATGAAAGCCGAAATCATCGCCGTTGGGTCTGAGATGCTCACCCCGCATCGCCAGGACACCAACTCGCTGTACGTAACTGAAAAGCTCAACCAGATCGGCGTCGCCGTCGCCTTCAAGACCATTGTCGGCGACCGCCTGCGCGACCTGGTCAGCGCCATCCGCACCGCTCTCGGCCGCGTCGACATCGTGATCCTGATGGGCGGCCTCGGGCCCACTGAAGACGACCTGACCCGCGAAGCTGCGGCCGCGGCACTCTCGCTCCAGCTGCGCCGCGACGCCACACAGGTCGCCGCGCTGCACGCGCGCGCCGCATCGTGGCGCATTTCAATGCCGCCCAATAACCTTAAGCAGGCTGACCTGCTTGAGGGCGCAACTCTGCTGCCCAACCCCAACGGCAGCGCTCCGGGACAATTTATCGATATAGTCTTCGCCGGCTATCGCAAGCTCCTCTTCCTGGTTCCCGGCCCGCCGCATGAGTGCAAGCCGCTGTTTGACGCCGAGTGCCTGCCGCGCCTGCGCGAGGCCGTACCGCCGCGCACCATTGCTACGCGCACGCTTAAGGCGGCCATGATTCCCGAGTCGCAAGCCGACAAGCTGCTGGCGCCCATCTACACAACCTACCCCGACGTGCAAACCACCATCCTCGCCCATGCCGGCGATATTCAACTCACGCTCCAGTGCGCCAAGCCCACTCTCGAAGAAGCGCAGGCGCGCGTAGATGAACTGGCCAGCAAGCTCGAGGAGCCGCTCGAAGATTGGCTCTACTCTTCTGAAGGCGAAACGCTGGAGCAGATTGTGCTCTACTACCTCGGCCTACGCCAGTCCACGCTGGCGGTAGCCGAAAGCTGCACCGGAGGCATGATCGCCGAGCGCATCACTTCAGTCCCCGGCAGCTCGCGCTCATTTCTAGGCGGAGTAGTTGTTTACTCCAACGACCTCAAGATCGGCCTCGCCGGCGTCCCGGCCGAAGTCATTGCCAAGCACGGAGCGGTGTCAGACGAAGTGGCGCGCGCCCTTGCCGAAGGCGTCCGCCGCCGCACCGGCGCGTCCATTGGATTGGGAATTACCGGCATCGCCGGCCCCTCCGGCGCCACGCCCGAAAAGCCGGTCGGCCTCGTCTGTATCGCCGTTGCCGACGTTCAGCGGACCGACTCCATGGATCGCACCTTTCGCGGCGACCGCCAGCGTATCCGCGAGTGGGCCACCCAGCAGGCTCTGGACATGGTGCGCAAACGGCTGATGTAAGCCGCCCTCGAACCGCGCTTCATAATTTCATCCCCAATTCGCTCCGCTTTAATTTCACCCGCGAGAGCCGTCCCCAATAATTCTCTGCGGGTCGAATTCCCTAACCCAATGCGAAGCGAATGAAAGGAGCTAGCCCATGTCCAGTGAGGCAGCCCAGAATCACACCCAGGCAGCGGAGCATCACGAGCACGCTGCACGCCATCACCACGAAGCCGCTAGGCATCACGCCGACGGCAACCACGAAGCCGCCGCACTCCACGCCCACGTTGCCCATGCTCACCATCTTCACGCCGCGGAGCACGCCGAGCACGCTACCAAACACCACCTCGAAGCGCACGGCGAAAAGTAGCACCTCTCATCAACGTCCTTCACCGGAGCATTTAACCCGGACAACGTGAAGCCTCCGGAAGATCGTCTCCAGTCCAGGAACTCCGTGCCCCATCCTTGCGACTTTTTCCCGTCGCAAGGGTGGGAATCCTCAAATCTCCTCGAGCCTCAGGCCGGCTTGCGTCGAAATCGAGCGATGCAACCGTTCCCCGCCGCGCCTGCATCACACGCTCTGATTCATGAAGGAGCGAACCTGTGCCCAAACTCCCCAAAGACCTCGCCGCCCTCGCGCTGTCCGCCGCGCTCTCCACGCCGCTTCTCATTTCGGGATGCGCCGTTCACGCCCGCGTATACGACCCCTATTACCACGACTATCACGATTGGAATGGTGAAACGGTCTACTACAACCAATGGGAAACTGAGACCCATCGCCAGCACCGGGACTTTAACAAGCGCAACAAGGATGAGCAGAAGCAGTATTGGGACTGGCGTCACAGCCACGAACAGCACTGACGCCTCCCGTAGGGAGGCAAGGATGTTAGCCCAGGACAAGTTCGCGTAAGCGAACGCAGTCCTGGGTAGGCTCCATGAGGAATCCCCTCAGTCCCATAGGGGCTGCGCCAATCGCGCTTCACTTAACCCACTCCGCGCCGCACAGCATCAACCCCGAGAAGGGCAGCGCGTAGATATACGTCTGAGCCACGCCGCCATCCGCAAGCCGGATCGTCTCGCGCACATACTCAGCGGGCACACCCTCGAAGCGGTCGAGTGCGGCCAGCAACTCCTCATCCACGCGATAGAGCTCGCCACGAATGGCCAGGCCGGCCTGCCCATTCCCCGCCCGCACCAGTCCCGGATAAGCGCCGCAATTGACCATGAGATACACAGGCTCAGTTGCCGCTTCACCAGCAAACTCAGCCCCACGCAGCGCGCCGTGATTGCGGCAGCCGCGTTTGAGCGTTCCGTACACAAAGAGCGTGACAGTGTCAGACATCTGCCTTGTTTATCGCAGATTTTGCGGGACGCGGGAAGGCAATATCGTACTGAGCGCTACCCAACCGTCTCTGCCGGCTTCTCGATTTGCTGCCTGGCGTCGGCAGCGGGCGCAGCGCTAACGCTCACGGCCTGGATCTGGGCCAGCGGCAACGTGAAGTGGAATGAAGCGCCGTTGCCAAGCTCGCTCTCAGCCCACACGCGGCCACCGTGAGCATGCACGATATGCTTCACAATCGCCAGCCCCAGCCCGGTGCCGCCGCTTTCGCGCGAACGCGCCTTGTCAACGCGATAGAAACGTTCGAAGATACGCTCGATGTGTTCAGAAGGAATTCCCGGGCCGAAATCCTGCACCGTAAACTGCACTTCCGGCCCCAGTTCGCGCGCGCCCACGCGAATCCGCTTGCCTTCTTTGGCATACTTGATCGAATTCTCAATCAGGTTGCCGAATACCTGGTTCATGGCATCGGGATCGGCCATCACCATCACGTCAGGTGCGCCGGCCGGCTGCAGTTTCACGCCAGAGTCGCCCACAATACCGGTCAGCGACTCAATGGCATCGTTCACCAGCACGCTGGCGCGGGCCGGCTGCAGGCTCAGCTTGTAATCGGGGCTTTCAACACTGGCCAACGCCAGCAGATCTTCCGTAAGCCGGTTCATCCGCGTGGCGTTCTTTAGAATCACGCCCAGAAACTCGCGCGTGGTTTCGGGGCTCGGATTCGGATCCTCGATCAGCGTCTCCACATATCCCTGAATCGATGTCAGCGGCGTGCGCAGCTCATGGCTCACGTTGGCCACGAACTCGCGGTGCGACGTTTGCGTGGCTTCAATTGAGGTAACGTCGTGCAGCACCACCAGCGCACCGCCTGAAGGCAGCGGCGCGGCATTCACTTCAAAGATACGGCCCGGCGCCAGCAAACTCGCCCGCCCGATGCACAATTCGCTACGATCCAACGCTCTGCGCACGCAGCCCAGCAGTTCAGGGTCGCGAGTGGAGTGAACCAGCGGTTTGCCGACGCGAATCTGTGTGCCCATGATCCGCTGCATCACCGCATTCGACCAGCGCACGTAACCCTCGGCGGTAATCGCAACCACGGCCTCTTGCATCGAGTCGAGCATCACGGCCAGCTCGTGGCGTCCGCTCTCGAGCTCGGCAAAGTCCTTGCCCAGCCGTTCTGCGGTCAGGTTCAAAGCCTCTTCCATCGGGGCCAGTTCGTCTTTGCGGCTGCGGTCAATCCGGGCGGTAAGATCCCCCGCGGCAATGCGCCTTGCAAAGTCCATTACGCTATGCAAGCGTCCCGAGATTCGCAGAGAAACCCAAGTCGCCACCAGCAGCGCAACGCCCAGCGCAATCAACCCTGACCAGAAGGCTTCGCGCCCCAGCGCGCGCAAATCCACCGCTGCCGAATGCATGACAAAGCGGTGAAAAAGATACTCCATCACCACCGTGTGAATGGCAAGCAGAATGAAGAAAAGCCCGAGCAACTTGATAAAGACTTTTGAGGTCATGGGTAAAACAGCTTTCAGCTCTCAGCTCTCAGCGATTCTTGCCAAATCGATCGCCCGTCATCTTTAACCATCAACATTGCAGCTGGCCCCCGCAGTGTAGGCCCGTTTGAAAATCCAACTGAAGGCTGAAGGGTGAGAGCCGAAAGCTGGTTTCTCAATCCGTTTTCGGCAGCTCGAAGCGGTAACCCGCGCCGCGCACGGTCTTCAAGTAGCGTGGATTCTCGGGATCGATCTCGATTTTCTCACGAATGCGCCGTACGTACACGTCGACCGACCGCGGAGTAACGAAGCGCGCATCGCCCCACACTGCGTCCAGCAGATGGTCGCGGCTGAATACCCTCCCCGGGTGCCGCGCCAGGTAGTCGAGCAGCCGGAATTCAGTGGCCGTGGTGGTAGTCAACTCGCCGCGCACCTTGAGTTGCATGGCGCTGGCATCGATGATCACCTCTTCAAAACTAATCACGGAAGGTGTAGTCGGCCGCTCAAACCGGCGCAGCACCGCCTTGACTCTCGCCACCAGTTCACGAGTCGAAAACGGCTTGATAATGTAATCGTCGGCGCCCAGCTCCAGGCCCAGCACACGGTCGTTTTCGCTGGCCCGCGCAGTCAGGAAAATGATTGGGATAGTCGAGAGCCCGCTGTGATTCCGCAGCCGGCGGCACACGTCGAGACCATCCCCGCCGGGAACCATGATGTCGAGAAGAAACAGCGCGGGCGGCTTGCGCTCGGCGTCGGGAATAAGATTTGCAGGTGTGTGAAACAGGCGCGCCTCAAACCCTGCCGCCTGCAGATGATGTTGCACCAGTCTTGCGATGTCGGTGTCGTCTTCCAGTACAAATACAGTTTGGCTCAAAACGGTCAGCCCTCGTCCCGGCAGCGGTTCAGGTGTCTGCAATTCAGGGCCGCCAGGAACCATTAACAGAGTAATGCAGCGAGGCAAATGGAATGCAAACGTTTGATGAATTCGCCCCTTGAGGCATCAAAATCCGGCAAATGCACGCGAGGGCACGCGGGCCGCTCATCCCCAATCACAGCATTGGGTTAAAACAATCGGGGAACGGGCAGAAAGCACCGTTCCCCGAGGTTTTTGTGTGAACAGGAGGTTACAAACGCCTGTTAATTTTCGGTTTCGCCCTCGGCGCGCTCGAGCTCGGCGATGTACTCAACCACCGCCTCGCTCCAGCCATCGATGTGCGTCCATGCGCCGTAGCCCACGCCGTTCTGGTTCGATGCCACGTTGATCACGTAGCCCTTGCCGCGCGGCGCG
>JBEKCW010000167.1:0-10306 GCA_050014675.1 Occallatibacter sp. | reverse complement strand
GTCCACTTTAAGCGCAGCTCGTAGGTGCCTGAGAGTCCCGTCTTATTCACCACGATTCGGCCAACCTCATCTTGACCTGAAAGGCTGAGTGCGAGTTGGTCGATCGAGCAGTCACCAAAATGCAGGTTACCGGCCCAGGAAAGCATATTGCAGCCGCCTGAGGGGGTAGAATCGGAACCCTTAAGCTTCGAACGATCTTTAAGGACCAAGGCGTAGACAGGCGCGTCCGCAGTCTAGTAATGAATGATTAAATGGAATCGATCGGCCAGCAACGCGGCTAGCATTTTCTGGTGAACTGCGCGCCGCTGCTCCGTGGTGCCGTTCTGGAGCTGGGCCGCCTGATCCGATAGCACCTTTGCGTCGATATCGAATCGCGTAGTCTTTGCCCAACTGGGCAAACCCGCGATTTGCTCTGGCAACACGATACCTTCGCTCGATTGAGATGCATCGGCGCTGCGGTAGGCGAACAGGATTAGCTGAATTGCGGACACGCTATGCGCGACGAATCCATTCGCAGTCGGCATGATTCGCATGCTCTCGTCTGGCCTGGCGAGCTTCAAAGAGGCGACATCGAATTTCAGTGGGTGCGACAATGCTGTCGGTGGCGTGGCCGCGAGCTGCTGCCCTCGAACGCCTGGCGCAAACAAACCAAGTCCGATGAGCACGTATGCGAAGACTTTGTTTGTTCTTCGGCCCATCGTGCTACCCCAGCAGCTTCGCAGCATCCTTGGCGAAATACGTCACGATGAAGTCAGCTCCCGCTCGGCGAATTCCCAGCAGCGACTCCAGTGTCGCGCGGTCGCGGTCGAGCCAGCCTTTTTCAAACGCGGCCTGCAGCATGGAGTACTCACCCGACACCTGGTAAGCGCCAATGGGCACATCCACACGCTCGCGGGCGGCGCGGACCACGTCGAGGTACGGCATGGCCGGCTTCATCAGGATCATGTCGGCGCCTTCGGCCAGGTCGAGATCGATCTCGCGCATGGCTTCGCGGATGTTGGCGCCATCCATCTGGTAGGCCCTGCGGTCGCCGAACTGCGGCGCTGAATCGGCGGCTTCGCGGAACGGTCCGTAGAATGCCGACGCGAACTTTGACGCGTAGCTGAGGATTGGAGTATTCCCGTATCCCTCGGTATCGAGGGCAGAGCGGATAGCCGCGACGCGGCCGTCCATCATGTCGGAGGGCGCAACGATATCTGCGCCGGCTTTGGCCTGGCTCACGGCGGTGCGGGCCAGCAGTTCGAGTGTGGGGTCGTTCGAGACTTCGAATCCGTCACGGCCTTCCACCACGATGCCGCAATGGCCGTGGCTGGTGTACTCGCACAGGCAAACGTCGCCGATGAGCACGAGCTTTTTTGCGGCCGGCGAGGCTTTGAGCGCGCGCAGGGCCTGCTGCACGATGCCGTTGTCGTCCCATGCGCCGGTGCCGGTTTCGTCTTTGCTTTCGGGCAAGCCGAAGAGCAGCAATCCCGCGATGCCGAGCGATGCGGCCTCTTCAGCCTCGCGAACAGCCTCGTCGATGGAGAGATTGAAGACACCCGGCATGGAGCTGACCGGATTGCGAACGCCTTCGCCGGGGCAGATGAAAAGGGGATAAATCAGGTCGCCGGGTTCGACCGAGGTTTCGCGCACCAGAGCGCGCAGATTTTCGGTACGGCGAAGCCGGCGCAGACGGGATTGGGGGAATGCCATAACTCGATTGTAAGTATAGGGCAGGAGTGAGATGTGAGCTGGATCACGGGAGAAACGCAGCGGAGTTGGCGGAGTCAGCGGGGTTAGCGGAGTTAGCCAAAAAGCGAACAAATCGGGCGCCGAGTACGCCGGGGCCCCCAACAGACAGGTCTTCGTCTGTGGGGTGGATACAAGCGTTGCTCGTGTAGGAGGGAGCCATCCCTCGCGGTTCAACACATTCGCTGTTGCGGCTTGGGGAAAATGTCAGTTTACAAACTGTCTCACCCCAGGGGTTCACCCCAAAAATTGTCAAGCTGAGGGTGCCCCCGGTCCCTCGCCTTTGGGGACCGGGGATGGAAGCTAACCACCTGATTCGTCGTATTTTAACTCCGCAAACTCCGCCAGCCCCGCTAGCCCCGCGGCCCTTGCAGTCAATTACCTCTCCCCAGCGCAGAATAGTAGTCAGAAAGGTCAGAAACCATGAAGAACCAAATCATCACCGCCGCAGGTAAGACCCTCGAAACGAAGCCCTAAATCAAAATGTTTCTTTTTTCCGTGAAACTGTGAAACGACATTCAATTGAATCAATCGTTTGGAGGCACTCCCTTCACAGTTCCACAGCAGAACACACTATTGCGCAATCAGCGCCCGCAGCTGGCTCCAGTTGATCTGCTGGATCGCCCTCGTCGCCAGCTTCTGGTCGCAGTTGAGGTAGACCGCGATGTTCTGAACTGAAAGTCGCGACGCCGATGGGTTCAACGGGGCTTTGGTTGTGATCTTGGTGCTATCTCCGTCGAGGTGGATGGATGCGGGCTGGCTCCATGGCCCGAGCAGCACCCATACGCCGGGATCGCCGCTCGATCCGCCGCCGAGCCCCTGCATGGCCGGCAAATAGAGCACCGTCCCCCCGCCGGGCAGCGCCGATGTGCTGAAGGCTCCGTGGAAATTAATCAGATCCTTGCCGGCGGAGTTGATGCTGACCTGGGCGGTAAACCTGGTGCTGGGCGGCGGCGGGGCGCTCTTCTGCCGGGCATCGAGCTGTTTCTCGACGTTCTTGGCCTCGGCGTAATTGCCGGCCTTCAGCAACTGGACCATCTGGTCCATCAGCGGATCGGGCGCGTTGGCCGCCGCCATGGCCTGTTGGCCCTGCGCCGAGTTCGGATTGACTGCCAAGGTGAGCTTGAATCCCTGCCCGTGAAACGGCTCCTTCTCAGAACCGCGAGGCGTTCCATCGAACAGAACATTGGGGTCGGGCTGGTTGACGATCTGCCACTCGGAGGCCGTGAATGCCGATACCATCGGCGAGAATGCCGCACTCATCGCTGTCTGCAGGTGGTGGTCGAATTTCACTTCGCAATCGGACGAAGCGCGGTTCTGCGCCTGGTTGAGCCAGTCGTGGACGATAGGGTCGCAGCCGACCCAGCTGCCGGCGTTGATGGGCGCGGGTGCACTGGCGCGATGCAGGCTGACGGAGCCGCTGACCGTGACGACGTCAGCCTCGCGGCCATTGCGCTCCATCATGCCGAGCTGGGTGAGGGAGCCGGTGAAGGTGGCCTCGAAGTTGAGCATGTCCATTTTGGTCACCGTGACAGTGACCCGGTCGCCGGGATCTACGGTCGAGAAACTGGTGTTTCCAACCATGACGTCGATTGCCAGATCGGTTTTGTGGACAGCGGGATGGGAACTGTCGCGTGTAATGACAAGGGTCCTCTGCGCCCCGTTGAGCAGAATGTCGACCCTGGTCTGAGCAAGAACCGCCTTGTCAGCCACAAAGAAGGCGGCGTGCGCGTCGTTGGGCAGCACGTACCAGTCGCCCTTGTTGGCGTAGTTGTTCATAAAGGGCAGGGAGACTGTTTTGGTGACGCCACCAATGCCCGGGCCGGAGATGGTGATTGTGCTGTTGCTCACCACGGGCGGGGGCGCGGTCGCGGCGTTAGCGAAAGCGGTTGCGAACGCGAACAGGGCCCCAAAAACGAACAGAACAGGGGTTTTGGACATGGTGGGAGTGTAAGACAGCCAATAGCCAATAGCCAATAGCCGTTGGCTGAGAGTTATTGGCTACTGGCTATTCGCTACTGGCTGTTTCTCACAACTGCTCGTACAGTGTGCCGTTGCGGTAGCCGAGCAGAATCACGAGGGTCCAGATGCCCATGGCTATTCCGAAAGGAAACTTGAGGAGGCTGAAGATGGCGGCGACGATGGCCACCATGCGTCCCCATTGAGCGTGCTGCATCAGTCCCCATCCGGCGCAAACGGCCAGGGCAACGCGGGCGACGAGAATCACCCAGACGAACCGCATCAGCATAGGGCCCATGAACAACGGCGGCATGGGGCCATGCATCCATTCGCCAAACGCACCCGACAAAAAGGCATGAAAGAAAGCAAGTCCCGCGAACCCGGTCAGCAGGGATACGCCGGCATATATGAACCAGAAGATAGCCAGGACACGGATTTTTCCGGCGTAGGACTGAAGCTGGAACTGGAGCCCTGGAACCGGCGGGATTACCGCGGCCGAGGGACGGCCGCACTGGGCGCAAAACGCCTGCCCCGGGGCCAGAGCACTGCCGCAACCACTGCAATACATAACAACCCTCCGCACAATCTTGTTGTGGATCAATACGCAGCTTGGGTACCAGGGGTTCCGTGTGTCAATCACCGGTTCGGGGCAGGGCGACCGTCTGCCGGCTGATGGCAGGTTGTTTTTCCCACCGCTCTTCATGGCGGTCGTCGTGGAAAACAATAGCGGTTACCCGGCCCTCGCGGTCGCGTTCAACTACCAGGCGGATAAAGCTTGAGCCGTTAGGATAAAACAATTCCGAAGCCGACTCGGCGCCGAGCGCCAGAATCACTCCATATTGGTCTTTTTCGTAAAGTTCTTCGCCCTGGCGATAGATTACGAGGGTGTGGCCGTCGGGCTCGCGATAATCGCCGGCGATGGCGTCGAGCGTGGCTTGCGGAAGCCTTGCGGCCAGCGGGTGGCGCGGGACTACTTCGCGCTCGGCAAACGAAGCAATCTCGTCGGGCTTGGCGGGGAGCCGGTGCGAAAGCAGCCAGCGGGGCAGCTCGGGATCGTTGTAAGCGCGGTCCCAGGAGTTGTGGGTGAGCCCCTCGTAGATCCAGAGCCGGATATTGCCGCCGGCCGCCTTGACGGCGTCGAACATCAATTCGCTTTCGCGGGTGGGCACCACCTGGTCGTCGCTGCCGTGGAAGAGCCAGATGGGGGTGCGGCCGACAGCCTGCGCGTACTCCGCGGTCAGGGTCGAGGCCTGTTGCCAACGGCTGGGAGCGTAGCTCCAGAAGATGCCACCGGAGGCAATGGCAATGGCGGCCCAGCGGTGCGGATAGTCCTTGGCCAGCTCCCACGCGCCATAGCCGCCCAGCGAAAGGCCCGTCAGGTAAGTGCGGTCAGGGTCGCCATGGAACTCCTCGGTCATCTGGTTAAGCGCGGCCATGGCCATGGCCAACATGGGAGGATCGGTCCAGTGGGCCGGGATGGGGCATTGGGGCATGACGATCACGAACGGCCAGCGTTCGGGGTGGTCGCGCACCTCAGAGGGCAGGCCGATCTGCGTCTGCCACATGCCTTCGGAGCCGCGCTCGCCGCGCCCGTGCAGAAAGACGATGATAGGCCACAGCTTGCCGTCGTCGCGCCGGTAATCCTCTGGCAGGTAAACCTGGAACTTGTACGAAATGCCGTTCACCTCAACGCGGCGATTGAGGAATCCGGTGTCCTGAGGCAGCTTGTTCCGGTCGTGGCGGCCCATAGCGGGCGTGCTGGCGTAAGCCATACCGGACGCGAGAGCGCCGGCGGCCACCGCACAGGCCACGGAGATTTGCAGGAAACGGAACATGGTGGCATTCAATCACATCTTGGGCCAAAGCCCAATACGCAGAAGGTGCCATCGACGTTACGCCCCAGGCAAAATCCCTGCAAATCCCTTGCAAATCTCTTATGACTCGCGTGAGACGATCAGATTTGATATGCAATGTGTAGTAACCATGACGCTTGAAGCTGGGGATGTGCTCGACCATTATCGCGTTGAAGACACGGTGAGCCATAGCCGGATGTCGACGCTTTATCGCGCCACTGACCTGCGCGACGGCCGGCAGGTGGCCATCAAGGTCCCCCTTGAGGAGATGGAGGCCGACCCGGTTTTGATTGAGCGGTTTGCGCGCGAAGAGCAGATCGGCCAGGAACTGGACCACCCCGGCATCGTTAAGACCTTTAACGGCGATGAGCGCAGCCGCCGCTACATGGTGATTGAGTGGGTGGATGGCGGGCTGCTGCGCGCGATTCTGAATGAGAATGGCAAGCTGCCCATTGAGCGGGCGGTGAAGCTGACGCTTGAGATTTGCGACGCGCTCGACACCATGCACAAGCACGGCGTGGTGCACCGTGACCTGAAGCCCGAGAACATCATGGTGGGCGAGGGCGACCGCGTGAAGATTATTGACTTCGGCATCGCCATGAAAGAGGACGCGCGTAGGCTGACATACACCGAAATGTCGATGCTGGGCACGCCCGACTACATTTCGCCGGAACAGGTGAAGGGGCAGCGCGGCGACCAGCGCAGCGATATTTATGCGCTGGGCGCGATGCTCTACGAGATGCTGACCGGGCAGCCGCCATTCACGGGCTCCAATCCGCTGGCGGTGATGAACGAGCGCGTGCTGAACGATCCCAAACCGGCGCGCGAGCTGAATCCCGCGATCTCGCCCGAGATTGAAGAGGTTCTGTTCCGTGCCCTCGAACGCGACCCGCGCCATCGGTATGCAACTGCCGCGGAGATGGCCTGGGAGCTCGAACATCCCGAACTGGTTGGGGTGGACGAGGGACGGCGCGTGGCTCTCAAGGGGCGCCCGCTCAACGTGCGCAAGCTGCTGCTGTACGCAGCGCTCGCGCTGGTGCCTGTGGCGTTGTTTGTGGTGATGCTGCTGCTGGCTAAGCGGTAACGACGGTGGACGGGGAACTGAGAACAGTCGCCCGCGAAGCGCCCCGGTTCAGCCGCCATCGAATTGCGGAGATGCCTTCGGCTCTACGGCAGTTTATCCAGATAGCACGCTCCGCCGGTGTTCTGCGCAGGCGGTGTCGGCGGCGGTGTCGGCGGAGCGGTGAAGTCGAAGAACTCCGTCATATCAATCTGCGCCGCATCACGCGCGTTCAGCGCGGGCAAACTCCATCGCGTCTCAATGAACTTCAGAATTGCCGTGTAATCGGCAACGGTGTGGTCGACGTAATTCTGCTTCGCGTATGGTGAAACCACTACCAGGGGGATGCGATACCCGGTCCAGGTGAAGTTGCAGGTTGGCCCCGTGGAGGTCTCGCAGATGTCGCCCGGGAGCAGGTCATTGGGAGCGATGCCGTCTGGGCTTGGCATGGGCTGCGGCGAAACGTGATCGTAAAGACCGCCGGCTTCGTCGTAGGTCCAGAACAGCACCGAGCTGCTCCACGAAGAGCTTGTCATCAGCGGATTGATGAGCGACTCAACGTATGCCTCACCAGTCTGAATGTTGGTGGGCGGGTCGGAGTCCGCATCCGTTCCGTGTTCGTCCAACCCCGCGTCGGAGGCCGGCGCAAGATAGGCAACCTGCGGCAGCGTGCCATTTTGCACATCGGTAAGGTACTGCGAGATGGGCTGAATATTCTGCGGATACTGACTTACGACGGTCTGTGCATAGGTAAAGTTCGAGAGATAGCTGGTCTGTACCAGGCACGAGGCCTCGTACGGAGGCCCGGAACAGCCGGTGCCGGTCGGATTTACGTAGATCCTCCAGGTGATGCCGGCATTCTGGAGATCCTCAAAGATGGTCTCTGATGTGAGCTGCGGCGTGTCGGCGGCGTCGGTTCCATTGGGATAGGCGTATCCGCCTGAAGTTGCTCCGAGCAGGTATTCGCGGTTGATGTTTGTGCGCGACAGGGCGGGCATGAAAAAGCGGTCAGATGTGGCGAAGGTCGAGGCCATGAAATAAAGGAAATTCAGATCGGAGCCATCGTAATAACCCATGGCGCGAATTCCATCGCCGTCGTAAAAACCATCTGCCCGTCCGTCATAAGCAGCGGTGTAGACAAAGCCGTCGTTCATCGCCGCACTGTTGCCCACGTTATCATCGGGGTTCCAATCATTATGAGATTCGTCCCACGACGGGCTGGTGTTCTCATCGCACATGGTAATGAAATGAAACGATGTGACTGGATTGCTTGGATCGATAATGCAATCACTCGGTGCGGGGTCGCTGGGATTGCATCCTGGGTTCGTCGGCGCCGGCCCTTGCAGCGGAGCCGCTCCCGTAGTGGGATTGAACTGCGGCAGGCCGTCGAAGGACTGATCGGCGATTCCGTTCTGCGCCCAATACTGACGCAACGCGCCCAAATAGCTATCAAGCGACCGGTTCTCCTGCGTGAGGATGATTACATGGTTGATCGACGATATCGACCCTACGGCTACGGCAGCGGTGAACTTCGCTCCTACTGAGGTGGCGGCGTTGATGGTTACACTGCACGTCGATGTGCCGCTACATCCTCCCGACCATCCGCCAAACGTCGCATTGGATGCGGGCGCCGCAGTGAGCTCGACAACCGCCCCGGCCGAAAAGCTGGCCACACAAGTTGTCCCGCAATTGATGCCCGAAGGACTGCTGGTGATGCTCCCTCCGCCAGTGCCGGAAGTCGCCACAGTAAGCTGAAAGGTGGATGGTGTAGGTCCGGTACCGACTGTAGAACCGCCGCAACCGACAAGAAACGACAGTAAACCAACGCTCAAAAAGCTGTAGATATTGTTTCGCATTGGATCCCCCCCCGGGGAGCCCGTTGATGAATACGATGCGAGTATCCCCGCTTTAGCGCCGGCCAGCGGGCAGAATACCTGAATAGTTCTTTAATTGTGAGAAACATTCTTTATAGGGGCCTTGCGACTGCGGAGGTTGTGGCGCGGGGTTTAGGCCACCGTTGGGCGCGGAAGATGCATCTGACTTTTAGGGGAACTCTATCCATGAGTCGAACGACTCAGCGCTTGGCGACGCTGGGGTGCATGGTTTTCGCCACGTTGCTGAACAGTTACGGAAGCGCAATGCCGGAAGGCAATGGCGCGCCCCCCCCAGACACCTTCAATCAAGACACATTCAATCCAGCCACATTCACAAGTTCCAACCACGTGCTCGATCTTCTTGTTATCGCCGAGCGAAAGACGATCGAGCTCGGCGAGTTCCAGCCGACTGCGTGGGTCTTTGAGATGTGCGAGACCGCGGTCGCCCACGGGGATGACTGTCCCGACGATTCGCGAACGGTTTCTCCCTACGGCGGGATTCGTTTGCAGCTTTACCCCGGCGACCACCTGCGCATGCGCCTGGTGAATCATCTGCCGCTTGCGCCGGCCGACGCCCAATACGCGCACGGCAGCGACGCCATGATGAACGAGATGCTTGCCGCCAATCCAGTCAACATCCATACTCACGGCCTGATCGTGGAACCCAGGAAAGCCGATGCGACCGATCGCACCTACGGCGATTACGTCTACGTGCTGGGCTATCCGGCCGGGAAGATGCCGTCAATGGTCTCCCCGGATGAGACCGCAACCGACAAGCCCATCGAGTACGACATCTACATCCCTCCCAACCATCCGCCCGGTATCTATTGGTTTCACCCGCACGTGCACGGACTCAACATCAATCAGATCTCCGAGGGACTCTCGGGACTTATCACCATCGGCTCGGTGACCGATTACTTGTCGCTTCCCCGGGGCACGTCCACGATTCCAACCCGCTACTTTGTGCTCAAAGATATGCAAGTGCTCGCCACTGGCAAAGTGCTGGACCAGGAGAGTGCCCGGTTCTGTTCTCCATTTCCAGTGCGCGGAGTCACGAGGGACGGGTTGTGCCAAGGCTGGGACTCGTTGGGTATTCCGGATGAACGCGACGAGCGCCCCGGCAATTTTGAGGGAGGGGCCTGGTTCTTCACCATCAATGGCCGGGTTGATCCGCAGATTCCCATGCCGGCTGCGCCCGGCGAACTCTGGCGCTTCCTCAACGCCGGGGCCAGCCGCGCCTACGATCTGGTGCTCCAGGATGACCAGACGGGGAATGACCTGCCATTTCAGGTCGTTTCTCTCGATGGCGTGGCGCTCGAGGCTCCCGCCGGCGCGGTTGCGGCACAGAGCCAGGTAGGCCCGGTAAGAAAAGCGAAGCTGGTTCAGTGCCCGGTGCACCACCCAACGGACGAAGACCTGTCCGTGGGGACCCCAGCGCAGACTTCAGATTCATCGCCGGCTTCTTCGCCGCCGCCGGTTTGCGCCACTCACCTGGTTCTATTTCCGAGTTCGCGTGCTGAAATCTGGGTGTTCCCGCAAGGCCAATCGGCAACCCTGAAAACCCTCATGCTCTACACCGGCCCCAAGGGCGATCGCTGGCCTGAAGCGAACCTTGCGCACATCGTCGTTAACAAGGGATCGAACACCGCCGGGGCCGAGCTGTTGAGAGTGAAACCGTTTCAGAAAGAGCTGCTGTCTCCGCAGGGTCTGCTGGGAGCGCCCGTGCGCGCCAGCTTCACCGGCGTTTCTTCATCGCTGACCCTGCAGCAGGCGCGGCTGCTCTCGCGCAGTGCATCCAACCCATCGTCACCCGCGCATTTGAATGCACATCA
>JBEKCW010000166.1:0-10318 GCA_050014675.1 Occallatibacter sp. | reverse complement strand
CTTGACCCCATCGTCGGTGACTTTGCGCAACTGGCTCAGGCTGAAGACCTGAAATCCGCCTGAATCGGTAAGCATGGCGCGCGGCCAACTGATGAAACGATGCAGGCCACCCATGCGACGGATGGCTTCATGAGCGGGCCGCAGATAAAGGTGATAAGTGTTGCCGAGAATGATCTGCGCGCCCAAGGTTTCGAGCACGTCCTGGGCGACGGCCTTGACGGAGCCGGCTGTGCCCACTGGCATGAAGACAGGGGTTTCCACCACCTGGTGCGGTAGATCAAGCCGCGCGCGACGCCCGCCTGGGGAAGTCTCAGCAAGAATTTCAAACTTGAGGCTCACTAGAGGATTCTATCGTTCAGCAGGCTGCGCCAGCTCGATTGCGGCTCATGCGGCGCGCACTATCAAGCGTTTCCCAAGGGCGCGCATCGCCGTATCTATGCGGTCAATCTTGCTCGAGTGGCGCAGATTCGTCAGACGGCTCACTTCCTGCGGAGTCGTTCCGATGCGCCGTGCAAGTTCCGCCGGCCTCACCTTCTGCCGCAGCATTTCATTCAGCAGCAGCACCTTTGCGGCCACGCTGGGAGACAATTCAATCGTTCGTTGACCACGTTTTGGAGCCGACGGAAGGGGAATCCGGCGTCGATCTTCGAAATAAAAGTCCAGAGCCGATTCCAGTGCGTCAGCGGCGTGCAGTAGCGCGTCATCAATGTCTTCGCCTTGCGTAATGGCCTCTGGAATATCGGGGAACGTTACAACGTAGCCACCCTCTTCGGCGGCTTTCAACCGGACCGGATAATTCATTTCTCCTCCTTGAGTCCGAGCTGCTTTCTGATTCCCTCTACAAGGCCCTTCTTCAGATCCTTGGAATGCATAGGGAGAATAGAAAGTCTGCCATTCAGTTCGACCCGTAAATGGCCGCCTTTGGCCGGGGTAAACGTCGCACCCTGTTTCGCAAGCCACCGTTTGAGCTCGCTGCTCTTCACGGGAATATAGTATAAACATTTTTGTTGATATTAACCAGCGCCGCTCGAAATCGTAATTCTCCTTATTTTCCTTCAGATCCGAGCATCACTTGAAATCCCGCTCTCGCCACGCGCGGCTGTCCCAGTGTTGTGGTCGGCGTCTCCGAAACCTGGATCGAACGGTCGAAGAGATTTTCGCCCGCTGCAAAAACCTCAAGCCGGTTTCCGAAACTGTGCGAAGCGTAGGCATCAAGCCTGAAGTATCCATGCAGCAGAAACGCGTTCGCATCGTCGTCGTACATGCGCCCGCTCAACCGGCTTTGCAGGCTCAGCGTTCCCAGCCGTGCTTCGGATGCGCGGACATTCAGCGTGGCGAGGTTTCGCGCCACCTCGGGAATCCACTTGCCGTAGTCTTCGGCGCCTCGCGAAACCGTTGCGTGCGCGTACTGATAGCCGCCATCCACGCTTAGCCAGTGCAGCGGGGCAAGATCGTAGTCAAGAGAAACACCGCGGCTCTCAATCTGTCCAAGATTCTCACGTTTCAGCAGAATCGGCGATGAATTTGGATTTGTTGTGAGTGCGGTGATTGGCCGGTTTACCTCGGTGAGAAAATAACTCGTCCTGATTGTGCCCCACGGTTGATGTGTGGCCAGTCCCGCCTCCCATCCGGTGGCGCGTTCGCTCTTCAGGTTTCCGTTGGCCAGCGTCAACTCGTTTCCGACCTGGGTGGCTCGATACAACTCATTCGGCGTGGGCGCGCGAAACGCGCGAAAACCGCTTGCCGATACAGCCCAGCGCTCAGCAAGTTTGCGCGAGACTCCGAGACGCGGGTCGAAGAGACGCTCGCCGTTCTGCGGGGGCTGCGTTGCACTTGGCGTCCATCCAGTTCCGTTCCATGTCAGCTGCCGGCCGTCGAAGTTCTGGAACCAATCGACGCGCCCCGACGCTGTTACTGTCCACGCGTTGCGGGTCCACAGCGCTTCCACAAATCCGGCGCTGTCGCGCTGATGATCGTGCAGGTTTGTAATCGCCGCTTTGGCACCGAACGATTGTTCTTCATCCCACACGCGCACATCGCGCACATCGGCGCCGGCCACCAGCAGCAGTTTCGACGTCAATGTCTGCGTCCAGTTCAGCGCCGCGCCCAATTCGTTATCGGGGACGTAAGAATATTTCGTCGGCGTTTCGCCGCATCGGTATGTGCAAGCTGCATCGCCAAAATCAGGCAGATTTGAAATGCTCGAGAATGTTTGCCTGTATCGCTCATCGCTGCCGTAGAGCCGCAGCTTGAGCGCATCGCCTTGACCGTTGGCCCAGTCGGCGCCGGTTGCATATCGCACCAGCCTCGTGCCATTGAACTGGTATGGCGTGCCATTGTGCCGGAGCTCATTGAAGCCGCTGGCCCGCGCAAACAGCCGCAAATCTCCGCTCGCGCGATCGCCTATCAGCAGCGCGTTCTGGCTATGCACGTTGCTTGGCTGGTCAACCGGGCCGCGTTGATTGGGCGCCTCCTGAATGAATCCATCGGTTCCGATCAACCCCGATGCAATGAGGCCGCCCCACGGGCCCCGCTTTGCCGTTGCGAGTGCGCTTTGATCGTAAGTCTCTTCGCCGCCGTAGGTACTTCGTACCTCTAACTCTTTGGATGAAGGGAGTGCGGGGATCAGGTTCACCACGCCGCCGATGGCGCTCGATCCATACAAATCGCTGGCTCCGCCGCGCAGCAGTTCAACGCTGCCGATGGCCAGTTCGGGAGTTTCCTGCCAGTGGATCCAACCACCCAGCGGATCGTTGAGCGGCACATCGTCTTCGGTTACAAGGGTCCTGCTGGCCGAGGTCGAGCCCAGCCCGCGCAGGCTGATTCCTTGCGAGCTTGGATTTGCCACCAGCGAGCTCGATCGCCGGAACAACTCGACTCCCGGCAACTGCCGCAGCTCATCGTCGAGCGTGATTGCCGCTGTGGTTGCCAGCGCTGTTTGTGTGAGTGCCCTCGTGGTTGCGGGACTTTCGAGGTCGCCCAGCGGGGTACGATATGCCGTCACCGTGACTTGCTCGGCAATGTTTGCGGGCTCAAGCCTGACTCTCTCAGCGGCCGTCAAAGTCTCGACTCGCGGCGCAAATCCATTTGCGGAGATCCGGACAGAGCAGGGAATCGCGCATTCGATCGTTGCCTGGCCTGACTCGTCCGTTTGCCCCAGCGGTTTGCCGTTGCTGCCAGTGATCACCGCTCCGGTGAGAGCCGCTCCGCTCGCATCTTCAACCGTGATGCGGATCTGCGTTTGCGCGCGGGTTATTGCTGCCGGCAACAGCGCGAAACCTGCCAGCACGCCAACAATCGCTTTCGATTGCCACAACTTCATTTTTAGTCTGATGCAAATTCGGGGGAAGGCTGGCCCGCAACTTCAACAACAATTCTTTCACCTTTGCGCCAGATCTGGGGTCCCGCGCGTCCGGGGCTATCTCATTGAGGGGAATAAGCACGAATCCGCGCTCAGCCAGGCGGGGATGTGGAATCTCAAGGCCCGACTCGCTCACCGTCAAATCGCCATACAAAAGAATGTCCAAATCCAGGGTGCGCGGGCCATTCAAAATGGCGCCGACGCGGTCCCGTCCGAAGTCACGTTCAATGGCGAGCAACGAATCCAGCAGGTCGCGGGGGCCGAGTTGTGTTTCGACTGCGGCTGCCGCATTCAAGAATCGCGGCTGGTCGGCATAGCCGACGGGCGATGTTGAGTAGAGAGAAGAGGATACAACCACTCTTCCCAGTTCAGAAATTCGTTCTAGCGCTGCTGCCAGGGTGGCGTCGGGTGGGCCGGCGGGGCTGGGGAGATTAGCGCCGAGTGCGAGATAGGCAATTGTCATCCTGCATCAAGGTTAGCTGAGTTCCTTCGCCTGACGGCCAACTTGTAGCTAGTCCTCGCGCAGTGCCTGCATTGGTTGAATTGACGCTGCCTTGCGCGCCGGAATCAGCGCGGCAACCAGGCCCACTATCGCCAATGTGGCTGCTACGCACAAATAAGTGGAAATGTCAGTTGGTTTTACTTCGTAGAGAAAGCTCTTCAGCAGCCTTCCGGCCGCGAACGACATGATCAATCCCGCAGCCAGGCCAACGCCGATTAATATCGATCCCTGGCGAAGCACCAGTTTTGCCACGCTGATCCGGGTTGCGCCCAGCGCCATGCGCACACCAATCTCCCGGCGCCGGTAACTCACCAGCTGGGAAAGCACGCCGTAAAGCCCCGCAATCACCATTACGACAGCGAGCCCGGCAAACGAGCCAACAAGGTAAAGCCCCAGCCGCTGGCTGAAGGTGTTCTTATCTACTGCTTCCTGCATGGTTTGAAAGCTGTCGAGCGCGTATCCCGGCGCGGCGCTATGGAAGACAGATCGCATCTGCGGCGCTACCGGTATATTGCCGTGGGTCTTCACCACAAACGTGACTACCGTCTTCAAGAGCGCCTGGTAGAAAAGCGAGGTTGTTGGAACCTGCTCCTCGGGAATCATAAGGTTCGGCAGCGCCGGTGTACCGACGTTTTTGTCCACCTGGTCCGCGAGCACTCCCACAATCGAGTAGGGTTGGATCATTCCCGTGTCTTTGCCGCCCAGGTTGATCTGTTTCCCAATTGGATACTTTCCCGCGAAATACGCCTTAGCAAACGCCTGGTTGACTACCACTACAAACTGCGTCGATGCAGTGTCGCTGTCTTCAATCATTCGTCCGCGTACGATGGGAGTGTCGAGGGTTCGCGCGTAGTCTCCGCTGACCGCGGTTACGTTCGTCTGATGCGGAATCTTCGGGTCCCTGGTCTCACCCAGAATTTCGAAGCTGCTTCCCACGCCGAGTCCCGAGAGCGGCGGCGAGGTTGCCAATGCAGCATCTGCAACCCCGGGCGATTGCCGGATGCGATCAAGAACCGGCCGGTAAATAAGCGACGCAACAGACGCTGGAGCGTTCGCAGTGTCGGTCGAGACCGCCATCTCTGAGAATCCCGCCGCATCGGCGGGCATTGCAGAGAATGTAGTCAGGTGCACAGTGTCAAAGCCGAGCTTCGACTGCTCCAGATTCCACAAGGTCCTGAAAAGCAGTCCCGCGCCTACCAGCAACAATGTTGAAAGAGCAACTTCGCCGGCCACCAGGATGCCCGAGATTTTTCCGCCGACCGACCGCGAGCCCAATCCGCGCGAGGCTGCCTGCAGCGCGGCCTGGGGATTGGAGCGTGCCACCAGGAGTCCCGGCAAGAGCGACGAAAGAATGGTGGTTAAGGCGGCGATGGCGGCCAGCGCCAGCACAATGGTCCAATGAATTGAAATTGCATCGGCACGGGGAATGGTGCCGTCAGGGAGTTTGTGAACCGCGGCCACGGCGAGCTCTGCCAGAATCACGCCGACTATGCAGCCCATGAAGCTGAGCAGGAATCCCTCGACCAGCAACTGACGCATGAGCCGCGCCGGAGCGGCGCCGAGCGCAGCGCGTACTGCAAACTCCTGCCTGCGGCCGAGGCAGCGCGCGATGAGCAGGTTCGAAACGTTGGCGCAGGCAATCAACAGCACCAACCCGAGCGCTGCAAAAAGGCCAAATAGCACCGGCCGGACCGAGCCGGTCAAAAGCTCCTGATACGACCAGGCTTGGAACGAAGGAATTGATTCGTCTTTGCTTCGCGGAATACGCCTGGCAATCGCTTTCAGCTCCTGCTGCAGTTGGCGGAGGGTCGCTCCATCGCGAAGCCGGCCGACAATCAGGAAGAAGTTGTATCCGCGATCCTTGAGCATCTCGCCGGTGGGTTCAAGTGGCAGCCAAAGGCCCTTCCCCAGTTCTGCGCCCAACGATTCGGGAAAATGAAACGCCGCCGGCATCACGCCTACTACCGTTCGCGTCTGCCCGCCAACTCTTACCGTACGTCCGACAATGCCTGGATCGGCATGAAATGTTCCTCTCCACAATCCTTCAGAGATAATTGCAACCTGCGGCCCGTTTGCGTCGCCCTCAGCTGCGGTGAATGTTCGACCCAGGAGCGGCTTTGCCCCAAGCAATGAAAACAGATTTGGCGTTACGCGGGGCGCCAACACGCTCTGTGATTCATCGGCTGTCTCAACCACGCTTACGTCTTCAGAGTAGCCCGCGACCGCTTCAAGCTGGCGCGACTGCGACTGGATATCGCTGTAGTTAAGCCAGGAGGTCGACGAGAAAGTGGGTTCGGTTTGGGGGGGACCGATGAAGACCAGCTGCTTCGAGTTTGGATAAGGCAGCGGCCGCAGCAGAACGCTTTCAACCACGGTAAAAATCGCGGTGTTCGCGCCGATGCCAAGCGCCAGCGTGAAGATTGCCAGCAAGGCCATGCCCGGAGTCTTACTCAGTTGCCGAAAGGCAAAGCGCAAATCGTAAACCAAGGTGCCCATCCGAACCCCCCATTGACAGAAGTATCCCATGCCTAAGCAGCAATTCTTACACCGTCCAGTCCGAGGCCCCAAACATCTCACTTACCAAGAGGTTTTGAGGTTCCAGGAGCGAGCGCCGCAACCCATCCTCGTTCGAAAGCTAGACCGTATGTTCAAAATCGAACAGGCGAAAAGCTATCGTTGATTGGGCGCTTCACCCGCAGCCAGAGCTTGCCCCAAAACGGTCACCTTTCTTGGTGCGTTAAGCGAGTTGTTCATCTTATGCTGGAGGTGGTTGAGATTCTGAGCTGCGAGGTTAGGGATTATGTTCGCGGTCATGGGAATTACCGGGAATGTTGGCGGTTCGGTGGCAAGGCATCTGCTCGCCGCGGGTCTTCCGGTCCGCGGGGTCGTTCGGGATCCAGGGAAGGCGGCCGATTGGGCAGAGAAGGGTTGCGAGCTTGTGCGTGCCGACATCCACGATGCCGAGTCGATGGAGTTCGCCTTCAAGGACGCCGAAGGCGTCTTCATCCTCGTCCCTCCCGTCTTCGACCCCGAGCCGGGATTCCCTGAAGCGCGCTCCGTGGCATCCTCAATCAAGACTGCGCTTGAAGCCGGCAAGCCGGGCAACGCCGTCTATCTCTCCACGATTGGTGCTCAAGCGACGGAGTTGAATCTTCTCACACAGCACACGATAATTGAGATTGAGCTTAAGCCGCTCTTGCTACCCATAGTGTTTTTGCGGCCGGGATGGTTCATGGAGAATTCCACTTGGGATATTGCTCCGGCACGGGAAACGGGCGTGATTCCCAGTTTTCTTCAGCCCCTGGACAAGGCCTTCCCGATGGTAGCGACCGAAGATATTGGGCGCGTGGCGGCGGGGCTGCTGCAAGAATCCTGGGCTGGCCACCGTGTCGTGGAACTCGAGGGTCCTGGCCGCGTCACTCCGCATGAAGTAGCTACGGCATTTGCCGATCTGCTTGGCCGTCCCGTCAGAACGAATGTTGTTCCGCGCGAATCCTGGGAGCCCCTCTTCCGCGCCCAGGGCATGAAAAACCCGACGCCGCGGATTCGCATGCTCGATGGCTTCAACGAAGGATGGATCGATTTCGAATCTGGCGAAGCGGGTACGCGAAAAGGACGGGTTCCGCTCGCAACCGTCCTCATGGGGCTCATCCAGAAGTCGTCGAAAAATTGACTTTTGTGAGCCGGTTGTCCGTCTGCGCCGGTCTCACGCCCCATTCGACAGAGTCTCGCGCGGCCCGATCTGGTAGCATCACTGTTCGGAGATTTCTACGTATGGACACACTCGGCAATGCTTCGCTCGGCGCCCGCCGCAACGAAGATATCGCGCTCGACCTCTTCAAGTTTGTAGCCGGCACGGTTGGTGTTGGCCGCCCGGCGAGCCCTTCCACCGGATTCAGCGGATCGGCGCCCACCAAGCCCGAGGAACACGTGACGCAGCTGCTGGGGCTCTACGGCCGCTGCCTCAAGGCGGTGCAGGGAGAAGCCGCCGAGGCAATGAAAGAGGCCGAGAAATAGAAAGTGCAAGCCAGCTGCGCGTTGCTGTTGCCGGCGCGGGCGCATTCGGCCGCAATCATCTCCGTGTGTACCGCGAATTGGAATCGGCCGGCGAAGGTGTAGCGCTGGTTGCGGCCGTAGAGCCCGACGCGGCTCGCGCAGCTGAAGCTCGGGCCCAATACACGATTCCTGTATTTGCCTCCGTCAAAGAACTGCTCGCGGCCGATCTTAATCTTCAGGCTGCCAGTGTTGCAGTGCCCACGGTGCAACATCATGCCGTCGCATCTGAGCTTCTCGAGGCCGGCGTCGACCTGCTTGTCGAGAAGCCCCTGGCTGCAAATCTCGATCAAGCCGATGACCTTGTGAAATGGGAAGAAAAAGGCCGGATCGTTCAACCGGGCCATCTGGAGCGCTTCAATCCTGCTGTGCTGGCCGTTGCCCAGCGCCTCTCGCGGCCCATGTTTTTTGAGGCGCATCGCCTCAGTGTCTTCACTCCGCGATCACTCGATGTCGATGTCGTTCTCGACCTCATGATTCACGACCTCGATATTGTTCTCACCTTTGCCGGCTCGCCGGTGCGCGAAGTCCGCGCCGTCGGCCTGCCCATCCTCTCGCCCAAGGTCGATATCGCGAATGTGCGCGTCGAGTTTGAATCGGGCTGCGTGGCCAATTTCACGGCTTCGCGCGTTTCTACTGAACGTGTGCGCAAGCTGCGCTTCTTTGAACCGCGCCAGTACGTTTCAATCGATTATGCCCGCCGCGATGTGCTCGTGATCCGCATCGACGACGCGCCGGCCGCCCGCGGCGATCTGCTGGCCATGTTGCCGGCGAACGTGCGCGCCATGATTCCCGCGCATATCGCCGCAGCCATTGCCGCGGGCACGTTCGACCTGAGCAAGATCGACCCTGCAATGATCGCTCAATTCGCCGCCATGGCCGGAATCAAACCTGAAGTGATCGCGCAGATCACCGCGCAGCTTAAGGCTCCGGCTGGATCTGCTTCCGGGCCGGCGCCGGGGCTATCATTCTCCAAGCCTGAAGTCGCTGCCGGCGAGCCATTGCGCCTTGAAATTCTTTCGTTCCTCGACGCGGTTCGCAATCGCACTCAACCAAAAGTGACAGCTCGCCAGGGGCGTGCCGCGCTTGCACTCGCGCTCGAAATACAAGCGGCAATGGCGGCTCATGCGGAACGAGCCGGCCTGGGCGACTTTTTCCATCCCGGCGAGTAGGCGCCAGTTTGTATTCGGTCGGCGGGTTGGGATTCCTGTTTTCCCATGTTCCAGAATCAGATTATGGGGCACCCCATATTTTTGGAGAGATCCTTGTCGATTCGGGCACCCTGGACGGGCTTTTTTTCCCCGTTCTTAATCGCCAGGGTGTAGATTGTTGTGCAGATAAATCCCTTCAATAATTGTGGTTTCACTCGTTTGTAAGATCGTGACCAGGAGGAGACGATGACCCTCGGACAGTTCATTTCAAAGCAGTTCATTCGCGTCATCCAGTGGAACGAGAATGAGGACGGCGTGTTGTCGTACCGCTATCCGATGGAGGATATGGAGATTGAGAACGGCGGCCAGCTTACCGTTCGCGAGACCCAGATGGCGGCCTTCATCAACGAAGGCAAAATCGCCGACGTTTTTGGGCCCGGCCTGCACACTCTCTCGACGCGCAACCTGCCAATCCTTACCGACCTGATGAACTGGAGCAAGGACTTCGAATCGCCCTTCAAGTCCGACGTCTATTTCTTCTCCACGCGCCTGCAGATCGACCAGAAGTGGGGCACGGCCAATCCTGTGACCATTCGCGACAAGGAGTTCGGCATGGTTCGGATCCGTGCCTTCGGCAACTACGCCTACCGCGTCGCCGACCCGCGCGTCTTTTTCACACAATTGAGTGGCACGCGCCAGCGCTACCTGGCCGCCGATCTTGAAAATCAGTTGCGCACCATGATTGTGGAGCGCATGGCCGGCGTGTTTGCCACCAGCGACGTTACCTTCCTCGACATGGCCGCCAACCAGTCGGCTCTCGCCGCCAAGATCGCAGACGCTGTAAAGCCTGGCTTCTCCGCGCTGGGCCTGGAGATGAACCAGTTTGTTGTTGAGAGCATTTCTTTGCCCGACGATTTGCAGAAGGTTTTGGATCAGCGCATCGGCATGGGCATGGTTGGCGACATGGGCCGGTTGACCCAGTTCGAAGCCGCTGAGAGCCTTGAAGAAGCTGCGCAGAACACAGGTGGAACCGCCGGCATGGGAGTTGGACTTGGAGCCGGCGTGGCCATGGCCCAGGCATTTATGGGGCAGGCTACGGCCGCTACCGCAGCGCATTCAGCAGCAACCGGCGCAAAGTTTTGCAGCGAGTGCGGCAAGCCGCTGCCGGCCGGCGCTAAATTCTGTCCCGAGTGCGGTAAACACCAATGAACTGCCCATCGTGCGGCGCCTCAATGCGTCTTGCAACCGGCG
>JBEKCW010000165.1:0-10344 GCA_050014675.1 Occallatibacter sp. | reverse complement strand
TGTATACCAGCGCAGGATCATGCTCAGGCGCAGAGGCAAAAAGGCAGCGACAACGACCCCAACCCAGAAATACAAGTTGATGCCGGTGACGATCGCGTAAAACATTGGCACGCGCCGTTTGTTCAATGCAAAAAAGAACAGGACGATGAAGACCGGAAGAATCTGGCCGATTGCATAAAGAAAATACTCGAGGCGCGCCGAGTAGTGCACCGAAGAGGCAAACAGAAACTCGTTGATGCGCAGGTCGGCGAGCGAGAGCCATGTGAGACTGACCCACAACAGAAAGCGCTGCGTGCGGTCGAACCAGTAGAGCGCGAAGAAGAACAGCCCGGCAGACCCGATGAGCGCGTAGCATGCCCAGGTTACCCACTGTGACTGCGTCTGCTCGAAGACCCGGCTCCAATATGTATTGCGTTGAAACTTCGCATCGCCCAGCGAGAGCGCGGGCAGAGCCTGCACGCCATTGATCGCCGGTGAAAAAGTCATGCGTACGGCGACGAGGATTGGATGGTCGCGTTCATTGAATTCCGGCGCGGGATAGTCGATCGCCAAACCGACTGTATGGTCGCCGGTGGCGATGTTGCCCGATTCGCCGATCATTCTTCCTTCTGCGAAGACCTGCCACGCCAGATCGCCGGAGACCTGCAGCTCAGGTTCGACCGCAGGCGCAAGCAGCGCGGGCTCGAAGCTGCAGCGCAACCAGAAGAAGGGCTTCGGAGTGGCAGTACCGTGGTACTCCGACACCGGCTTCCAATCGGACTCGTCGAGCGACGGTGCGGCCCAGCGCTGATCGTCGCCCTCCTTCCACACACAATGTTTCGGCGCGATACTGAGGGCTGTTTGCGCGGCGAGAGATATGGGGAAGAACAACAAAAGAAAAATAGCCTTACGCATGGGCCACCTCGACCGGCATATAACTGAGCGTGAGCACGGTGATGTCATCTTCCTGGCCGAACTGTTCCGCTGCCTTAGCGATTTGTTCGGCGGACTTGCCGGAGATGGCCCGCGTCCGCTCAAAGCCGAAAAGCTCGCCCTCCAAGTTTCGAGCCTCAATCACGCCGTCAGAAATGAACAACATCGATTGGCTTTCGTTCAAACGAATGCGAGAAGTTGAATACGAAATGTCGGGCAACGCGCCCAGCGGAAGGGCGCCATCGAGCGCGATTTCCTTTCCATCGATGTAGGGCGGCAGGTGGCCGGCGTTGGCTAGTTCTGCGTTGCCATCGCCATCGATGCGCATCGCAAGGCAGGTCACCAGTCCCCGGCCTTGCAGGCGTTCGTTCAGCAAGGCGAGAATGCTGCCGGGATCGGAAGTGAATTTGAATGCGGTGCGAATGGCGCCGACAATGAGCGCGGCAAGCATGCCGGCTTGCAGCCCCTTTCCCGCCACATCTCCTACCACAATCAACGTGCTGCCGTCGCGCGGGTCGGGAAGCACCTGAAAGAAATCTCCTCCCACTTCGCGCGAAGGCTGGTAGACGCTGCGGATGGCGAGGCCGGGAGTGGGCGGGATCTTCTCGGGGATGAGGTATTGCTGAATCTCGCGCGCCGCCTGCAGCTCGGCCGCGGAGCGAGCCTGCTCGCGGCTGACGCGCGTGAAGCGGAAGAACATGACAATGCCGATAGCCAGCACGAAGAGCAAGTCGCCGAGCTCAAAGGGCTGGATCGCGAATGGGCCGAGAGGGACGCTGTTGCCGAGCTGGGCCACGCGAGGAAGATTGAAGTTTGCGCCAATGATACCGGCGTCAGTGAGAGAGACCGCGGCGATAGGCAAAAGGCTGGGCAGGATCAGCCATCCGGCCTCGCGGTTGCCGCGGCGGTACCAGAAGAGGAGCAGGATCGGAAGCACCAGGGCAACGGGCAATATGAGCGAGATTTCGCCTACATTGAAGGCCCCGCGGCTGAGCCACCCCAGCCACGCCGGATAGAGAAGAAGGGCGGGATAGGCAAGCGTGAATGACTGATAGATACGCCATCCCCGCGTGACGCGCTGGCCGACGAAGCTGAAGGTGAACTCGATCTGCAGAACGGCGACGACGTAGATCGAAGGAGACGCTATGAACCAATTGCATGAGAACGGAAGGAATCCAAACTTGGCGAGATCGTAGAAAAGCTCGCCGACAGGGTTCATCAGCAGGTAAAAGCCTAGCCAGAGGTATTCGCGATGGTCGGGCTGACTCCAGAAAAGGAAAAGAAGGGGCACACCGGCGAAGAAGGCCAGCACATAAACGGCCAGAGCCGGAGCGATGTGTGCGAATCGCACGCTGAAATCGGCGCGATCGGTGTCGCTGATCGCGGAGAGAGTGCCGAGAGCGACGCGCAGCGCGCCGCGATCGGCAAGAAACATCGACGTGTTCGGAATGTGGCTCCGCAGCGCGATAACTGCGCTTCCCGTGAATGCTGGAAGCTCGACGATCTGCGTGCGAGGCAGCGTGACGAGACGATTTGGAAGCAAGCCAGGGCCGGGCAATTGCCGGCCGTTGATGTAAACCTCATATGTACCGCTGCCGCCGGTAACCAGCAGCGCCAGCGGCGCAGCATCGACGGGAATCTCAGTGTGGAGACGATACCAGCGCCAGCCGGCATCGTCGTTCGCAGGCGTTAGCGCGACCGCAGGCCATGCGCTGTCGTCAAAATTGGGTTGCGCCCAGGCAAGATTGTCGCCGCTCTGCGCGTGCCAGCCGTTATTCAGATCGACTGAGCCGTTCGGCCAGTTCGGAACTGAGTCTTGCGCAGTCGAAGTAAGGGTGCCCGCCAACAGCAGGAGCAAAAGTCCGAGACAGGCAATGGCGAACCTACGCATGCAGCACCTCGGCTGGGGCGTATTGCAGCGTGAGCACAGTGATATCGTCTTCCTGCCCGAAGGCCTGCGCGGCTTGCGCAATGGAGTGAGCGGATTGATTGCTGATTGCCGCGGTACGCTCAAAGCCGAAGAGTTCGCCTGATGAATCATGCGCCTCGATCACGCCGTCGGAGAGGAGCATGAGGCTGTCGCCGGGCGCGAGTTGGAGCGCGGTCTCAACGTAGACGGCGTCTTCGGATAGGCCGAGCGGCAGGCCGGAACCGATTTCGATTTCTCTCCCGTGCAGATAGGGCGACAGATGGCCGGCATTGGCGAGCGTCACTGCGCCCTGCGCCGAGATGCGGAGACAGAGGCAGGTGATAAAGCCGCTTTCCTGCGTGGAGAGTATCTGGCGGTTCAAGCGCGCCAGCAAGGTTCCGGGAGAGTAGTTTTCGGCGGCCAGGGTGCGCAGCGCGCCGATGGCGAGTGCGCCGGTCATGGCGGCTTTAAGGCCCTTACCGCTGACGTCGCCAACCACGATGAGGGCAGAGCCATCGGCTTGTTCAAACACCTGGTAGAAATCTCCACCCACTTCCTGCGCAGGCAGATAGACGCTCTCGATGTGAAGGCCCGCGAGCGTGGGAAGGGATGCGGGCACAAGGCGCTCCTGCACCTCGCGGGCTGCATCCATTTCGCCGGCCAGTTGGGCTCGCTCTTCGGCGGTCTTGCGCTGGTCGCGGAACATGAGCACCAGCAGGACGACGATGGCGGCGATCATCAGTGTTGCTCGCGTCTGCTGGACGACCGGGAACCAGGCATTCACAAACGGGGCGACCGAGCGCACGGAAAGACTTTGACTCAGCAGGAATGCGATATAGACTTCGTTAGCCACGCCCCAGACCATCAGGACGGCAACCACGGATCGCATGGATCCGGTGATTTGCCTCCATGGCCAGAAAGCCGTAAACGGTGACAGGAAAACCACGACGTACAAGATATTGATAGTCGGGCCAACCCACTCCAGCATTGGGATCATCCGGAGGCTCTGTGCGGCGGAGACAAGCGCTGGCGTTGCCTGCGCGACTTCCGTCATCACAGAAAGGCCGATGACGATTCGGAACAACAACGGCACAGGCTTACGTGCCAGCGCATATACCAGGGGGACATAAGAGAGAAACGCAACCACGAGGCACACGTCGAGCAGCCGGTCTTCGATAAAGTGAATCGGATAGAGCGAGGTGACGAGCTGTTCCAAAATGCGCCGAATTGCCAGCGCCCAACAGACGATAGCGAAGAACAGGAATGCCGGCCGGGAGCGATCACTCAGATAAAGCCCAAGCATCATCACTCCGGCGATTCCAACAATGAAGAAGGCAATGGTAGTCGGCAGGGTTTGAGAACCATTCACAAACGCAAGACTGTTGCGCCGGTCTTCAAGCCGTTCCCGGTCTCCGGCAACCCATTCCACTCCGGTCGTCCTCCGCGCAAAACCAGACCATGTATCAGTGGTCCTGCGAAATAAAATCCGCAGAGCGATGGTTGACTTAGCCTGTGCAGAGATCGGCGTGGCCAATGGGAAGGTCTGCATAAAATCTGCCGTAAAGTTTCCTGTCTGCATGTTTCCAAACATTCCGGCAGGGCTTCCGTTGACAAAAAGCTCATAGGCTGCGGGGATGCTTAGCTGCAGTGCCGGCCGCGCCGTTGCATCAAGCGGAGAAAGGTCAACGTGGCAGCGTATCCAGATGCGCGGTTCGTCCGGGTTGAGCTTCCAGAGCTTGGCCGGCCTCCATCCCGACTCATCCAGATCGGGTGCGGCCCAACGGAGCGCGCCGCCAGCATCGTGCCCGGCATCATCTCCGGCATGCCACACGCAGTTTTCCGGCGCAATGGTCACCAACGACTGGCAGAGGCAGGGCATGGGTGCTAGCAAAAGCAGCAAGGCGAATTTACGCATGCATCACCTCTGCACCTGCAAACTTGAGCGTAAGCACCGTGATGTCGTCGTCCTGCCCAAACTGCTCAGCCGCGTGGGCGATTTGGTCCGCGGATTCGGTAGAGATTGCGGCAGCTCGTTCAAATCCAAACAGTTCGCCTGATTGGTTGCGTGCTTCAACTACGCCGTCAGTAAGCAGCGTCAGAATGGCCGGCGCGGCAAGCCTCGAGGTCAACTCCACGTATTGCGTATCGGCGGCCAGCCCCAGGGGCAGTCCATTTTCAAGCTTGAGTTCTGCGCCGTTAAGATACGGCGCAAGATGTCCGGCATTGGCCGCGGTCAACGTGCCATCCCGGTCGACGCGCATCACCAGGCATGTTGTGAATCCACCGGAAGTGCGATCCAGCATGCGCTCGTTCATGGCTTCGAGAATCGCGGCTGGGTTCTCAGTGTAATGAGACAGCGTGCGAAACGTGCCCACAAGAAGGGAGACTGTCATAGCCGCGGGCATGCCCTTGCCGCTCACGTCACCGATCACAATCAACGCGCCGCCATTTTGCGTGGCAACGATCTGGTAGAAATCGCCGCCGACCTGGCCTGCCGGTAAGTAGAGGCTCTCGATATCGAAGCCGGCAATTCGAGGAGTCGCTGAAGGAACAAGCACCTGCTGGACAGCGCGCGCAGCCTCAAGTTCCCGCTGATGGGCGTCTTCCATGCGGCTTGTACGCAGAAAACGATGCACGAAGATGGCGAGCATCCCGGCCAGGAACAGAAAATCGCATACATCTGGAACCGAGATTGGGAACGGCCATTTCGACAGGCTGTAGAACGTGTCGAACGCGGCTGGGACGCGCCGCACAACAAACGTGAAAATCCAATCCAACTGGTCAGCTAGTTGCGCTAACTGCTGCAGCAGAACCGGTGCGAGCAGCAAGCGGGCGTCGAACCGGCCCTGCACGGCCCGCCGGAATAACAGCCCAACTACCCAGATCGAGGGAATCACTTCAAGCGCTGTTCCAATTGCAATCCACGCAGAAATGGAGATGAACTTCCTCTCGACTCCCAAAAGCTGTGGAACTGTTACCATCAGACCCAACATGACCTGTGTGGCAACCGTCGACAGCACAGCCGTGAAAAGCCAGTTTCGCTTGCCCCCCAGCAGAATCCTGAAGAAACAGAGCAGTGCAAAGACGGAGGCCTCGCTCAAAACGTTGGCGATAAGATCGTGCAGCCTGACGTCTACTTGCATGAGTGGCCTGCTGGCGGCCGCCACACTCAAAATGCTGTTCAACAACTCGGCAATCGTGAACCACAGATATTCGCGTTCGCTGCGGTGTATCAGAAAGAAGCCGAACGAGGCGCAGGCGGCAAGAAACTCGATCAGCGCGAGCGAAAACAGCGCGCCATTCGACCAGAGCGACTGAATGCGGTTCATTTCTCTGCGCTGCTCGATAAGGGGAGTTGCGCCGACCACCACTCCCTGGTAAATTCCCCCGCCTATAAGGCCTTCCCACAGCGGCGAATGCCATGCCCGGAACGCCAAGACTATCGATTCCGACTGCGGATCGGGACCGGGCAGCCGATAAACCGCGTATTCGCGAAATTGACCAATAGGCCGACTTTGCGGAGGCATGGCTCCCACGCCACCCAACAGCTTGCCGTTCGCGAACACCTGGTAACTGGTGAGAACATACGGCACCAGCAGCGAAAGGCCGCTCGCACCCTGCGGAATCTCAACTCTCGCGCGGTACCAAGCGAAGCCGTTCATTCCCGGGTAGCCCTGTTCGTTCCAGGATTTGCCGGTTTCAACCAGCGCCCACTTCGAATCATCGAAGGCAGAAGAAGACCAGGCCGCGTCATCGCCTGGATGAAAGCGCCATTGTCCGTCGAGGGAGGCAATGGGTTCCCGGTCCTGCTCAAAGTGAAACGTGCCGCCGCTCGCGCGTGAGTTCATCGGCTGCGCGGCGAGTGACGCCGGCACGCAGAGAAACAAAAGCAGAAGCAATTTACGCATGCATCACTCCTACTGGAGCAAAGCTGAGCATGAGCACGATGATGTCGTCTTCCTGGCCAAACTGCTGCGCGGCGTGGGCGAACTCCGCCGACGCCCAGGCCGGGTTATCGCTGAGTTGAAACTGCCACGGCCCGTCAAGCGACACCGCTCCGCCGTCGAGCTTCAAAGGAGAGGCCGCTGCGCGCAACTCCGAGCCGGCGGAACTCAGCCGAGGCGTCGAGCGTGGTGCAGTGGGTGTTTGCGCGGTGAGAAGGAGGGAAGCTGCACACACAATTCCCAACGCGCAAAACTTGCAGCGGGGAAGCATGCCGTGAGCATATCGCATTGCATTTTGAATGCGATACAGCGTTTTCGATTCAGGCCCTAAAAAGTCAATACCGCCAAGTGGATCTTTCATCCGGGGCCCCCGCGGACAGGCCTTCGTCCGAGGGGCGGAAGTAAGAGCCGCCTCGAACGCCGAATGCAGTATCAACGCATGAATCTGGAAAGCTCTCAGAATTACGCGTTGGCCATTTCGGGGGCAATCAGCCGCGTGGTCGGCTTCACTCCAGCCCCCAGCCGCGTAACTGTGACAACTGTAATGTCGTCCTCCTGGCCAAATTGCATTGCCACCCCTGAGGCCGCCGCCGCGCCGGGGCGAGTAGAGAAGAGCGCCCTCACACGTTCGAAGCTGAAGATCTCGCCTTTCGCATTTCTGGCTTCGAGCAGGCCGTCGGTGTACATCACAAGGTGGTCTCCCTCGCGCAGGTCGAGATGAGTCTCGGGATACGCCACATCGGCCAGTACGCCAAGCGGAAGCGTGCCTTCCATCTCAAGCTCGTTCCTGTTCATGAACGGCGCAGGATGACCGGCGCTGGCCACCGCGCAATGCCCATCGCTATCGATCCGCAACACCACGCACGTCGTAAACCCGCCATCCAACCTCCCGAACAGCCGCTGGTTCAGTTCAACCAGAAACTCGCCCGGGCTCGATGTGAATTTGGCCGCCGTGCAAACCGTGCCAACTATAAAAGAAACGGCCATGGCCGCCTTCAGCCCCTTGCCGCTCACGTCGCCCAGCACAATGAGCGTGGAGCCGGTGTCGACCCCCTCAAGAGGAATAATCTGGAAGAAATCGCCGCCAACCTCCTGCGCTGGACGATAGGCGCTGGTGACTGCGAAGCCGGGCAGCTCAGGCAGCTGCTTGGGAATCAACACGTGCTGCAGCTCGCGCGCGCTCCTCAGCTCCTGCTCCATTGAACCCTGGCGGTGCAATGTGTCCTGCATGGTCCCGAACATGGCGTAGATGATGGCAAACAGCAGCAGCGTCTGCGCAATTTCCTGCACCGTAAATGGGTTTCCGCCGAGGGTGAACAGAGGCTGCAGCATCTTCTCTGAGAGAGTCCAGTGCGTGTATCGGCTGCCTTGTTCCGAGGCAATGCGGATAGCGAAAAGCATCTCGGTCAGAAACGCTGAAATGGCCACGGCCCACCGCGCAAAGTCGAGCCTGTTGCGGACTGCGTAGGCCAGCAACAGGAACGGCAGCATCTGCGTCATCGTTTGGACTGCGGTCAGGGATCCATCCGCCACCTGTGCCCAGTGGACGAAGAACGGCCGGCTCCAGTCGAAAAAGGTGAGAAAACCATCGAGTGAGGCGACCGTTATGTTGATGACCGTCAGCTCGTACGTCAGTGCCACCAGGTTGCGTTGTCGATCGAGTTCGAGCAGATAAATGAGCAGGAACCACAGCCCGATGTCCTGCAAAGCCAAGGCGGGCTGAAGAAATCCAATCGCCACGCTGAATGGGAGGGGAAGATGCAGTCCGACCAGAAAGACGCTGATGGTGGGCGATGCGGCAAACACCGCCATGGCCAGCAGTACCTGGCGGGAGCGGTCGCGATACCAGGCCAGCAGGCTCAGGATCATCACCAGCGCGTACAACGACCGAAGTGCGAAGTAGTATTGGTTGCTGCGCAGCCACTCGTAGTCGATGCTGGCTTTCAAAGCCCTGATGTCGTCAGGGCTGCCGGCGATGGGCGCCGAATAAAACCCGCCGATCCTCTCCGAGTCGAAGCTCGCCAGCGGCGCCTTCCACACGCGCACCGCCAGTACGCCATCGCGCGCCGGCCCGAGATTCACAATCTGCGGAGCCTGGGTGTAAAAGTAGAGCGGCTTGGGAGGCATTCCTCCGTTGTGGCCAACCATGCGGCCATTCCAGTAGACCTGGTAGGCGTCGCCCACATGACGGATTAGAAGATAGAAATCCTGCGAGCCCCCCGGCGCCGGCGTAAAGCTGATGTGTTTGCGATACCAGCCATAGCCTGTGTAGGACGGGTGCCCCTGCGCGCCCCAGGGCTTGTCGACGGAGAGTTGTTCCCAGCCGTTTGTGCCGGTGGCGTCGACCGTCTGCGGCACGGCCCACGCCGGGTCGTCTCCGGTGTGGAATTGCCACGGACCTCCGAGTACGGCCGTACCTTTGCCAAGGTCGTGCACCTCAACAAGAGCTGGCTGAGCGGGGGATTGGGATAACGCCGGAACCGCTAGTACTGCGACAGAAAGCAGTCCCAGCAGGACGCGTGCGCAGCGGGGCAGCATAGAGTGAGCATATCGCATTGCATTTTGAATGCGATAGCAAATTCTGTCGCATGTGAGATTTTGCGCAGCTCCCTCTAAAATGGAGGCAGATGGCACATTATCTGGGCATCGCGCCCGACCTTACCTGGCGCTGGATATGGCTTGTAGTGGCCTCGCTTTTGGCCGGCGTGCTCAACGCCGTCGCCGGTGGCGGGTCGTTCCTGTCGTTTCCAGCCATGCTGGGCATGGGCGTTTTGCCGGTGCAGGCCAACGCCACCAATACAGTCGCTATATGGCCGGGGCAACTCACTTCAATCGCGGCCTACCGCAATGAGGTACGCCAAAACCTGGCGCTAGCATTTGTCATGGGCCTCGCCGGCTTGATCGGCGGCACTGCCGGCGCAATCGTACTGCTCGTCACCCCGCAAAAGACCTTTATGCACCTGGTCCCGTGGCTGCTGCTGGTTGCCGCTTCAATCTTTGCCGTCAGCGGGCCCATCTCGCGCTGGCTCGAACGCCGCAAGGGATCGCGCGACGGATCGACGATGGGCGCCACCCACGCGCCGCGCCGCGTTCCCGTCTTTATCGCCACGGTCGCAGTGTGCTTTTACATCGGCTATTTCGGAGCAGGCGCAGGGTTCCTCATCATCACCCTGCTCTCGCTCTTCGGCTATCAGGACCTGAACACCATCAACGCGCTCAAGGTGGTTGCAACCACGCTGGCCAACGGCATCGCATTCACTATTTTCATTGTCGATGGGCAAGTGATATGGCGCTATTGCCTGGCGTCCATGGTTGCCGCGGCCATCGGCGGCTATGCCTCAGCCAGCGTAGCCCGCCACATTCCGCAGCGCATCCTGCGTGCCAGCGTGGTAGTAATCGGGCTGGGCATGGCGGCGTGGTTCTTTGTAAAGCAGTGATGCAGCCTCTAGCTTCTAGCTACTAGTGTCCTGAGTCTAAAGTTCGCGTACAAAATCGAGAGACGGAATCCAGAATCTGGTCAGCGGTTTTGTGCCAGACGAATGGTTTTGGATTCTTGTTGTGATGCTGAATGAAGCTCCT
>JBEKCW010000164.1:0-13635 GCA_050014675.1 Occallatibacter sp. | reverse complement strand
GTATTTTCCTTCTGGATCGAGCCAAAGCTATTTCCTTTTTGAATCGAATGGCACCAGATGGACGATCGGATCGCAGATTCCGGCAGGCCGCATGCGAATCTACTTCAACGCCCAGGCCGAGTCGAACGGCACTCGATTCGATGTGGACGCCACCCATAGCTCCGATCGCGGCGAACCAGCCACGTCGCTTCACTGCGCCGGGACCCTGACTCTAACCACACGCTACGCGGTCTATTCCTGCGATGTGGATACATCGGGAATGGCGGGCGACAGCTTCGGCATCAAACTCGGTGGAGACCGACTGAACTCGAACGTGCAGGTGGCATGGATTGCTATCAATCCCTGGAATACCGATTTCACGGCCACCAGCGCCACGATTGGCAACGGCAGTACGCCGATGACCGGCTCAGTGGGCAATGGCGGCAATGCCCAGGAAACTACTTCGGCGAAGAAGACTCCGGGCGACCTGGTTGCCTTCGATCGAAATGGGAACACCGTTGACAGCGGAATTGCGAGTACTCGGCTGGGTGGAAATTCGAGCGCGCAAGCCGCTCCTGCCCCGCGGGTCGAGAGCGATAAGGACTCGAATGTAAGCGCCGCTCCCAATTCACAGGACGTCGCGTCCGTCGATCCGAATCCCGGCGATCTGTTGTGCGCGCACGCCGCCGACAGTACTATTCACGCCATCCCCATCACCGGCGGCAAATGTGACGGCAATACGTGCACGCTCGAAGCATCGTCAATTCCGGCCGACTACTTCATTCCCGGGCAAATTGTCGGAGTTACCGGCACAAGAGGTGTGGCCGGGCTCAACGGCGGCCCTTACAAGCTCAAATCCGCCACGCCGTCCTCGATTGTCTTTGGCTTTCGTTCCGCATCGGGAAGCCTGTCGGGAGGAACATTCTTCCGTTACTGCGAAAACCAGGCTACCGACGCCACTTCATTTACTGTTTTCTCGAAGAACCGGTTGACCGTTGCCGCAAATTCGCTGCTGGCAGACACCAATTACACGCATCGTGCATACATGCTGCTAACAACTTCGTCGACGGCGCCGGCCTTCAGCATCCAGATGACCTACGGCTCCTCGTACCTTTATTCGGGGCCGGCGCTCAACCTGCTCGCCAACCAATTCAATACTCCTGCGCAATTGGCTACGAACCTGCTCCCGCTGTCTGTCAGCAGCGCGGGAGTTATCTCATCTTCGCTGCAAAGCCTGACTCTCTCGGGCGCGAACCAAAACTTTGGTTCGACCGCTCCCGGCATAGTGCAGTTGGACACGGACATAAAACAGACAATTGGCGTCAACGCGATGTTCGCGGCTTCGGGAGTGGCGTCAATCACTTCCGGCAGCGGCGGAGAAATCACCGGCGCGGGCACGTGCATTCTCGAAGGTTTCAATAGCAACGGCAGCGGCGCTCGCGCCACCGTGACCTTCACAACCAGCGGGGACTGGAGTGGTGCGACATTTTCGGTGGAGAAAACCGGAGACGGATATTCCTCAGCCCCAACCGCTGCGACGCTGTTAAGCGGCACCGCAAAGTGCTCCGACAAAGTGGCGCTGGCGACGGTGCTTGGCGGCGCAGAGGGCAATGCGGTGGATCTGGTTGGCCTGCAATGATGAAGGCTTCAGAACGGGCCTCAGTGCCAGCTGCCGGAATTTTTCCTGGTCGGCTGATAAGAAACAAAAACAACTGCCGGCACATTTAGATTTGAGGTGCCCCACCCATCGAGCAACGGATTCAAGAAGCAGGTCCTTCGACTCCGGTTGCTGTGGCGCCCCTTGCTCAGGATGGGCGCGGGGCTTTGAGGTGGATGCGAATCGCCTGACGGTTTCATCCATCGCGGGCCGGAGACGACGGTGGTGCACTGTTACCGTCTGGCTTCTGCCGCTAACCGATTTGAGGACCCGCGAGCGCCGGCGGCAACTGCCTGTTCCAGCAACTCCAGTTCCTCATGCGTCACTTCCACTGAGAAGTTCTGCATGATCAGGTCAAGGGTGAGCACCACGCGAAGACCGTTCTTGACCCGGACCACAGTACCCTCATTGCCGGCTAATGCGCCGGAGCGGATACGGACGCGCTGACCCGCAGGCAGGTTAGGATGGGGTTGGGCACAACGGTGGCGCACTCCTGAGCGAAGCGCTTCGATCTCAAGTTCGGAGATCGAGGCGGGCTTGCCGTCCAGACCCCCGACAACCGAGATGACCCCGGGCACCTGCAGCACTCGAACCCGTTCGCGGTTACCGATGTTGACAAAAATATAGCCGGGAAAGAGCGGAAAATCCACGTCTGCTATTGAACCGTTGTTCCATCGGCGCTGGGCGCGGTAGAGGGGCAGGAAATGCGAAATCTCACGCTGCGAGAAGTGCTGCGACACGCGCTTTTCGTGGCGACAGCTGGTGTAAACGGCAAACCAGCTCCGGGATAGTGCCTGATGATCGCAACCAGCGGCAATCACGTTTGAATTGGATGGAAGAAGCAATGAAGCCCTATTAAGCAAGAGTCGACCTCCGTCAAGGTTGGGGGGATGAGGTTGATCTTTATTGCGCAAGCCGTAAGCAATTGCCGAAGTGCGCTATATATATCGGACAAAGTTTGCGGCAGGCCGGGTTATCTTTTTTACAACTGCCCCCAATGTAGCATGCGCTTACAAAGTCGGCAACGATTGTCCACCAAAGTAACTGATTCTTGCACAGAGTGTCCCGAATTTATGCAAAGTGTAGCGGAATTGACGCAACTCTCGTCTAATTTCAGATGGCTCTCCGGCGATGCATATTCCTCATGTCACGCCGGCCACGTTAGCCGGCTGCAGAGTTGGAATTCAAGCCGCCCCTGGTATAGGCGATTTCAAAGCCTATGCAGCGGATTTCGAGGCCTATGCGCAAGATTTGTCGATAAATTCCGTGCGCAGCGGCGTGCATCGGATTGATGGAGCCTTGGGTTGCGGCCGAGCGTTGATTGATGCAGCGTTTACCCGTTGGCCGACGGGCAGGAGCGTCCAAAATTATCCTCTTGACTCGAAAAGGCAGACTGCTATACTGAGCCTATCTTCAAGAAACGAAATGCAGGCAAGCGCTTACATTCATCTGTTTCATGAGATCACATTAGCTAAATAAGATTAAGCGTTTGGGGGTTCCGTGGAAGCGTCGAATCCACGTGACGATGGCGGAGCCATGGGCAAGTGATGGCATCACGCCGCTTGTCGTTTTGAATCAATACAGCAATCCAATCGACCTTGCTGGCCTCTTTATCCAGCCACTCACTGTTGACTTTCTGCGCAATTGAATCAGCAGTCTTCCTCGCGGCTTCTCGTTCGAGACATCCGCATCTCAGAGAAATTCTTCAAGAGTCTTTCAACCCCTTCGTTCCAGTCTGGCCGTGTTGTGGGCCATGACCTGGCGATACTGTTTCCGCCGAAGCATCCATTCGAAAGCCCTGCTCTTAGGAATCCGTGTATGCACAATACAGATCCGTCCAGCCCGGTCAGGTCCGCGACAGAAAATCGCATTCTTGCCGCCGCCGCCAGCTTGTTCAGCGAGCTCGGCTACAACGGCGTCAGCACGCGTGATATTGCTTCAGCGGCCGGAGTGAATGAAGTGACCATCTACCGTCACTTCCCCCGCAAGCGCGATCTTTACATTTCAGTGCTCTCCGCGGAATTGGGGCGCATCAGCCTGCGCGGTGACCTGCTCGCCAAAGTTGCTCACGCGGCAGACGCGCAGACAGCGCTGACCAACACCTTTGAGCTGATCTCGGCTACCGTTCTTCGCGACCGTGCGTTCATGCGCCTGATTCTCTTCAGCTCCCTGGAGTTGAAGTCGGAACTGGACGAAATGCTGCGCGTGCACCTCGGCGAGTTGGTTGAAGTAGTTGCCCGCTACCTGCAGCCATGGATCGACCGCGGCGAGTTGCATTGCGGCAATGCAAAAGGGCTTATCTTTGCGCTGATTGCCATCGTCGGGTTTCACCAGCCCCTGTATCGCGCGTTCGCGGCGGATGGCGACGGCCTCGATACGACATTTGAAGCGATTGCCGAAATGTGCCTGGGTATTCGCAGCACTGCGTGGGACAGGCCCAAGGCTGCTGAAGCTTAGCTGCCGACGCCATCGGGGTTCCTATCGCGATGGGCCGGAAGGCTATTCAGCTGAATCGGACTCATAAGACTTATAAGACATTTAAAAAGGAGAATCGGGAGAACAATGATTGAGATAGATGCTGAGAACCGGCTTGGCGCTTTGCTTCCGGGCGTGATCGATCTCGCGCGGCAAGCTGGTGGCGCGATTCTCGAGATTTACGGGCAGGTGGAGCCCGCGGTCGAATACAAGCGGGATAACTCGCCTTTGACCCAGGCCGATCTTGCCTCGCACCGGATCATTGTGGAAGGGCTTGCCCGGCTTGCACCCGAGTGGCCGATTCTTTCTGAAGAATCAAGCGAGATTCCTTTCGAGCAACGCCGTCAGTGGCAGTGCTTCTGGCTGGTCGATCCGCTGGACGGCACTAAGGAGTTCCTGCGGCGCAACGGCGAGTTCACCGTCAACATTGCGCTGATTGAGAAGGGCGCGCCAATTCTCGGAGTGGTTTATGCTCCAGCCATCGACAGACTGTATTATGCGGCACGCGGACTGGGGGCCTTCAAAGAGGAGGCCGGCATCGTCTCCCCGATCCGGACTGCGCCTCCGCCTTCCGGCACGGTTCGCGTTGTCATGAGCCGGTCGCACGGTTCGGGGGAAGAGAATCTTGACGCGTTCACGGGTGGCGCTCATTGCGAATTTGTTTCCATGGGGAGCTCACTTAAGTTCTGCTTGGTAGCGGAAGGCTCGGCGGACGTTTATCCTCGAACCGGACCAACGATGGAGTGGGATACCGCCGCGGCACAGTGCGTGGTTGAAGCGGCGGGCGGCACGGTTACGGATCTCGAAGGAAACGTAATGATTTATAACAAGCCGGTGCTGCTCAACCCCGGATTCGTGACTTTTGGAAGCCGAAAACCGAAAACCCAAGGTCAAGAGACTTTGGCGCCAATGCAGATGTCGTAAGAATGCACCTGGAACGAATACCCTTCCGGCTCAAAGCACCGCACGGCCGGCTGCAATTGGGAAGTGGCCGGGAATCTCGACTCATTTATGATCGATTCGCCGCAGTCGGCCTGGGCAGGTAACTGTTGCAGATTCCACTCGTAACTTCAAATGTGCGATTGCCTCGTGATAGACTCGGTTGGAAATAGAGGATTTGGATACCAAGGATCATGCGGGATTTTTTGCCTGACTATACATACTATCCAGCTCCTGGTTGCAGTTCCTGCCTTTGCTTATCCTGGCTAGCTTCACTGAATCATGCCGCAAATAAACGGTTCGTTGATCGATAGAATTGATCGACAGAATCGACCGGGACGAATACTACCATCGGGTGAACTTCAATCCGGAGCCGATGAACGCATGGGCGAAAGCAAGAATGAACGGCAGATTCTTGGGGTCAACTTTTTCGTAGGGGATATGGCTACGGCCATTGAGCGAATCTCCCACGGAGGGCTCCTCGTGGTTCCGGCTGCGCCTGCTCTCAAAGATCTGGGCTGGAATGGCTCGTATCGCGAAGCGTTGCTTAACTCCGACCTGGTGATTACAGATTCGGCGTTCATGGTGCTTCTCTGGAACCTGTTCGAGCGCGACTCGATTCCAAGGCTCTCCGGCTTAAGATACCTGCGCGTACTTCTGGGGCAAATGGATGTCCGCACTTCGGGCAACACGCTTTGGGTGATGGCTTGCGAGGCCAGTGCGCAAAAGAACCTGCGCTGGCTGCGTACGCATGGAATTGAAGTTCCGCCGTCGCACGTGTACCTGGCGCCGCTCTACGGCGATCAGATTGAAGACCCGGCGCTGATCGATAAGATGCGGCAGTTGCGCCCCATGCATGTGATCATCACAATCGGAGGCGGAAAGCAGGAGCGGCTTGGTTCTTATATCAAGCGCCAAATGGAGTATCTGCCTGCCATTCACTGCATAGGAGCGGCGGTCGCCTTTCTGAGCGGCGACCAGGTGCGGATTCCGGTTTGGGCAGACCAGCTCTATCTTGGATGGCTTTTTCGATGTATTTCCGAGCCTCGGCGCTACATTCCGCGTTATTGGTCTGCGCTGCGGCTCGCACCGATGCTGTGGAGATACCGAAGCCGGCTGCCGGTGGAACCTGGCATGAGCGCGGTTCTTCCTCAAGGTCAACAAGATCCTATCGACGCGTCTCGAAAGAGTCCCGCTTTCCAAGATGAGCAGTTGGCAGCACGGGGTGAAGAGTTTGCGCTCCAAGGCGCGCCGCGGGCGCAAGGTCCGCGATAGAATGCTTCTGGCGTTGAAAGCGGATTGCCGCTGTCAATCATCGATCGTGGCTGGCTGAGACGATGCTCTCCCGCGTCTCAGGGCGATAAATCCGTAGAGCGAACGTCGTCGCGCGCAGTTTCAAGGCGTCTGATTGATGACTTCTGAACGGGAATGCAAGCTTCGGAGCAGCCGGAGGAACTTGCGATTTGAAGGGCTTGGCTTCAGCAGTATCTGTGCTCGAAAAAAGCGCAAATGGATCGAGGGTGAGCTTCTTGTCATGCAAATAAACCATGTTGTAAGCGATTCAAATCCGGTTAAGCTGTTCGTCCGTCCAGGTCGCAGCCTCTCAATCCTGGCAATGGGGGTGCTTGCCGCAGGGGTGCTTTCGTGCGCACAGACGCTCCCAACAATGGCGCCGCAGGGGGCGGGGCTCTTGAACCCTCCCACCGGCTCTTCGTCTTCGGGGGGAGCGAGAGCGGGTGGCCTTGGGTCGAAGATCGGCTCATCTCAAGGCGGTTCGATGTCGAACCTCTCCGGCGCTATGAGCGTTGGCTCTCTCACCGACGCACCGATCTTTCCAGGCGAGACCGTTCATATTCTGGTTTTCGATGCTCCGGATTTTTCCATTGTCGGACAGGTGTCAGACGGTGGAGATATCGCGGTGCCCATGGCGGGACCAGTGCACGTCGCCGGCCTGAACAGCCAAACCGCTGAACAGGCGATCGCTGAGCGGTTGAAATCGTTGGACCTGGTCACCAGTCCGAAAGTCACAGTCACCGTAGATACGCAGGCGATGGGAATTACCGTCCTCGGAGGCGTTAACCTCCCCGGGATTTATCAGCCGTCGGGCAAACCTCTGCTCTCAGACCTATTGGCGATGGCTGGAGGCATGACGACTACGACTGGACGAGTGATTGAAATCTCAAATGTGGGCAGCCCCGACAAAAAGACCGATTTGCCCTGGGATCCCACCATGCACAACACTTCAAACTACGATATGCCCGTGCAACCAGGCGATCGCGTGATTATCAGGCCGTGCGGTATTGCTTATGTGGGCGGCAACGTAGGGAAACCGGGCGCTTATCCGCTCTGTGGTTCGCAAACCACAACCCTTGCCGAGCTCGTGGACCTGGCCGGAGGAGTGCTCCGGTTCAACTCGGACTCCCGCACCTACATAATCCGTACGCGGCCCGATGGAAGCAGGTTTGTAATCCAGGTCAACATCAATCACGTTCAGAAGGCTAAGTCCGCGGATCTGGCCATCCAGGAGGACGACATTGTTTATGTAACTCCCAGCACGCTCAAGTTAGTGCTCACCCAGGCGCTGTCCTGGGCTGTAAGTGTGTCGGGTCCGATCATTTACTCCTATCATTGATTTGGTTCGCCGCTTCACTCAAACGGCAGTTTGTCTCGGTATGTCTTCTTCGTTCATGGTCAGGGCTTCCGGGAGATGTCTGCTCATGGGAGTTACAGTCTCCGTCGACAGATTCTCGCAGTGCCCCATCGGCCTTGCCCATTAAGAGTTTCAAGCCAATGGGGGGCTCGCTGTTAACCGGTCGAAGATGTTTGGCCGCCAATTAAGGTAATAGAACCCGATCATCGTCAACCTGAGAAGGGGATAGCCAGATGACAGAAGCCTGGAACGGGCGTAAGGTGCTTGTCGCCGGAGGAGCCGGCTTGATTGGTTCTTACTTAGTGGAGCATCTTCTACGCGATGGCGCGTCTGTCAGAGTCGCCGACAGCCTGGAAAGCGGAACGCTCGATAACCTCGGCTCCGACGTTCAGTCGATTGAGTTCGTGAAGGCGGATCTGAAAGATCCCATCGCCTGTAACCAGGCCACCAGGGGAATGGATACGGTCTTCGATCTCGCTGCCAGAACAGTGGGCATTGGCTACAGCTCAAAACATCATGGCGAGATGTTCTGTGACAGCATGATGATTGCGCTCAACCTGATGGAATCTGCGCGGCAGGCGGGCGTGGAGCGCTACCTGGTAACCAGCAGTTCGTGCGTCTACCCTGACAACTCACCCATTCCAACACCAGAGTCGGCCGCGGAAACAAACCAGCCCGAAGAAGCCAATGCCGGCTATGGATGGGCGAAGAGGATGGCTGAGTTACAGGGCATGTTTTTCGCCCAGGAATATGGAATGGAAATGGCCATCGTGAGGCTCGTAAACGCATACGGGCCTCGCTATCACTGGTCTCACGGAGAGCCCCATGTGATTCCGGCGCTCATTCGAAGGCTTTTGAATCGTGAAAACCCCCTGGTGATATGGGGAAGCGGCCGGCAGACGCGCAGCTTTATTCATGCGGTCGATATCGCGATGCTGATGAAACTGATTGTCGAGCGCAAGCCGGGGCCGGTGCCTGTTAACATTGGCCAGCCGGAAGACACGTCAATCTCCGATCTTGTATCTCACCTCACCTCCATCGCCGGTTACGACGGGGAGGTGCTCTACGACGCCTCGAAGCCCGAGGGCCCCGCGCGGAAATGTCTTGACCTGTCGCTGCAGAATAGGCTTTTGCCTGATTTCAAACCCAGCATGTCGTTGCGCAAGGGGCTCGAACAGACCTATTCGGCGGCTCAAGAGTTTTTTTCAAACGGAGCCGCCCAGGCCGCCGGCCGGTAACGGTCGGAGTGAAAGATAAGGATGAGGGTCGTTCTTGTAAGTACCGGATCGCACAAAATGGGGACGAGTTATCGGGTTCTCGGCTTGGCAAGCAGCGCCAGGAGACTCGGAATTGACGTTCACATTATTCTGCCTGGTCTGCCCGAGAATCGGAAATGGTTTCCTGACGCTCAGTACGAGGGCGTCCCGATTCACTTCACCCGGTGTGGAACTCTGGGCGAGATTCGCGACAAATACAGAATCCTTCGTTCGCTGCGGCCGCAGTTCGTGCATTGCGTCGAGGTCATCCTCAAGTGTTTCCCGGTGTGCGTGGCGTACCGGGCGACTCACCGCTGCGAATTGATTGTCGATCTGGACGAGCATCTCTCGCGGATTACGAGTTACGGGCGATTGAGGCAATGGTATTTTCGCTTTGCCGAAACTTTTGCCAAGTTCTATGCCGACCGGCTGGTGGTGGCCAGCCGCTTTCTTGAAAAGTGGTTTGGCCGGCCGGGGCGGCAACCTCTCCTCTACCTGCCCAACGGTGTTGACCTGGAGTATTTCGATCGGCAAAAAAGCGGATGGGAAGAATTCAAGAAGAAGTGGGAAGGGCGCAAAGTTATTACGTATTTCGGAGCCCTGACTTCACACTATGACGCGGATATCGTTTTTGAGGCTGCCGCCACGATACTGGCGCGGCGCAACGACCTGGTCTTTCTGTTTGTCGGTGACGGTGAAATGGGCCCGGTGTTTCGCGAACGCGCTCAACGGGAGGGTCTGACCGGCGGAATTCAATTCTGTGGTTTTGTTCCCGACGAACAGGTGCCCAAATACCTCTGCGCATCCGATGTATTTGTCTTTCCGATCCGCGACAACTGGTGGAATCGAGCCCGGTGCCCGGGCAAGGTTTATCATTTCACGGCGGCGATGGTCCCCGTCGTCACCAATCCTGTGGGCGAGGTGCGCGAGGCCCTTGGCAATTGCGCGTGGTATTTCAAGGATGGAGATACCCCAGATCTGATCCGCGTCCTCGATGAATGCCTGGCTGCCAACGACAACCGGAGCTGCCTCACGCGAGAATTTGCCGAGAAGCACAGTTGGGAGAAGCGCGCGGGTGACTACCTTCGGTTTCTCCAGAACGCGTAGGGGACCGTCGGAATCAGCCTGCGAGCCTTCGATCCGGAAACAAAACGGTGGCGAGAAACCTGTAAAGGTAATTCGAATGATGAGGACTCGGTCCCTGCCCGGAAGAACCGTCGCTGGTTTCTCATCTTTGGGCTGTTATTCGGATTGGCGGCCGCGGAGGCGCTGGACCTGCTGGTGAGGCGCTCCTATACGTCTCTCGCTCAGATCGAGATCGTCCCCGATCTCACGCCGGAGTTTAGCCTGGAGCAGATCACAAGCATGATGAGCGGGGGAAGCGGAGGCAGCGATACCGAGAAGCTCGAAACCGAAATCGCGATCCTGCAAAGCCCCACGCTGGAGCTGGAGACAATCCGCTCGTTACAACTCGACCGGAATCCAACTTTCCTGCCGTATCAGAACGGCCGGCCATGGAACCTGCTGGATCCCATGGAGCGCGCGAAGGTGATCAAGGCCTTTGACCGCGATCTTGACGTGAAGCGCTATCAGCAAACCGACATTATTCAAGTCAAGATGAGGACGCGCGATCCGATGCTGTCAGCCCTGATTGCGAACACGCTGATCGATAAGTACATCGAGCGATCTTTTCAAGCCAATTACCAATCCACGATCCGGGTTTCAGGCTGGTTGAACACTCAACTCGGAGATTTGCGAAAGAACCTGGAAAAGAGCCAGCAGGAGATGATTGCGTACCAGAAGGATCTCGGTTTGGTGGGATTGACGTTATTCTCCCCACGAGGAGAGGCCGACACCTCGAGCAGCAGCGACATTGTGGTGCAGGGGCTCGACGAGATGATCAAGAATTCGGCCGAAGCAAGCGTCGACCGGATGACGAAAGAGGCGCTCTATGATGCCATCAAGAGTTCGCCTCCCGATGTGATCGATGCAACCGCGAGCCTGGCCGATCCGGAACTGCTGGCGAGCAAAGAAGCGCTGATTTCGGCCCAAAGCGAATACGCTTCGGTGAGCCACACCTACGGTAAGGCGTATCCGCCCTTGCAGGCTCTGCAAAAGCAGATCGATCAATTGCAGCAAAAGATTATCGCCGAAGAGCATTCGGCCGTTGTTTCAGCCCAGAAGCAATACGAGGCATCGCTGGCAAACGAAACAATGATGCAAAAAAATCTGGATGCCCAGAAAAAGGAAGCATTCGGCAAAGGTGAGCAAACTGCCAAATTCGAGTTTGCACTGGAAGATTACGAGTCGAATCGCATGCTCTATGACGGGTTGCAGGAACATCTGCAGGAAGCCGACATTTCTTCGGGCCTGCATTCCACATCGATTCAGAGCGTGGATAGTGCCGACATCGAGCCTAAACCGAGTTTCCCGCGGGCCATGATCAATTTGCCGATTGGGTCTGCTATGGGTCTGCTGATTGGCTTCGGACTGGCGCTGCTCTTTGAGGGCGTGGACGTCAACCTGAAGACGATCTCTGAAATAGAGCTGGGGCTTCGCCTTCCGCTTCTGGCCGCGATTCCCTCGGTTAAATCCCCCGAGATTGCCCCCGAAGCATTCGCCGATCATGCGACCGCAGGAGCAGGCGGCAGTTGGTCGAGAATCGCGGAAGCGCTGCGCGAACTGCGATCTTCCATCCTGCTCTCCAGTCCTGGATCGCCTCCGAAGGTGGTTATGATTGCCAGTTCGCGCCCATCCGAAGGAAAGAGTTCGGTCTCCACGCTCTTCGGCGTCACCCTGGCGCTTTCCGGATCCAAAGTGCTGGTGATCGATGCCGATCTTCGCCGCCCGACCGTTAATGTCCGTTTTGGCCTGGGAAGACAAACGGGCTTGTCTTCAGTGCTTTCGGGTAAGTCGACGCTCAAGGAATCGATCATCGAATGGCCGAAGATGCCCAATCTTCACATTATGACCGCAGGCCCCACACCGCCTTTACCTTCTGAACTTTTGGGGTCGAAGCGAATGGAAGAGATTATCGCGGCTTTGCGGCCGAATTATGACTTCATCATTCTCGATACACCTCCGGTGCTGGCGGTTGCCGACGCGCTGATGATCAGCCGGGTCACTGACGGAGTAGTGCTGCTGGTGCGTTACGGCACTGTCCAACGGCATGTCGCGCAGCGATGTATCGACCTTCTGGAGCGTTCGGGAGCGCGCTTCCTCGGGGTTGTGATCAATGCTGTGGACTTCAAGTCGCCCGCTTACTCTGAGTACTACGGACGGAAATACTCCGACTATTACGGGGAAAAGGCTGAGAAGTAACCTTCAAAACCGGCAACGTATTGGTTGCTTGCGGGCAGTGGGAATCAGGCCAGGTTCCTCAGCCTCCAAAAGGGCAAGATCAGCGCTTCGCTGGGATTTATGGCACAGGTTCTTAGAATCTTGACAAATCCGACGCACATTCCAGCGCGGAAACGCCTCAGGGCGCGCGCTGGCGCCAAGCCGTTCAATGCGGCCCGGTTTGCTGCGGGTGCCTTCGCGCTGTTAATCGGCTTCACTAGCCCGTTCCTTGTTCACTTGGTCGGCGAAGTCCCGGTCGCGGAAATCATTTTGCCGCTCATTTTGCCCGTCCTCATCGTCACCAGGCGCAGGGACATGTTCAAGCCGACCATGCGCACGCTGCTGATACTGCTGGGTGTCTGGCTGGCTGGGCAGATTATGACCGACATGTATCGCCACACTATGGCGGTCGACTGGATCCGTGGCGATGCGAATATCGTTTTCTTCGTTATGGATCTTCTCGTCTTCGTCGCCTTGCTGGGCAAAAGTGTAAGGCGCCTTGTCCTCTACACCTTCGGATTTTCCGTAGGGAAAATCTTCGCCACGCTGCTTCACATGGGCGGGAATCAGCAGCAGGGAACTGCTTCCTCTTGGAAATTTGGCTATGCGCCCGCTTGCATTCTGCTTGTCTTCCTTGTGTGCTGCTTTTTGTATCGCAGGCGCAATTACGCGGTTGTGGTCTTGCTGCTGCTGGCGTTCTGCGCGGTAAATGTTGTTCTCAATTTTCGCAGTCAGGTCCTTTTTATCTTCGTTGTAATTACGATGACGGTGCCGGTGGTGCCGGAGCAAATTGGCCGGCTGCAACTGCTGCCGCCTGAAGGAACCACGGCGCGGCTCTTAGCCGTGGCAGCCCTGGCGCTGTGCGCGGGCGGGGTGGCCCTTGGCATCATTGAGTTCGCCACATCGAGCGGATTGCTGGGAGCGGAGGCGCAGGCGAAAAACGAAAAGCAAGCCCAGGCAGCGGGTGGAATCCTTCTGGGCGGAAGACCGGAAATCCTGGTCTCGTCGCGAGCAATTCTCGAAAGCCCCATCCTGGGGTATGGCTCATGGCCGAAGGACCCTAAATACGTCGAGATGCTCGGCGATATCAGGTCGCAAAACGGGATTCCTATGAATATCGAGACCGACGAAGAGACAAAAGGCGGTATCATCCCGTCGCATTCCTGCATCTTCGGAGCCTGGGTCGCAGCCGGCGTCCTGGGCACGCTCTTCTGGTTTTACCTGCTCTCGCCCCTGTTCAAGGCTATGGTCAAAATCTCCATCCTGCGCACTCCCATGGCGCCTCTCTATGCGTATTTTTTTGTAGACCTGCTCTGGAATATCTTCTTCTCTCCGTTTGC
>JBEKCW010000163.1:0-10404 GCA_050014675.1 Occallatibacter sp. | reverse complement strand
CACGGAAGGCAGCAGGTATGTAAATGACGGCCAAAACTGCGAGGATGGTGAGCACAGCGGCGAAGAGACTCAAAATGGCACCTCACCGAATGACATGAATCGGTACACCGAGCTTGAGATTTTTCCAGGTTTTGTCAGTGGTGTAGACTTCGCCGCCCAGCGTGAATGCCAGTGCCAGGCAGGAACGATCGCCAAGGGAGAGACCATATAGCGCAGTGCTTTGAATCAGCGACCCCGCCAGCTTGGCTTGCTCAGCCGTCAGAGCCTCCACCTCTGAGACGCATAACAGAGCATCGTCCCAGGCTATCTCCGGATCTGAACCCTTCAGGACGAGTTTGCCCTGCACCTCAGCCATGTTCACTGCGCTGGCAACTGCCGTATCGCGGATTTGCTCTGTGAGCTTGTCCGCGCCACGCTCGTTCTGCAGGATGCACAGGATTGCCGATGCATCAAAAACCGGCCTGCTCACGCTTTGCCTCCTCGCGTCGCTCGGCGATCAATTCGTCTGCCAGCGACACGCCAGGAGGAATGAGTTTCCGCACCCTTTCCTGAGCCTGTTTAAGCCGCGCTGCGCGCGTCGAGATTCGCACTTCATGATCCCTGACGATGACGTCTACTGAGTCGCCGGGCTTGATCCCGAGCGCCTCGCGCATCTCCGCTGGGATCACGATCCGGCCCTTTTCTCCTACCTGAATCCGAGCTCTAAGTTCCATGCGGCACCACTCCCAATTAGTGTCACCATCGTACAATAGTGCCACTTTATTGAAAAGTGGGACATACTGATCAATTTCCCACCAGCGCCGGAGTTCTGACGCAACCTATGGCCGGGTTTCGTGTCTAATAATTTTGCAGGGGCCTGTTTCCTGCTTAACTGGCTTAAAACAATTTGATCCATGAGGTTCCGATATGACTCTCCCCTTAGGGACGCCCTTGATGCGGCGGATTCTTTCCTCAGCGGCTGCTATGGTTCTGGCAGCCACTTTTGCAAGCGCACAGTCACAGGTTTCCTCAACCCCGTCGAGCGGCTTGGCCTACTCAGCGTCGAGTGATGCGAGCTCAAATGATTCGAGTTCAACCGCATTCAACAACGAGACGGTGAGTTCGCTATTCAAGGCCGATGAAGCCGAGCCCGTAGCGGGCGGCGGCGGCGGTAATGCAGGCGCCAACGGCCAGGAGTATGGGGGCGGCGGAGGCTGGAAGCACTATGTGAGCAGCCGCTGGGCCTTTGAAGCCGGCGGCGGCGCAAATGCCCCCGCAGGCGACAAGTCCTATATCACGTGGGGTGGGCAGTTCACGGTGGGCGGAGGATTGAACTTCAACAAGCATCTCGCCGCGCTCATTGAGTACCAGTTCATGGACGATAAGCTGCCCGGCGCATTGATCGCAGAGACTGGCGCCGATGGTGGCCATGCGCACATCTGGTCGTTCACCATCGCCCCGGTGATCGATCTTATGCCCAAGGCGACAAACGATGTTTACGTGACCGGCGGCGGAGGGTTCTACCGCAAGGTGACCAGCTTTACCGATCCTGAAGAGGAAGAATACTGCACCTACTATTACTGCGGCACCGAGACTGAGAACGCAGTGGTGGGGCACTTCTCGTCGAACCAGGGCGGATTCAACATTGGCGCCGGGTTCCAGCACCGCGTTGGCGGCCTGTATGGCGACGGCAAGACCAAGCTGTTTATCGAAGCGCGTTACGTCGAATTGTTTTCGCCGGCTTCGATCAGCAACCCGAACGGCCTGGGCACGACGGCAGTTGCCGCGGACACCAAGGTGGTTCCGATATCGTTGGGCGTTCGGTTCTAAAAATTACAGGTTACAAAGGGCGGCCGGTCTTATGGGACCGGCCGTTTCGTGTATCTACCAGGGACTCTTCTCCGTCGGCTGGCCCACCTCGCCGCGTTCGATACGCTCAAGAAACATTCGCGCCAGCCGGCGTTCGCCGGGGTTCGATTCGCCGTGCATGGAGCAAAGGTCGAGGAACTCATCTGCGAGAGCGTGGCGGTGCTCGTTTTGACTGAAGACTGATTGAATCGCGATGGCCAACTCGCGAAGCCGCACTGCTTCAGGCCACGCCGATTCATCGTTCTCGTCACCAATGACTTCGCCAAACAGGCCGTGGCGGCCGCGAGCGCACTCGTCAAGACAGGCCAGCAGTTGCTCGATGAAGGCGCGGCTCAACGATTCAAGCAGGTCGGGAGCGAGTTGGTCGCGGGGGTCCATGGGGGGGATTGGTCCTCCGGGGTCGGCATTCAACCTTATTGTTGCTCCCAGGCCCGCCGGATTAAAGAAGAATCTCGATATGCGCAGGTGCGACGGATCATTTTTCATGGTCAAACGGCACCCGGGCCTGGCCTCCAAATGGCATTTGGCCCTCGCCAATCCAGAAACGGTTGCTCAGGCGGCCGATGGGGCCGAGTGCGCGGCCCCGGAGACGAGCGTTCGCTTCCTGCCACGGACCGATGAATCGAACCGCTTGGGGGAGCCTGAGGTAGATGGCGGGGATTCGCTCAAGGGCGCGCGCCGCGGAGTGCTGCTCGGCCGGGCCGAAGTTGAGCTCGAATTCTGTGCGGAAGCGCGCGGGAAGCCAGCTTGCAGTGAGCGCGCGATACCAGTTGGGCGGCCTGATCCACGAGCCTGCACCGGCCAGAAGATTGTGTGCCATGGCGCGGGCGTCAGCGGCGACGCCGAGCACTCCGGATGAATCGCCGGCTTCGCACATTTTCTGGATGTAGGCGGTGAAATCCTCAATGCTGGCCGGCAAAGATTCTGCGGGGATTCCAAACAAAGCGGCCAGGGCCCTGGTCTCGTGGTAGTAACGCTCGCGTTCGTGCGGAGGCAAAGCTCCAAAGACAGCTTCGTATGCCAGCAGGGCGCTATCGACGAGCGTGGCGTAGACCCATCGGAGCGCGTTGATCTCGTTGGCTTCGTAACGGTCGCCGCGCTTCCATGCGGCGGTGTCCTCGGGGAGCTGGCCTGCGATTCGCGTGTGCAGGGTGTAGAGATGCCGGGCCGCGGCCAGCGCCTGATCCGCGGTTCCAAAAACCATGGTGAAGACGATGCGAAATGTGTTGTGGAACCGGGCGATTGGCCGATCGAGCAGCGATGAGTGCTGGCGGAGGGCAGCCGCGACCCAGGGATGCGCGAGCTGGAGCAGCGCCGCGCGGCCCGCGCCAAGAAAGAGGGCCGACTCGCGGTTGATGCGCCAGCTCATGGAACCGGGGCCGAAGATGCCTGCGTTGCGATCGGTAACGCCGGCATCGACCCGTTGAAGTAGTGCCTCGATGGCTTGCTCAGAGACGAAGTCGCCGAAACCCGCGCTTGGCGGAGGAACCATGATTCAATTAGACACTCTCGGCGCGTTGATCGCTCCCAAACCGGAGCCTTCATCGTTGGGCGAAGGCCACGACACTCTTGATCACTTTTGTTTCGGAGCAGCCCTGGCTTCGGGCAAGTCGAAGAAACCAATGTGTAGTTCTGAGGCGGGAATGAAGTTGGTGAGATGGACCTGAAAATGATCCGCGTCGAGCTTTTCGACGACTGCATTTTGCGGGGTGCAAAAGCTGACGAGCGTATGCGCGTTCTCGACCTCCGATCTACCGCGCTCGACGATCAGCGTGAAATCTTCGATGGGTTGCTTCCAGGTGTTGGCGCTGGTCAATATGAAATCAATCCAGCGGGGGTACGCATACGGACCGGACTCAGCAGGGACATTTTCGATCGAGTGGATCGCACTTCGCAGGAGGGGTGGGTCCGGACAGAAGCTATTCAGAAACTTAATATCATCGCGTTGGCCGCGCGCGCTTTCGTCATTCCCTCCGGGCTCGGTGTGATGCGAGGAATTCTTGAAAGTTTCCACCGGCATCATCTCGAATCCCACAACCGGCGGGTATTCGTGGTGAATGCGGACGGTAGAGTGGGCCGGAAACGTCTGCGTCCAATGGTATTGCAGGTGAACTGTATAGAGGCTAAACAGTACCCCTCCCTGGTCTTCGAAAAGGCCTTCTTTGATTAGCCTACTCTGCACGGGTTTTGATAAGCGGGTTAAATCTGGCACGAGTACCTGGCCTACGCCTTGAGCGTCTTCAGTCGTATCGTCGAAGTGTCCAAACGTCGGAATATCGATGTGATCTGCTTCCAGCAGCCCTGTAACGTCTTTGCCATTCAGCGTCGCCTTCACTTCCGATTCGTAGTGAACAGGCTTGCCTTCAACCCATGGGTGAAAAGTCTTGAAAGACTGCGACTGGATGTCCCCCTCGGGGAACTCATTCTTGTATGGCGGAATTGGAAATGCCACCTCAGTCGTCACGTCCTGATCTGAGTCGTTGCGAAATTCGTAATCGACCACGATTTTTGTCGGGCTGATCCGGAGGACTTCTTTGGCCATCACGATTCGGGTCTCGCGGCGGGGCACAAGGCCGCCTGCAGCGATCGAGGCGGCGGAGTCGTCAGCCGCGGACGGAACGGATAGGGCGAGACACTCACACGCGACAACCAACGCCACGCTCACCAGTTTGGTCGGATTCATGGCCGCAAGTATTGCAGGATTGGGCCGGTCGGGCAACTCGATTCCCAGCCTCTCATCGACGATGAAAAAAATCATCGGAACTTAGGATTTGCTATACTTAGGTCGATCCCGAAGGGAGTGTGGCTCCCTCCGGGGTTTTGGCTACTTCATCAGCAGCGCCAGGACGAGGAAGACGACAGCCAGAACGAATCGCCAGTCAATGGCAATCGTTATGGCCAGTCGCATCCAGGATGATTTCTCATCCATGTCCTCACCTCCCTTGCGTTAGCACGGCCCGCAGGTCGTTCAAGGCGGCCTGCGGACCGACAGCCCGATCTTCAGGGCTGATCTCTTCCGCTACCGCTCCACACTCGCAATTGAGGCGAAAGCAATCTTACCTGCCCAGTTGGAAAGTTCGCGTGCGTCTCATCACCCCGTGCCGGTTGATATTCCCGGCGAATCGCGGTACTCTAAGCATGCAAACGCGTTTGTCTGCCAGGCTGTTTTACCGTGTGCGCACCGGCTGGCGGAGAGATGAGTGGGCGTAAAGCCCACTTTTTATTTGCGGCAAAAACTGGCCTTTTCAGACAGTTTTAAAGGGGTTAGGCCGGCTGTGAGCCGCAGGTTGTCTTCGGAACCGAATCCTTGACGGCAAATCGAATGCGTCGCGGGTTGAGTTTCAGGAGTCGCGCGTCAAGTTCGGGTTTCAGGGTATCAGGGTCGGATTAACAGGGTTTTGAACGAATGGCAGTAAAGCTGGACGAAATCAAATCTGCGGCGGAACGGGTGGCCGCGAGCCATGGGCTGGCGGTGGTTGACCTGGAGTTTGCCGGCCCGGTGAAAGAACGGACGCTGAGGGTGTTCCTTGAAAAGGACGCCGCGGGGCGGGCAAGACTGAAGGCCGAGATTGCAAGCGGGGCCGAGGGACTTCCGGAACGGTTGGTTGAAGGAAGGCTGAGTGTAGAGCAGCTCTCCGGCGTTACGCATGAAGATTGCGTGGCTTTCAGCCGGGACTTCAGCGTGCTGCTGGACGTGGAAGACCTGGTGCCGGGCGCGGAGTACACGCTGGAAGCAAGCTCGCCGGGATTGGACCGGAAGCTGACGAAAGCCGAGGACTTTGAACGGTTCGCGGGCAGCCTGGTGAAGGTACAGACTTTTGAGCCGGTGAGAAACAACCGGCATTGGCAGGGACGGCTGGTGGAAGTGAGTTCGCGGGGAGTAGATTCCCATGTCCCCAAAGGCGAGGGACACGGGGCACCCACTGATGGTGGAACGACGATCACGATTGACCTGGCCGCGACGAAGCAGAACAGCAAGAGCCGCAAGGCCGGAGTGAACAAGGTTGAGATTGCGCTCTCGAACGTTGAGAAGGCGCAGTTGATACCCGAGATATAGAGATCAGAGAACAGAGATCAGAGATTGAAGAACAGTAAGACCTGACCTCAGAGGATGAGAGTAAGCAGTATGGCAACCAGCGTTTTGTATCAAAGTATCGAGCTCCTGAGTTCGGAGAAGGGTATCGACCCCGGCATCGTTGTGGGCGCGGTGGAGGAAGCGATCGCCCTGGCCACGCGCAAGTACTACAAGACGCAGGAAAACATGCGTGGCGAGTTGAACAAGGAAACCGGCGAGATCACCGCCTATATCTATAAGACGGTTGTGGGCGACGATGACGAGATCGAAGATCCGGTCAACCAGATCACGCTGACTGAGGCCAACGGGCTGGCTCCGGGCGTGGAGGTGGGCAGCGAGATCCGCATGTATCGCGACACCAGCCCGCTGGGCCGCATTGCCGCGCAACTGGCCAAGCAGATCATCTTCCAGAAGGTTCGCGAAGCTGAGCGCGACACGGTTTTCCAGGAGTACGCGCACCGCGAAAAGGAAGTGCTGAATGCGACGGTGAAGCGGGTTGAAGGACAGGATGTGATCTTCGACCTGGGCAAGGCCGAAGCGCGCTGCCCCAAGCGCGAGCAGTCGCGGCTTGAATCGTTCAGCGTGGGCGAACGCGTGCGCGTGGTGCTGCTCAAGGTGGATCGCGCAGCCAAGGGACCGCAGGTGATTGTAAGCCGCGCTGCGCCGGAGCTGGTGTCGAATTTATTCCAATCTGAAGTTCCCGAGATCTACGACAACACGGTGGTGATCAGGGCCATTGCGCGCGAAGCCGGCGAGCGGACCAAGATCGCAGTGCAGAGCCGCGACAAGGACGTTGACCCGGTGGGCGCGTGCGTCGGCATGAAGGGCATGCGCGTGCAGTCGATTATCCGCGAGCTGCGCGGCGAAAAGATCGACATTATCGAGTACAGCGACGAGATTACGACCTTTGCCGAGAAGGCGCTTCAGCCTGCCAAGGTCAGCCGCGTATCGATTTCAGATTTAACAGACAAACAGCTCGAAGTGATTGTGGACGACACGCAGCTGTCGCTGGCCATCGGCAAGAAGGGCCAGAACGTGCGGCTGGCGGCCAAGCTGCTGGGCTGGAAGATCGACATCAAGAGCGAAGAAGAAAAGCGCCAGGAAGTTGAGCAGCAGATGCAGGCGCTCACAGGCACGCCCAACACGCCCATCGAGCAGGTGGCGGAGCTTGGCGAGGCCATTATTCAGAAGCTGGTTACGGCAGGAATCACGACGGTTGAGGCACTGGCCGATATGACGCCGGAGCAACTGGAAGAGATTCCGGGCATTGGCGAAAAGACGCTGGAGAAAATCTCGATTGCGGTTCGCCACTACTTTGGACATTTTGAAGAGGGCGAAGAGGGTCACGTGCCAGAGGGCGCTGAGGCGGCAGCTGAAGGCGAGGCCGAAAAGCCAACTCCTGAAGCGGCTGAAGGCAGCGCTGAAGCAGAACTTGAGAACGCGGCTGAAGTGCTTGAAGAAGCCGAGTCGACTGGCGCGGCACTGGCCGAAGAAGAGATTGCGGATGCCGGGCCGGCTGAAGAGGCGCTGGCCGAAGGCGTGGCGGAAGATCAGGGTATTACGGCGGCCGAGCTGGCGGTTGAGAACGTGCCGGCAGCGGACGCTGACGAGAACGAGATTGAAGCGGAAGAAGGCGAGCGGACCGATGAGCGCGGCGAGTAAGATGCGCCGCTCGCAACACGGTCATGCGAACGTGAACGGAAGATTAAAGAGCAGCCATTGCCATGAGGTAGCTATGAGCGACTGAGGGGCGTTTTGGCAGCAACGTTGAAAAGAGGCGGATGAGTAAGATTCGAATCAACGATCTGGCGCGCGAGTTAGAGCGGAAGAGCCGCGAGATTCTGGACGTACTGAATCAAATGGGCATGGGAGCGGGAAAAACGCACTCAAGCTCTCTTGAAGAGTACGAGGCCGACAGAGTCCGCGGGCATTTTGGCGGCGGAGAACACACAGCCGGCCATGCAAGCGGCGCGCAGTCACGCGCAGGCCAAACCATTGCCCCGAAGATCGACCTTTCGCACATCTCCAAGCCGGGCGATGTGATGAAGGCCATTCTGGCCAAAAAGAAGGAAGAGGAAGAAGAGGCGCGCCATCCACATGCGCCGGCCAGGCCAGTTGCGCCTGTTCAAAAGGCAGCCGCACCGGTAGCGCCGGCGGCAGCTCAGCCAACGCCGGTTGCCGCGCCACCTCGTCCGGAGCCGCGCAGAATTGTTCCTCAGCCGCGCTCTGCGCCGCCTATCGTTGCTGCGCCCCCGGCTCCTCCTGCTATTGCTTCGCGCCCGCCCACCGGTCCGGTAGTTGCCAAGGCTCCGGCAGCCTCGGCGACGCCGGCGCGCCCTGTGGTTGTAGTTGCGCCGCCCCCGGGCACGGTGGTGGCCAAGCCGCCCGCTGCGCCCATCGCGCGCGAAGAGCAGCCCCGTGCTCAGGAAAAACCGATCGTTGCCGTCAAAGCGCCCGCGGCTCCCGTTGCCGCAGCCCCGGCAGCGGCCGCCCCAGCGCCGCCGGTTGCGGTTGCGCCTCCCGTTCGTCCCCCCGCCCATGCCGATCAGCCAGTGTCAGTACCGGTGATTGAGGCGGTTGAGAGTGCGCCTGCAGCCGTCAATGCGGCTACGCCGGAGACTTCAATTGAAAGCACCCCAGCGCCGGCGATTGCCGCTGAACCAACCCTGAGGCCCGGCCAGCGCGCTCCAGAACCTGCGCCGCCGCCGCGCCGGATGGTAGTTCCGCAGACCGGCCCACGGCCCGTTTACAAAGCCACAGTGATGCCCCAGGCTCCAATGGGACCTGCCACAGGAATTCAGCGCGGAAAGCCGATCTTCGATCGCCGCCCGGCCAGCGGTCCCGGTGGATTTACGCCGCGGCCTCCCATGGGCGCTGGAGCGCCTGGACAATTCCCGGGCGGACCAAGGCCCAAGCATCCCACTCGCACGACACCGGGCGGTTTCACGCCTGGCGGAGGGCCAGGAGGCCCCGGCGGACGGCCTGGATTTGGCGCGCGGCCTGGATTTGGGGCTCCGCGACCCGGCGGCTTTGGCGGACCACGACCCGGAGCGGGCGGGGCACCACCACCGCCTGAAGCTGGCCGCCCCATGCGCGCTCCGTCGCGCGGTCGTTCGCGCGGACAGCAGCAATATCCCAAGACCAAAGAAGGCCCGATGAAGGGCTTTGTGCCGCCGCCACGTTACAGCGGCATGCACCTCAGCAGTGAGCCGATTCCCATTTCCCGCGAAATCACCGTGACGGAAGGCATCAGCGTGAAAGACCTGGCCGAGAAGCTCGAAATCCGCGCCAAGGACCTTATCGCATCGCTGATGATGAGCAACATTCTGGTCACCGTGAACCAGTCGCTCGACGCGGAGAGAATCAAGGATGTCTCGGCCAAATTCGGCGCCGGGGCTAAAGTGATCACGTATGAAGAGGCGCTGGAGAACGAGGCTATCGAAGAGGTTCTCGACGAGGAGAAGACCGAGTTCGTGGAGGCTCCGCGCGCGCCCGTCGTGACCGTGATGGGCCACGTAGACCACGGCAAGACCTCGCTGCTCGACGCGATTCGCGAGACCGATGTGGCCGCGGGCGAAGCCGGCGGAATTACCCAGCATATCGGCGCATACAAGGTGAAGTTCTCAAAAGAAGGTTCGCCGGCATCGGGACGCGAGATTGTATTTCTCGATACCCCGGGCCACGAGGCTTTTACCCGCATGCGTGCGCGCGGCGCCAAGGTCACCGACATTGTGGTGATTGTGGTGGCCGCAGACGACGGCGTGATGCCGCAGACGCTCGAGGCAATCGATCATGCCAAGGCCGCCGATGTTCCCATCATCGTGGCCGTAAACAAGATCGACAAGCCCGAAGCTAACCCCGACCGCGTGAAGAAGCAGCTTGCCGATCGCGGGCTCATTCCCGAAGAGTGGGCGGGCGGAGGCGAAAACTCCACCGTGTTCGTAGAAGTTTCGGCGAAGAAGCGGATCAACCTGGATCTGTTGCTCGAAATGATTTGCCTGGTGAGCGACATCAAGGCGCCCAAGGCCACGCCGGGACGCAAGGCTGTGGGTTCGGTGCTTGAGGCTAAGCTCGATCGCGGGCGCGGCGCAGTGGCTACCGTGCTGGTGCAGGATGGCACGCTGAAGCTGAACGAGAGCTACATTGTGGGCAACACATTCGGCAAGGTTCGCGCCATGTTCGATGATCGCGGACGCCCCCTTGAAGAAGCCGGCCCATCAACGCCGGTTGAAGTGCTGGGACTTGAAGCCATGCCCGACTCCGGCGACACGTTCCTGGTGGTTGCCGACCGCGACAAGGCCAAGGGCATTGCGCAATACCGCAGGATGAAGGAGCGGGAATCGCAGCTTGCCAAGAGCTCACGCGTTTCGCTTGAAGGACTGGCCGAGCAGATTCGCACGGCCGGAGTGAAGGACCTACCCCTCATCATCAAGGGCGACGTGACTGGCTCGGTTGAAGTGCTGGCCGACTCGCTGACGCGC
>JBEKCW010000162.1:0-10413 GCA_050014675.1 Occallatibacter sp. | reverse complement strand
AGATTCTGATCGACGTGGACTTCCATCTACATTGATGTACAAATAGCGGTGAAGAGGAATTAACGCGTTGTATCTTGCGCAGTCTGCGTGTGTTGCGGCGCTGGCTTTTTTGCGTAATATCCCTTGCGCGTCCTCACGATCAGCTTGCCATGCTTCGGCGCGTTTGCCTCAACACGCACAACCCGGTAGCCGCCGAGGCTGACCGTTTTAGAGGAGCGATAACCGATGGTGTATTGGTCCCGAATTTCGCGAGCGACTTCTGCTGTAGTGCTTCCTACGTCCTGCAAAGAACGCGGGAAATAGGCAATACCGCCGGTCTCTTGCGATAGCTTCTCCAGCGCAGTTCTAGCACGTTCCGACTCCACCTTTTCGTCACCGAAGAGCAATCCAATGGTGTACACAACCGGCCCTCCGAGGGTCTGCACGCGACGAATGGCCTGCTCCAGGTCGATGCGCGATGCATTGTCGGCCCCATCCGTAATTACCAGCAACACCTGCTTTGGGAGCTTGCCGTGGTTGGCTAATTCATTCGCTGAAAGGGCCACCGCATCGTACAGGGCCGTGGTGCCCCTGGAATCAAAGCGCGACAGGCCTCGCTTCAGCGCGCCGATGTCCGATGTGAAGCCCTGATCGAGGAAGGCCTGATCGGAAAAATTCACAATGAACGTTGCATCCTGGGGATTTGACACGCTCAATAAGCTCATGACGGCCGCGTTGACTGCCCCACGCTTGTCGAGCATCGACCCTGAATTGTCTATGAGAATGCCCAATGAAACGGGCTGGTCCGCGTGAAGAAAAGAAGTAGTAGTCTGCGGAACCCCGTCTTCCCAAACTCGGAAGTCGCCGCGACTCAAGTCGGTGACTTGCCGGCCTTTCTCGTCCACTGCCACGCAGGTCAGCAGAACCTCATCTACATCCTGGTGCATGGTGTAGACACCATCTTTGAGTTTTTGAATTTCTCCGGGGCCAGCTGGCGTGAGCGGAGACGCAGTGCTCAAAGGCGCGCTTTCTTCAACATCCAGCGAGGGAATCGGGTCGTGGTCTGCATCCAGACGCGGCTGAACCTCGGGACGCGTAGGATCCTGCATTGTTGCGGGCAATGTGGGCTGCGTTTGTGGAGCCACGACGGGCTGAACCTGGCAAAGCAATAACGACCCGCTGCAGCCAAACAGCACCAGGGCAACTAAAGTGGCCGAGGCGATTGAGCGCGATTTAGAGCGGTCTTTTGTGAACATAGGAATTGGCCTAACGCCGGTAATGGCATTGTTCGGTAAATTGTTTGATCCAGACGCGGGACAAAGAGAGTGATGCGTCCATCGTGATAAAGCAAGTTCGTGGTTTTCTCATTTTGCACCGTCTCGTCAGGTTGCCTTCGCAGCGCAGCTGAGTAGAATTCGTAACGCAAGAGTTGCTCTCGCAGGACAAGATCTACGCGGCATTCATTGGTTTGCAGAGCTCGAACTAATTGCCAACGGCTCTGTCAGATGAACAATCTGGTCCATCGGCAAATCTAACGAAAAGAGAGAAGCGGAGCCTCCGTCCGCATACACCCAGATGCCGTGGAAGCCGTTTTGCAGTTCAGGGTGGAGCGCCACCAGCGCGGTCATCACCTGTGTCACCTGCTTTCGCGCAGTGATGGGATCGTGCAGCTGGGCTGACTCCACTGCGTCAGGCGTGTAGTGGACTTCAAGGTCCAGAGTGCCCAGCGCCACTGTGGTGTCAACCGTCGTCACTTGAAATCGAGAACCATGCGCATCGAGCATCAACGACTTGACGCCGGGAAGATCGTCAGGATGAACCACGCTCTCTTCATGCTGCAGCTTCTCAAGGTTGGGGCTCGACAGAAACTCTACCGGATCAAGAAAATAGGCGGCCGTGCGGTAGTAAAACCATGCATCCCAATTCATATCCTTCTTAGCGAATTGACGCGCCGACGCCCAATACCAGAGCCCATCATGACCTGCCTGGGTCATGGGCTTGCTGAAGAAGCCGGCAAGCATCCAGCGATGCTCAGCTGTCTCGGACAGAATGAGAGCAAGCTGTTGCGGCCGGGGCACGCCGGTTGCATGAAGAATAACCAACGCATACGATCCTGGAGGCAGGCTGGTAAACGTCAGCACTACGACTGGAGTTCCGCAATAGAAGTCTGTTTGACCGCTGTCTCCAGACTCCGTCGAAGCGTCCAGCGCATAGAGGTTATCGACCGTAATCGTCGCCTGCTGGACAAGCGGCTTCAAAGTGGCGACTGAGCCAGCGATTCCGTCAAAATCCGCAGCTACCGCGGGGATGGTGTTTGCCCGAAGGGCATCCGCATTTCCGCCTTGCACTTCGCCAACAATTGTACGGGCAGCACTCGAAAGAGCGTCGCGCTGAGCGGCAGTCATCTGCGATTGCGTCTTGCAGGAATCGGCATTTGCGGGCATGGACAACAGTACACACGGAAGCGTCAGAAGCAACAGGCGAACGCGCACCAAGTTAGCGCGTGCAAATAGCATGCCTGCCACTTTCCGCAAAAGGCGCGGAGCTTGCCGATCGAAGTGTTTTGCCAACATACTCATATATGATGCGAATTAGCCATCACTTGGTCGCGGAACACAAGGAACTTAGATAATATTCCCGAGCCCAAAGAAGGCTGCCTTAATGATTTGGGTTACGCCGGTTTATGTTCGCAAGTTCTACCAGCCTTAATCCGCGGGACGTCCTTTAGTAACTGTCAACTTAGGATCTGCACTCGGTAAGTTATTCGGAGACGAAGTGTGCTGTATTGCTCACGCGGATAGAAATGATTGAGGACAAACGGGCCTCATGGCCCCATGCTGGTGGGGGTACACGGATCGTACCCAAGGGATTCGGCTGTTACCGGCGTGGGCGGAGTTGGCGGCGTTGCCCAAGGGATATTGTTGAAGTCAAAGAACTCCAGCAGGTTGGGCTGCGCGGCGTCGCGGTTAGTCAGGTATATGTGATTGCCGACAAATCGGTCCTCGACGAACCTGATCACCGCCGTGTGGTCCATTGGCGTGTGCGAAACATAGTGCCTCCGTGTGAAGGGCGAGATGATAATGTTCGGCAGGCGGAAGCCAAGCTGCGCGGCAAATCCATTGACGGCCGCGGCATCACCCGAATTTGCCCCGGGGTCAGTCGACGTAAGATCGCAGTGCAGCGTGGGCGTCCCGGGAGTCGCGGGCACGCATGGGAAGTACAGTTTCGGCTGCTGAGCAGTTGTATCGGGATTCACCGCGATCGTCGAGATATCCGGGATGGCTCCCAGAGAGGCGTCGGTGTTTTGGTTGGAGTAACCGGGTATTGGTGGAACATGGTCGTATGGCCCTCCCCCTTCGTCGTAGCTGAAGAAGAAGACAGAGTCGCTCCACGAAGAACTGGCCATGAAGGCATTCACAACGTTCGCTACTTGCGCCTGTCCCAACAGAATCGATTGACCCGATCCCGGATGCTCGTCGTTGTTGCCGTAGCCGGCCTCAATGAATGCAAAGCTAGGCAGGGTACCGTTAGTCAGATCGCTGTAATAAGTTGACAGTGGGGCAATATGATTCGTATCGATGCAGAAGGAGTTACTCGAATCGCCGACCGCGCCGGACCCCTGGGTGGGAGAAGTACAGGCGGCGCCGCTTGGATTCTCATACAGATACTGATAAGAATAGGTCAAGTCAGAGAAGTCCGTCGCAGGGTACGCCTGGTTCGGCCCGCCGGAGCAGTCATCTTCGTCGAGGCAGAATCCCTGGGTGACCGTGTAGTAAATCTTCCAGGAGACGTTTGCCTGGTCAAGCTCCTGAAAGATATTCGGAATGTCGAGCTGAGGAAGATGGTCATCGCCGCCCGGGTCGTTGACCAGGCCCTGGGTTGTGCCGCCCGTGAAGGTGGCGATGCGATTGCCGATGCTCTTGGTCGAAACAGGTGAGAACCAGCGATCGGACACCGCGAACTGAGATGCCATGTAGTAGTAGTAATTGAGAAAGCCCTGGTCGTAATATCCCATAGAGCGCTGGCCAGTCAGATCGGTGAAGGCGCCGGAACATGTGCTGCCTGGAGCTTTACAGCTGTTTGCGTAGCCCGCTGCATTGTGAACAAATCCGTCCATCAAGATCGGGCGCGTCGCGAGAAAGTCGTAAGTATTGGCGTCTCCGTAACTTTCGAGCCAGGCTGAACTCGCATCATCAATGCAGGTGGTTTTAAACTTGAAGAGCGAGTAAGAAGTTCCTTGATCGTCTTTGTTACTGATGGTGGTGAGCTTGTCGTCGATGCCATCGACGTTGTAAGTGACGCCGTCATCGCCGATGTTCCAATACTGCCCGTTGGTCTTGTTCGATTCCCGGTACGGATTCAGCATCCCGAAATAATTGTCGAAGCTGTGGTTCTCTTGCAGCATGAAGATCACGTGGTCAATAGATTGAACGCTGCCTCCCGGTCCAACCGTCACAGTTGCAGTGGCTGAAGCGTTTCCTCCAGCACCGGTCGCGGCTGCTGTATAAGTGGTGGTCGCGGTCGGGCTAACCGACTGAGTTCCGCCAGTCGCCTGGAGTGAATATGAACTGCCATCGGTTCCGGTCACCGTAACCTGCGTGGCATTCGTGGCCGTCACGGTCAAAGTGGAAGAGTTTCCCGAAACGATGGATGCTGGATTTGCGATGATGGTGACGGTCGCAGCGGGAGTTGAAACCGCGGTCACCGTTACCGTCGCGGTGGCTGAGGCGTTTCCTCCAGCACCGGTCGCAGCTGCGGTGTAAGTGGTGGTCGCGGTCGGGCTGACCGATTGCGTTCCACCTGTCGCTTGGAGTGTGTATGAACTGCCATCGGTTCCGGTCACCGTAACCGCCGTGGCGTTTGTCGCGGTCACAGTCAAGATAGACGCAGACCCCGCAGGAATCGAAGTGGGATTAGCCGCGATGCTGACAGTCGCCGTTGGACTCGACGCGATCGTGACGGTTGCAGGAGCGGAGGCGTTTCCACCCGCGCCAGATGCGGTCGCGGTGTAAGTGGTGGTCGCAGTTGGCTTGACTGCCTGCGTTCCGCCAGCCGGTTGCAGTGTATAAGAGCTGCCGTCGCTTCCGGTCACCGTTACCTCAGTCGCATTGGTCGCATTCACGGTCAAGGTGGACGAGTTTCCCGAAGCAATCGACGTGGGATTGGCGGTAATGGCCACCGATGGCGCTGGAGATGTGCTGCTTATACTGCCGCCCCCGCAGCCGGTTAACAGCAGCGGCAGCAAGATACCGGGAGCCACACAGGAAACCAGCAGGCGGATAGATTGGTGAATGCGCGCGATTGACACGATGCTTGCCTTCCTGTCCCTTACTGCTAACCTCTTCGATTTGGCAAATCGATGTCTTAAGTCATCCGCCGAAGCCGAGTATCGGACTCGGCTGACCCCTGTGATTATTCGGCTGATGCCTGGGAACTTTCCGCTGACTCCATGCGAAGTGCGTTCGGGCTATTGACGGCGCGGTCATAGTTTTCTGCTGGGGCGATAGAATGACGCACGTTCGTGTCATTCTTTCGCTGCGAATAGGAAGCCCCCCGCAGACGCCAGTTCGGTGTGACCAGGCCCGGCCGAAAGGCACGAACCCAGGGATGGCTGCGCTCGAAAAGAACTCCCGCATTTCTCACTTCTCGTTTGCACTTGTGAAGTTCGAACCAACGCAGATAATTCTTGATGACGCGAGTCATGGACATCTCAAGTCCCGCCGCATAGTTTTGCTGCGCCATCTGCAGTTGCATATCCCTGGACTGCAGCAGGACAATCAGCTGTTCAGCAAGTTCGCCGGCATCGCCATTTTTGTAGTAGCGGAGTGACATGCCTTCGGCTCCTGCCATCTCTCGAAAATCACCTATGTCCGAGCACACGATCGGAACCCCGTACTCGCAGGCTTGATGAGCTGGCCCGCTCGATCCGGTCGCGGAATCGTAGGGCAAGACCAGGATGGATGTTGATTGAAAAAGCTCAGGAATGTCTTCCTCTGGAACGTATCCGCGGAACTCTATGGGCAAACCTGACGGCAGTCGATCGCGGACCGACTCCCAATATCCCGCCTTCGTGTGATGATTGGCGCCGGCGATGATCAGCCTTGCGTTGGGAATCTTTTTGAGGACAGTTGGGAAGGCACTAATCAGCGTTTCCAACCGCTTATAAGTTCCCCAATGCCCAATCGCCAGAATGCGCAGATCCGGATTGCCGCGCTTGGTAAAATCCGGTGGAATTGGAGTGGAGGCGAATGTGCCGTGTGTGGCTAGTAGCACGTTGTGAGCCGAATACTTGTCGAGCAACGTGCTCCGATAATGGGGAAGAAGGACAGAAACAGAGTTCGCCTTAAGCAATGCCCTGGTGGCCAGATTACTGCCGATTTTGAACAGCTTTTCCTGCCGTACACCGGCAGTGGAAAAGTCGACATGCTCGATGATGTTGTGCATGGTGATATGCGTAAAAAATCCCGCAGCTCGCGTCAGAGCAGGCGCAGAAAGCCCCCCAAATGCGGCAACTGGGTTTTCGGGTGTCGCAAAGCTGGAGAAGACGAGGTTGTACCAGACGACATCGGGTTTCATTCGCAGAATGGCCTTTAGCAAGCGCGTCGGAGTTGTCAAGCTGCCGAACTTCCAACAGCGGATCACATTGAACCCCGGGAGTTCCGAGAGCTGATCAGCCGGAAGCGAATTACCATTCTTGTCGGTTGCAAATTTGTAGTCGGTCAATTCGTCGGCGAGAATAGTCAGCTCGACGTCAGGACAGCGACGAAGTTCGTTGGCGATGTGAAAGGCGTACTCATTTAACTGGCGTCCGCTGGGTGGAAATGTGGCAACTAGGCAAATTTTCATTGGATTCCTTTTTCAAAACAGACTGACTTGGACATAAGGCCTGAACTGCTGATTTTGACCCCCCGTAAAGTTGATAAACGTTTCCTGTTGTATGCCTGCGGAAAATCGAATCGGATAAACAAGGACGACTGTTCCGGAATCGTCATTAAATTTACGGCGGAAAGGCCTGGCATAGGAAAGTGAGAATCCATTTTGGATAGCGTCATAAACGTGGAAGCTTCTGGTGCTGGAATAGGCTGTCGAAAAATGCAAATCCCAGCTATGATTTGGAGCGAAATCGACGGTGCCGGCCGGGCGCAGGTTCTGCGCATTTCCCCAATTGGATTCGACGATCCGCCATGCACGCACGTCTTCAGCTATCGCTTTGATGTTCAACCGCTCTCCAAATCTGCGTTCAATGCCTATATAGGAAGAGGTGTAGTAAGTCTCGTATTTCACCGGCGAGAACTGCTCATCGTTCGCTCCCCATCCGGTTACCAGGGCGGTTTTTCCCCATGGCGCACCGACGCGGAAATCAATGGCGGCCGTGGTTGCCAGCGAATGCAGATTGCTCTCGGTAAACGGGCCTGTTTCGCGAATGACATAGCCGCTGACAGAAACCGCATTGAAGAATGAACTCGTAGACATGTACGTGAAGATGCGAAGCAGGTTCTGGTTCATTTCGACCGGAGACACGGAATCGCGGCGAACTGTTGCCTGGATGCCGCTATTGAACGTCAGCACGTTGTTGCCAATCTTGATTGTGGGATCCAGCCCAACGTTCATGGTGTAGTCCGTTGTATCGCGACTAACGATTGAGTTTGTGCTAGGCACAGAGATTTGCCCCTGAGCGTTGCGTACCTGGAAGAACCCACTGACCGTGGGCAGATTGCCGAGATGCAGATGATATGCGTTCGTCGATTGGGTCTCGATGGAGGACCGGGGCGGCGGAAGAAGAGAGGTATCGGAACTGAGGACTGGAAATGACGCATCCAGCTTTGAGTCCAGAACATACACAGTGGAATCTTCAAAAATGGGTTCCACCAGGAAATCGGAAAGCACACTCAGAGCGGGAGTGACTCTCAGCCCTTCATCCGCTCCAGCCTGGAGAAGACCCTGCTCGGCTGATTGATCTTCACCTTCAGCATTGGCTGCCTGGGCAAAGGAAGTGAGTGCCTGGGCATTGTGGTGCTCCTGGCGATAGACATTGGCTTCGGCCAGCAGATACTGGTAATCCGGGGCAGCGCCGTCAGCGGACTTTACCGCCGCGAGTTCTGCTTGAGCCCTGACCGTGTCTCCAAGCGCAAGATAGTTGTTGGCAAGTCCAATCCGCACTTCCGAATCGGGTGCATCTGCTGCCTTGGCGCGTTGAAGATAGGTCTGCGACAGTTGGTACTCATGCATTGACCGGAGCACGTCTGCGGCAGCGATAAACTGGCTTCCGGTGGGTGGCGCAGTCGCTCCTGATTCGCCTTCCATCTGGGCCAGCGCAATCTGCCTCTCCGAGTCATCCGAGTGGCCCTGCTCAGCCATCAGTTGAGCGATAGCCAGGCGTACGCCTACGCGATCGCTTGCCGGCTCAGTAAGCGCTTTACTGAAGCGCTCCATGGCGGCATTGTCATCTCCGAGAGTATCGAGGGCCATTCCTGTCGAAACGTATATTTCGCTCAACCCCGATTCCGGATCCGTCGCGGAACCTGGCGCCCGCAGGGCACTCTGCTCAGCCAGTTGCACATAGTGCAACGCCTGACTGCGATCTTGCAGATTTGCATAGGAGCGGGCAAGCAAGGCATAAATGTCAGCGTTGTCAGGGGAGTCTTTCGCCGCGATCTCCAACTCGGCTATCGCATCGTGGAACTTAAGCTCAGCAAACAACGTGTTACCCAACCCAAGGTGCAACACGCCGTCGTCTGGAGTGAACTTCAAGGCAGCCCGATAATCATCAGCGGCTTTTGCCAGCATGTGCTGCCGCCCATAAGCAGTTGCACGAATCACGTGAATATCCCTTGAATCGCCCAGAGCCCGTTTCGCCAGTTCCGCCTCACGCAATGCGGTCTCCGGTTTATGCAGATCAAGGCTTGCAAAGGCGAGTCCGAGGTGCGCTTCGCCGTTGTTCGGCTCTCTCTTGAGGGCTGATTCGAAGTCTGTCGCGGCCGCCTGGGCCTGGTGAAGGTCGTTCAACATGTAGCCGCGATTCACGTATGCCGTAACCACCTCGGGATCCCGATCAAGCGCCTCGGTAAAATCCTGACGCGCCTGCTCACTGAGTCCCTGATGCTTGTGAACATAGCCTTCGAGCAGCGGAATGTCGGGTTCCTTCGGAAACACGTTGAGGTACTTCGACGTCAAATCGAGCAGCTCGTCATACTTTTCAAGATGGAGCAAATCGTAACCGAGGTAGACGACTACGTCCCGGTCTTGAGGCAGCACTTTGATTGCTTCGCGGCCGACATCGGCAGATTCCTGATATTCCCCCTTGAAACTCAGGTACCTTTCTTTTTCGCGAAGGATTTGAGGCTCGCTTTCCATTCCGCTTGTGACGCGGCCCAGCCACGCTCCAGCCAGGCTTAGGTTATGTGCTTCGATTGCGGCGTTCATTCCGCCCGCCAGAATGAGGGGTTTCAGTGGCGCCAGGGCATAGGCTTTGCTGTATGAGCCTTGCGCTCTTGTGAAGTCGCGGCGAGCGGTATAGAGATCACCAAGTGCAAGATAGGGTACATACAACGACGGGTCCACTTGCTCCAGGCGTTGAAAGTATTTCTCGGCATCCTGATCGCGTCCCGCTGTTCGTGAAGCATATCCGAGCGAAATAAGCGCAAAACGGTTGACGGGATCCATCACAAGAATCTGCTTGTAAACCGCAATCGCGTCTTCTGTACGGCCGAGTTTCATCAGGATGTCTCCGTCGAGCTGCAAATCATCCCGATCATGAGCATTCATTGCGAGGGCTTCCTTCATGTCTCCCAATGCACTGTCCAAGTCCCCTGCATTCATCTTGATCAGAGCTCTCAGGCGTAGAAACTGTGCTCTCCCTGACACCTTGTCGCCGAGCGCGTTAATCTCGGCCTGGGCTTGGTCGAGTTGATGACGGGCAGCGGCTTGATCGGCCAGCTTGCTGTAAACATCCATCAAGTCCATGTGCAACTGAATGCCAAACAGTGGTCCCTCGGCGGGTTCAGCGGGTAAGTTCGCCAGGGCGGCGCTGTACTCCCGCACGGCGTCCTGTTCGCGTTCCTGAATGTTCGCAATCTCTCCTCGAATCGCGTGCAAACGGTAATAATTTGGATCGAGTCCGGCAGCACGGCTTAGAAATGGACTCGCGGGCTCAATGGAGCCATTCGCAACCTCGGCCTGCGCTGCAGCGAGTTGCAGCCCCATATCTTTCGGCGCGGCATTGGCTGCCTTGGCGTATAGCCCGGCCGATTCATTCAGCCTGCCGCTCAGTTGGTATGTGTACGCGAGTTCCGCCAATACATCGGGCTTCGGCATACGAATGGATTGGAGCGCTGCAATCGCGTCAGGATAGTTTCCGGCCTCGCGATAATAACCCGCCATCGATCGCTGAACTTCGGGGTTATCCGGGTCGCGCCGTTTGGCCATCTCAAGATA
>JBEKCW010000161.1:0-10448 GCA_050014675.1 Occallatibacter sp. | reverse complement strand
CCGGCGCGCCAATGATCTGCTCCAGCGCATCCCTGGTCCGCTTCAGCTCATCTTCAATTCGCGTCGCCGAACAATTTGACAGCTTGGGATGGCTCCACGAGTGATCGCCGATCAGGTGCCCCTCGGCCGCAACCCGCCGAACCAGTTCCGGCTGCGCAGCGGCAAACTTGCCCAGCATAAAAAACGTGGCCCTCACCTGATGCCGCGCCAGAATTTCGAGCAGCTTTGGCGTCCACTCGGGATTCGGCCCATCATCGAAGGTCAGCGCAATCTCACCCGGCCGCCGTGGCGCAGTAATCGCCGTGCCAAAGATCCGTGAGCCGGGCCACAGCGACGCGTAGGCAAAACCGCCGGCGGCCAGGCCCGCCACAGCCGCCGCTCCCAACGCTGCCGTTACTCCGGTTTCAAGTGCAGAGATCATTCACTTTAGTCTGCGTCTCATGGCCTGCCCGCCGCAAGCGCTGGCGCATAGGTCCGACCGGCGTATACTTTTATTGTTCGGGCTGCATCCTGGGTCTTCGGAGCGGCACTGGAGAGAAAAATGAGTTTGACGCAGTTCAGCGGCGACGCACGCCTTGCGTCGTCCGGCATCCCCTTCGCAAAAGTCACCATGCCGGCACTGGCTGAGATGAAGCGCCAGCAAAAGCCAATCTCCGCTCTCACTGCGTACGACTACGCAACCGCGCGCCTGGTCGACGAAGCCGGCATCGACTTGATACTCGTCGGCGACTCGCTCGCTATGGTCGTTCTTGGCCATGAAAACACGCTCGCAGTTACAGTAGACGAGATGCTCCATCACACGCGTGCCGTGCGCCGTGCCGTGCGCCGCGCCCTGGTGGTGGCCGATATGCCATTTGGCAGCTATCACGGATCTATTTCTGACGGCGTGGCCAACGCCGTGCGCTTCATCAAAGACGCCGGCGCCGAGGCTGTCAAAATTGAAGGCCCGCGCATCGGCCTCGTCCGCGCTCTCACCGAGGCCGAGATCCCGGTCATCGGGCATCTCGGCCTTACTCCTCAGAGCGTGCACCGCATGGGCGGCTACCGCGTGCAGGCTCGCACCCCCGAAACCGTTCGACGGCTGCAGTCCGATGCGATTGCCCTGGCTGAAGCGGGCGCAGGAGCCATTGTGCTTGAGGGCGTGCCGCGCGAGGTTGCCGAAGCCATCACCGCTGAGCTGTCCATCCCCACGATCGGCATCGGCGCTGGCCCCGGATGCGACGGCCAGATTCTCGTCTTCCACGATCTTGTCGGCCTCACTTTCGTCCCCGCGGCCAAGTTCGTTCGCCGCTATGTCGATTTGGGCTCCGCTATCCACACGGCTGTCGAGCACTATCGCGAAGACGTGGAGCATCGCACCTTCCCCGCGGACGAAGAGAGTTACCACCTTGGCGAAGCAGCACGCCAGGCGTTGGCGCCGCTTCCCGTTCCCTCTTCCGATGTCGACTCCGCTGACGAAATCGCCAATCGCGACTCGCTGCCGGACTGGACAAACTGAGCCCCGGCAAACTGAAAATCGACCGATGGAGATTCTTCGCACAGCAACTGAGCTTCGCGAGTGGTCGCGGAGCGAACGCAACGACGGTGGCAACACCATCGGACTCGTGCCCACCATGGGCGCGCTGCATGCCGGTCATGCATCGCTGATTCGCGCGGCGAGTGAATCGTGCGGATTCGTAGCAGTAAGCATCTTTGTGAACCCTACGCAATTCGGTCCGAACGAAGACTACAGCCGCTATCCGCGCACCTTCGAGGCCGATTGCGCTCTGGCCAAAGCCAACGGCGCGCATGCCATCTTTGCGCCGGCGGTCGACGAACTTTATCCAGCAGGCGCAGCCACATTTGTTGAAGTTGAAGGCCTGAGCAACCGACTCGACGGGCTTTCACGGCCCGGACACTTTCGCGGCGTCGCCACAGTCGTCGCCAAGTTATTCATCGCCGCCGAAGCCGATCGCGCCTTCTTCGGCCAGAAAGACGCAGCCCAGGTTTCCGTCCTCCGCCGCATGGTTACCGACCTGCGCATTGGCACGGAGATCGTTGTCTGCCCCATCGTTCGTGAACCCGACGGCCTCGCACTCAGCTCGCGCAATGCCTATCTCAGCACCGCTGAGCGTTCGCAGGCGCTGGTCCTCAGCCGCGCGATTCGCAAAGTTGAATCGCTCTTCGCCGCCGGTGAACGCAATTCCGCCGCACTAATCGCCGCCGCCCGAGACACATTCGCCGCCGAGCCAGCCGTGCGCATCGATTACATCGAGCTGGCTGACTGGTCGACGCTCCAACCGCTCTCAAGCGCCGCTCCGGGCGCGCTCTTCGCAGTCGCCGCATACGTTGGGTCGACCCGGCTCATCGACAACACGATTCTCAATTAGCATGTTGATGAGAGCGTGCCCGGGTCTCGCTTCCGAGACGCGGGGTCACACTGTAACAATCCATTGCGGATTCGATTTCCACTTTGCAAACTGTAACCAGATGCCCGAACTGCCCGACATTACGGCCTACATCACCGCGCTTGAATCACGAATCGTTGGCCGTGTGCTTGAACGGGTTGCGATCACCAGCCCGTTTCTGCTGCGCACCTTCGATCCTCCACCCTCAAGCGCTGAGGGCCGCACGGTAACTGCTCTGCGGCGCATTGGCAAGCGCATTGCCATCGGCGTCGAAGGCGATGTCTGGCTGGTGCTACACCTGATGATTGCGGGCCGGCTGCATTGGAAAGCTGCAAACGCCAGGCTAGCCGGCCGCCAGGCCCTAGCGGGCTTTTATTTTTTGGACGGCACCTTAACCCTGACAGAGGCCGGCAGCAAGCGCCGCGCCTCGCTGCATGTAGTTCGCGGAGAGGACGGCTTACAGTCGCTCGACCCCGGCGGCGTTGAAATCTTCTCAGTCGACCTCGCGGGTTTTCGCGCCGCTCTCACGCACGAGAACCGCACCCTCAAGCGCGCTCTCACCGATCCTCGCATCGTGAGCGGAATCGGCAACGCCTACTCCGATGAGATATTGCATGCCGCGCAGCTCTCGCCCATCGCGCTCACCCACAAGTTGATAGATGAAGAGTGGCTGCGGCTCTTCGCGGCGACGCGCGAAACACTGGATATCTGGACCGCGCGGCTCTCGGCCGATGCAACGAAAACATTCCCTGAGGGAGTCACGGCATTTCGGCCGGAGATGGCCGTGCACGGCCGTTTCGATCAGCCTTGCCCGCGCTGCGGCCGGCCGGTGCAGCGCATCCGATATGCCGACAACGAAACCAACTACTGCGCCGAGTGCCAGACCGGCGGAAAGGTGCTGGCTGACCGCAGTCTCTCGCGCCTGCTTGGTTCCGATTGGCCCCGCACGCTCGAAGAACTTGAAGCACTGAAGAAACGTTGATTCAAAGAACGCGTTGATTGCGCAAATGCCGATTCCAAGTACGGCACCTTGAGTGCGATTTGCCTTGACTTTAGGGTTCACCCTCAATCAAATTGGTCACGCGACTCCTTTTTAGACTGACACGCGCTGGCTTCATTTTCCCTGGATCATCCGTCTCGGGGAGCCGAATCTTAAACATGAAATGGGAGGTTTTTTCGCATGCAGATTTTCCATGTCAGCCCCCTGGCGGTTTTCTATGCGGCAATCGCGCAGTGGCTGTTGGGCGCTCTATGGTATGGCTTTGTTTTCAAGGCTCGTTGGAGGGTGCTGGTCGGGATTCCGGAGGGTGTGAAGCCCAAGAATGCGTGGTTTCCAATGGTTGCCTCGTTTATTGCCAACGTGGTTCTCTCCATGGTGCTCGCGCACCTGATTAAATGGAGTGGCGCAGTCTCGATGCAGCGCGGGCTCTATGTCGGCGCCATTTGCTGGGCCGGCTTTATTGCTCCGGTGATGTTGACTCAGAGCATCTTTGAAAAACGTCCGGCCAAGCTGTTCGCCATTAATGCCGCTTACTGGCTGCTGGCGATGATGCTTGCCGGCGGCATTCTTGCCAACTTCAACGTAGGCTAGAAACTGAGTTCGGAAACCATCTGGCTGCCGGGTTCGCGAGACCTGGCAGCCATGGTTGTTTGCCTTCGATTAAAATCGGTCTATGACCAAGCAGGCGATCGCAACCACAGCCGCACCCTCAGCCATCGGCCCTTACTCGCAGGCCATCCGATCTGGCAATCTCATTTTTACAGCAGGTCAAATTGCACTTGATCCTGCGACTGGCAGCGTTGTTGCCGGCGGAATCACCGAACAGACCACGCAGGTTCTTGAAAACCTGAAGGCCATTGTTGAAGCAGCGGGCAGCAGTCTCGACCGCGCGGTTAAGACGACGGTCTTTCTGAAAGACTTTAACGACTTTGCAGCCATGAATGCGGCCTACGGTGCTTATCTAGGCGGCGAAGGCCGAACTGCCCCGGCGCGCACTACCGTTGAAGTTTCGCGGCTGCCCAAAGACGTCCTCATTGAAATTGAACTGATCGCCGAAGTTTGATTGCAGTCAAGTTTGAAACGGCCCTTCGCTTCGCGCATCGAATCAACAGCGGGAATCGTTCTCCGGGAGGCACAAGTGAGCGACAGCGACGATAAAGTATTGCGCAGCGAGGCTGAGTGGCGTGAGTCCCTGACGCCCACGCAGTACCACGTGCTGCGCGAAAAAGGAACGGAACGCCCGTTCACCGGCGCGCTCACCGAAAATCATGAGACCGGCAACTATCACTGTGCGGGATGCGGCGCACTGCTGTTCCTGAGCGGGGCCAAGTTCGACTCCGGCTGCGGCTGGCCGAGCTTCATGATTCCGGCCGGCTCAAAATCTGTTGAAGAGCATGAAGACAGCAGCCACGGCATGCGGCGCGTTGAGGTCACCTGCTCGCGCTGCGGCGGCCACCTTGGCCATGTATTCCCTGACGGCCCGCGCCCGACCGGCCTTCGCTACTGCATCAACTCGGCATCGCTCACCTTTACGCGCGCGGACGAAAAAGCCTGATAGCGAAACCGTGCTGCGGCGAATTACTCTCGACTAATGATTCTGATCCGCTCCGTCGGGCTGTCTGGCTTGTGCCTGATTCTCTTTGGCGTCACTTCACTCCGGGCGCAACAACCGCCTCTCGTTAACGATACTCAACTCGACAATCAACTACAGGCGATTGCCGCGGCGCACCACGGCAAGGTTGCGATCTACGCTCACAATTTGCTGACTGGCGAAACTGCCGAGCTCGATGCCAATGAGCCGGTCAAGACTGCTTCCGTTATCAAGATGGGCATTCTGCTTGACGCCGCCGAACAGATCCGCAGCGGAACGGCCACGTTCGACGACAAGGTTGTGCTGACGAAAGACAATCAGGTCCCAGGTTCGGGTGTTCTGGGCCAACTCACTGCGCCTATCACGCTCAGCTTGCGCGACGTGCTTCATTTGATGGTCGTGCTTAGCGATAACACCGCGACCAACGTGGCCATCGACCGTCTTGGACTTGCCCATATCAATGCCACTTTGCAAGCTGCCGGATTGAAGCAAACGTATCTCTACAAAAAGGTCTACAAGCCTGCCAGCGGCCCGATGCCTGCTGACCAGCCGCAGTTCGGTCTTGGCAAAACTACGGCGCGCGAGATGGCATCAATCATGGATCGTTTTGCTGAGTGCCGGCTTTCGCTAAACGGGGCAAAGCCGCTGCCCGTTGATGGGCATATCTGCGGAGTCATTTTGCATTCGCTGCGCGAGCAGCAGGATCGAGACAGTCTTCCGCGCTATCTTGAGTCGCTCGATACCAGCGAGAAAGGGTCGGCGATCGCCAATAAGACGGGCGCGCTCGACCAGGTCCGCAACGATGTTGCGCTGATTGCATCGGTGAATGGTCCGATCGTGATTGCGGCCTTCACGTGGGACAACGCCGACCAGCGCTGGACGGGCGACAACGAGGCTGAGCAGACGCTGGGGCATTTGGCGCAGGCGATCGTGAGTCGCTGGTCGCCGAAGGGTCTCGATGCAGGCTCGTTCAAGTGGGACAATCCGCTGGCGACGGACGCGCATTAGAGTGCGCAATTGTGTGAAATCGAATTCATCTGATGGATCGCGGTAAACATATTGGATTCATAGGCTTGCGATCGAATCGTTGTTGCATGGAAATTTGCGCGAAATGAGGCAAAACTGCACTTATTTAGGTGCAAAACAGGGGTTTTCGACGGTCTTTTGTGAATGGATGTAACGGCCTATTTGTTACATTTTCTTTGCTAACCATATTTAGTTGCTATCACTTATTGTCGAGTAAACCTATTTACCTTGGAGGCACCCCGGGGGGTGGGGGGGGTATGTTTTTGGGGAGCAAGGGAGCGGGGGGAACGAGGGAACGAGGGAGCGAGGGAGCGACGGAACGAGGGAACAAGGGAACAAGGGAACAGATGATAGCTGACGGCGAAGCGGATCTTTGTGCGGTTTGCATCAATTCAATTGTGCGCGCTGCGGGCTTAATTGCATGCAACGGACAGACACGGATCTGAGGCGCAACCCGGGCACAACAAAACCCCGCCGGTCGGGACGGGGTTTGTTTCTTGCGTATGATGCTGTGGATTGAGTCGCTTAGGCCTTGGCGACCTTGCCGGACTTGATGCAGCTGGCGCACACGCGAATACGCTTGGCTGCTCCGTTCACGAGGACCTTCACGGCCTGAAGATTCACATTCCAGCGGCGGCGTGAAACGTTGTGGGCGTGTGAGATGTTGTTACCAAACTGCGGCCCCTTGCCGCAAATATCGCAAACTTGAGACATTGTCTTAACTCCAGAATTTAAATCGCTTCGGGCGCCGATTTCCGGGCCACAGGCGCACAGCAGCCACAGGGGCGGAACGCCGAATCTTCAGTATACCTGAAAGCGGGGGCTCAGCGGATGGGTTCGTGCTTTCCCAGGTCCCAGAATCGGGACTCGGCGGTCCGTTTTTCGTCCCTTCAGTCAATTCCGCGTGGGACTAAAGTCCCGGGAGTTTTGGGGTGCGTTCAATTACGGGCTGAAGCCCTGACCTACCATCCGTGCCCCTTCCCAGGACTGCCCGGGACTAAAGCCCGCGGTGATTGATGGGCTCGTTTCAGAGGCCTGAAGGCCTCTGCTCCCTCCGGGTTTCAGCGGCTAGAGCGGAAACCACCCAGTGCTTCAGCCCGAGGTGAGTCCAGAATGGGCTTGCAATTTATATGAAACGGGCAGTTAAATGGGACATCGAACAAGATCATGAGACCCATGCTGAAATGCGGAATGTTGATTGTGCTGGCTCTGGCCGTGTCGGCGGCGTGGGCCGATACATTGGAGTTGAAGAACGGCAGCCTGATCAAGGGCAAATTCCTGGGCGGCACTGACACTGAAATCAGCTTCCAGGTCGGCTCGACGGTGCAGAAGTATAACGTCGCTGACGTTGTATCGCTCAAGTTCGAATCAGAAGACGCGCCAAGTGACCCGGCGCTGCAGCAGCGGAGTTCGCTTCCCGACGCTCCGGTGGCGGCAGCGCCCGTGGCAACGAAGCCGGCCTATGTAACTATCCCAGCCGGGACACAAATCTCTGTCCGCACCATCGATGCCATCGATTCCTCTACCAGCATGGTTGGAGACCGCTTTGAGGCTTCGCTCGATGAACCCCTGACCATGGAGGGGAGCGTATTAGTTGGGCAAGACGCCCTGGTCTACGGCAGGCTGACACAAGTGAAGGAGTCAGGCACGTTTGAGGGCAGATCGCAGCTGCGTTTGGAACTGACGGGGATTGTGGTGAATGGAAAGATGGTGCCCGTGGTGACGGGCGACTATGCAGTGAACGGCAAGTCGCGCGGCGCAAGCACCGCGAAGAGAACATTGGGCGGGGCGGCCCTTGGAGCGATCATCGGCGCCGCTGCCGACGGCGGCCAGGGAGCAGCGATCGGCGCGGGCGTGGGCGCAGGTGCCGGCGCAGGCTCGGAAATCATCACCGGGGGCGAAAAGGTAAAGGTACCGAGTGAGACCGTGATTGATTTCACGCTGCAGCAGGATGTGCCGATACCGACGCCTCAAACCTGATTCCGGGCGCAGTCACTGGAGATCGGCTGGCGAAGACTCGCCCAGCGGAAACCGGCCTTTCACCTCATATTTCGATCCCGCTGCCGACGGATGGCTCTCGTAAAGGCGGAACTCGGTGGCGATCAGCCTGTCGATGGCTAGTTTCTCGCCTGGCTGTTCCAACAGCGTGTGCAATTCTTTGCCCTTGCTTCCGGACTTTGAGCGCGCCAGCGTTATGTGGGGGCGATAGGGGCGGTCCTCAGGCAAGAAGCCGCAGGGTTGGGTTGCCGTTACGACTCTCTTTTGCAGGGCTACCAGCGCTGGGGTTGGCGCAACTGCGAGGATGAATACTCCGGCGCGCTCGAAGACGCTCAGTCCTTCGAAATCGATGGCGAATGAGGTGGCCTTCAACGCGGACAAGCGCGGCTGCAGGCACGCGTACTGCTGCTCATTTGCATTGCCCAGGAACTGGAGCGTGATGTGCCAGGTTTCAGGCGACGACCAGCGAAGATCGGGGGCCGCGGGGCGCAGTGTTGCGGTGAGCCGTTTGAGCTCGGTTTCGATGGGCTCACTCAGCGGAATTGCGATGAACAGGCGCATGGAGGGCGTTGAGGATTTGCGGGACGCTGGCTAGTCCGGCAGGGGTGAGGACGGAATGCTGGGCTGGCCGAACGTGGGTTCAGCGGCGGCTACAATTACGCGGTTGCGGCCCTGGCGCTTGGCCATGTAGAGCGCGCGGTCGGCGGCTGCCACCAGTTTCTGCGGAGAATCCTGACCGCCCTCTGAAGCGGCAACGCCGGCGCTGACCGTGAGATAAGCCGGGCCGGGCGAAGCTGGATGGGGAAGGTTGAGGTCCATCACTGCGCGGCGCACCATCTCAGCAACCCGGCGGGCGCCTTCAAGGCTGGTGTTGGGCAGGATCATGGCAAATTCTTCTCCGCCAAAGCGCGCGACCACGTCGATGGCGCGGCGGGCAATGCGATTCATTTCTCCGGCGAGCAATGCCAGGCACACGTCGCCGCGCTGGTGGCCGAGCGAGTCGTTGAGCGCCTTGAAGTGGTCAACATCGAAAAGGACGAGGGAGAGCGGCGAATCGGAGCGGTGGAGGCGCGCGCACTCTTTTTCGAGTGTCTGATCGAAGCAACGCCGGTTGGCCAGGCCGGTAAGCGCATCGGTGGCCGACAGGCGGGTGAGCTCTTCATTGGCGCGCTGGAGGTCGGCGGTTTTTTCTTCAACCAGGCGCACAAGCTCGAGCTCGCGAGCGCGGATGCCGGCGACGCGAAGACGCAGAAAGCCGAGGATGCCCAACGTGGGCACGATGAAGCAAAGCAGCAAAAACCACCAGGCCCGATACCAGGGCACCTGGATGGTGAAGTCGTATTCGGCGACGCGCCCGCTCCAGTTGCCCAGGCCATCGCCGGCCTCGACCTGAAGCTGGTATGGCCCCGGCGGAAGGTGCACAAACTCGAGCTCACGGCGGGTGGTTTCGGTCCAGTCGGACGATTCACCAATCATGCGGTAACGGAAGGCGACATTATTGGGACCGGCGGTACTGTTGAGCGCGGAGTACTGCACCGACAGCGAGTTGGCGCTGGCTTCGAACGAGGGATTCTGCAGGCCAGAGACATCAGTCTGCCCGGAAAGCATGCGCGTGAACACCACCTGGGGAGAGGTGTTGGACGTGGCTTGCGGCCTGGGCGTGAAGCGAGAAAGGCCGCCGCTTGTCCCGAACCAAAACGGACCGTTGTTTGGTTCCTGGGCAAATGCATTCAAATCGCTATCGTCCCAGGCCAGGCCGTCGTTCATGTCGTAGTGGCTCCAACGCGAGCCGTTCCACATGTCCACGCCATGGTCCGATCCGGCCCATAAATGGCCCTCGGAATCAAAATCGAGGTAGTAGATAATGCCGGTGGTTCCGGTTCTTTGTACGCCTCTCTCAATCCTGATGCCAGTTCCCGAGCGATAGACCCGGTCGATGCCTCCGCCATAGCTGTAACCGATCCACACGGCCCCGCCGGGACCGGCGCCAAGCGCGAGCACCTCCTGGTTGCTCAGCCCGTCGGCCTTGGTCCAGTTGTGCCAATGGCCGTCAATCAATGCAAACAGGCCGCCCGAGCCGCCCGCCCACATCACACCCTGCGAGTCTTCGGTTACCGTCCAGACAAGGGTTGGAGCGAGTTCGGTGACGCGAGAGAATTTGTCGTACGGGGGCGATGAAACAAATAATCCGCCATCAGTGGCCGCCCACAGCCGGTGTTCGCGGTCGAATCGTATGGTGAAAGCCGCTTTCCCCGTGAGGCCCTGGGCATCGCCGTACCAAGTTACCGTTCCCGTGGAGAGATGCACGCGGGCAATGCCCATGTGAGTTGTGCCAACCCAGAGGTCTCCATTCTCGCCGTTTTGAAGGCTGTGCACCTGCCGGTTGGCGAGCGCACCGAGCTGGGTCCACACCTCGGCAAATCCTTTTCGCACTCCGTGATAGATT
>JBEKCW010000160.1:0-10469 GCA_050014675.1 Occallatibacter sp. | reverse complement strand
GAACGTGATCGCTGTGTACGTTACGGTTGTCAGGTGATATGCGACCCAAGGCAAATCCGCCCAGGGAACCATGATGGCGAGCGCAAACATCATGAATCGTCCGACCCGATCCGTGACCACAAACTTGAGTCCGGCGGTTGTAATCGCCGCGTACATAAAAAGGCTGAGCCAAAGGAGTCCCCACAATCGGCCGTTATCAATATTCGTTTTCATGAAGGTGTCTACGACAGCGAGAACCCAGCAAATCCTCCCCCAACCGTTGCCAACACCAGCACCAGTCGAATTAATGTCTTGATCGGTTGCATTGGCCACCTTAGTTTTGGATGCTATCACCGCAACTGAACGCGGTTCTCAAAATCCTGCGCCGGCCAACTGCCCCACAGGCGGCCGGAACGGTAAACATGATGCTGCTCGACATCTACGGGCGTGGACGCCCGTACGACATCCGGGCTGGAGCCCGGCGCTACAAATTCGGACGGCGCTACATAGGCGCGCGCGGTGGTAACATTGCTCGGTTATTGATATCGAGTGAGCCGGAGTGTGTGGTCAATGAACGTCCCTTGCCGCCGAACAACTTTTTTCTGCCATTATCTGTCTTTTACCATCCTCATCGGCCTCGTGGCTGCATCGCTCGAAGCGCAGCAGTTGCCGCCTCTGACCATCCACTGGGATAAAGTCACGCTGGTTTCAAAATCCACGCCGACCTATCAAGTGGTCGTCAATCCGCCGCTCAGGCCCGGCCAGCCGCTCGGAATTGCCGCCTACAAGGCCGTTAAAGAACTCGGCGCCGATTATGTTCGCTACGTGCCGTGGCTGCCGTATCCCAGGCTTGCCGTTGCCGAACTCGAACCCCCAACACCTCAAAAAACATCGTGGGATTTCTCGCTCATCGATCCCATGACAAAGGACTTTCTCGCGGCCACTGAAGGCCACTCCACGATTCTCAACTTCAGCACCATTCCCCAGTGGCTTTTCAAGACGCCGAAACCTGTCACCTACCTGGCCGATGCTGACACCGACGACTGGAACTACGAGCAGGGAACCGAGCTGCGCGACCCCACCGGCAAAGAGCTGGGCGATTATTACGCGCGCCTGGTGAGCTGGTACGTGAACGGCGGATTCACCGATGAAAACGGCGTGCGCCACAACTCCGGCTACCACTACAACCTGCCCTATTGGGAGGTGCTCAATGAGATCGACTTTGAGCACAACATGACGCCGGAGCAGTACACCGAGCGCTACGACGATATCGTGAGCGCTATTCATGCGGTCTCGCCAGACACGAAATTTGTCGGGCTGGCGCTGGCCAATCCCAGCGGCGAGCCGGGCATGTTTGAGTACTTCCTCGATCCAAGCCATCACCGGCCCGGCATTCCGCTCGACATGATTTCGTACCATTTTTATGCGACGCCCCGTGCCGGAGAGAACGCCGACACCTGGCAGTACACCTTCTTCGATCAGGAGGCCGGATTTCTGAACACGGTGCGTTACGCCGAGGCAATCCGCAAACGCCTCTCGCCCGCGACGCGCACCGATCTTGACGAACTCGGCGTAATTCTCCCCGGCGACAACAGCCCCAGCGACAAAGTCCCTCCGCCAAAGATCTACTGGAATGTTGCCGGCGCGCTCTACGGCGATCTCTTTCTCGAGCTCACGCGTCTTCAGATTGACGTAATCGGCGAGTCGCAGCTGATCGGCTACCCCACGCAGTTTCCCAGCGTGAGCATGATGGACTGGACCAACAACCAGCCCAACGCGCGCTTCTGGGTGCTCAAGCTCATCAAAGACAATTTCCACGCCGGCGACAAGCTGGTTGACACTTCCGCGGCTTCGGGCGACATCTCGGCGCAGGCCTTCGTTACATCCGCGGGCCGCAAGCTGCTGATCGTGAATAAGCGCAATCGCGTTGTCGACATCTCGCTTCCCGATGCCGCAACCGCGCACGCAGTCACCGTCGATGAGCAATCGGGCGACAGCCCGGCCCGCAACCTGGCGGTGACAAACGGAGCCATCCAGATTCAGCCCTTTGCGGTCACAGTGGTGAGCTGGTGATGGGGAAGAAGAGCGAATCTCAATTGCGCGTCGGCCTTTGTGGCATTGGCCTCGATGCTTACTGGAGCCAGTTTGCCGGTTTGGAGCAGCGCCTTAAAGGCTACGTTGCGCAAATGGCAGCGCGGCTGCGCCGGCCAGGAGTAGAGGTTGTCGATCTCGGGCTCATCGACTCTCCGTTGCGCTCCCGCGAGGCCGGCCACGAATGCAGGCAAGAAGATATCGATGTGCTTTTTCTGTACGTGACTACCTACGCGCTTTCAAACACAGTGTTGCCGCTGGTGCAGCGCGCGGGTGTTCCGGTGGTTGTGCTGAATCTGCAGCCGGAAGCAGCCATCGACTACCAGGCTTTCAATCAGCTCAAAGACCGAACCGCCATGACCGGCGAGTGGCTTGCGTTTTGCTCCGCGTGCCCGGTTCCGGAGATTGCAAATCTGTTCGCCCGCGCCCGCATTCCGTTTCACCAGGTGAACGGCGTCCGAGGCGAAACCGAAACGGGTCGCGAGATTGAAGAGTGGCTGGCGGCAGCGCGTGTCAAGGCTGCGCTTGCCAAATCGCGGCTGGGGTTGATGGGCCATTACTACAGCGGCATGCTTGACATCATGACCGACGTGACGCTGGTGTCAATCGCATTTGGCACGCACGTTGAGCTGCTTGAGGTGGATGAGCTGAGCGCGCTGTGCGCCGAGGCGAGCGAGTCTGAGATTGCGCGGCGCGTCGCCGAGTTCGATGACGCATTCGACGTGCAGCCGGATTGCGCTAAGGAAGAACTGCGCCGGGCAGCGCGAACCTCGTTGGCCCTCGATCGGTTTATCGAGCGGCACGGCCTTGACGCCCTGGCCTACTACTACAAGGGCTCGGGCAACGCAGCCAATGAAGGCACCATGAGTTCCATCATTCTCGGCACATCGCTGCTCACGGCGCGCCACATTCCCGTGGCCGGTGAGTACGAGGTGAAAAACGCCCTGGCCATGAAGATGATGGACCTGATCGGCGCGGGCGGCTCGTTTACCGAATACTATGCAATGGATTTGAACGATGACCTGGTTTTGATGGGCCACGACGGTCCCGGCCATATTGCCATTGCTGAGGGCAAAACCAAGGTGCGGCCGCTTGAGGTGTATCACGGCAAGGTGGGCCGCGGACTCTCGGTCGAGATGAGCGTGAAGCACGGACCGGTAACGCTGCTTTCGATCGCTGAAGATGCCGATACGCACTTCAAACTGGTGGTCGCCGAGGGTGAGTGCGTGGCCGGGCCGATTCTCGAGATCGGCAACACCAACAGCCGGTACCGGTTCCCGCTGGGCGCGAGGGGATTTGCGGAGGCGTGGAACGCCGAGGGGCCGGCGCACCATTGCGCGGTTGGGGTGGGCCACGTTGCTGCCACGCTCGGCAAAACAGCGGCGCTCCTGGGGCTGGGGTTCCGACAGGTGTGTTGAGCGGCTGCGCCTTGCCCCAACGGTTCACAAAATGAGATGAACGGTGAAAAAGTGGGGCCGAACTGCGGTTGTGTGACGCATAACCTTGGCCAAAAACCACCTTGAACTGTTAGCCTTGAATAGAAGGAAATCTCACTCCCACGATGGCTGCAAATCCTTATTTTTCATTGGCCGTTCTGTTTGTGGCTGCGCTGGGGTTTGGCCTGGCCCCGCTGGGGCTGGCATGGCTGTGGGCCAGGTGTTTTTCCCCCCCAAAACCGAACGCCATCAAGAATGCAATTTACGAGTGCGGCCTGGTGTCGAAGGGCGATGCCTGGGTGCAATTCCGTTCAGCCTATTACCTTTACGGCATCATCTTTCTCATCTTTGACGTTGAAGCGGTCTTTCTGCTGCCGTTTGCGGTGGCGTTTACCGGACTGGGCCCTGCGGCCTGTGTCTCCATGCTGATTTTTGTGCTGATGCTGGTTGAAGGCCTGGCCTGGGCCTGGGCGAAGGGGATTTTGACGTGGGCGTGAGAAATACAGTTGTCAGTGGTCAGTTTGTTCGTGCTTGTGCGTAATGCTTAGGCTGGCTGGCGTGAAGAGGGACGGCCTCTTATTGGTAGAAGTTGGGAATTCGGCTTATTTGAAGCTGGTAGATGAACACGGAAAGAGCTGATCACTGACCACTGATCACTGGAGCGAAGCGAAACATGGACCAGAACCTGAAGATCGAACTCGGCAAGCAGGGCGTCTTTGTGACGACTATCCAGGAGCTGTATAACTGGGGCCGCCGCAGCTCGGTGTGGCCCATGCAGTTTGGCCTGGCATGCTGCGCAATCGAGATGATTGCCACCACCATGGCGCGTTACGATCTGGCCCGCTTCGGCGCCGAGGTCTTTCGCCCGTCGCCCCGCCAGGCTGACCTGATGATCATCTCGGGCACCGTGACCAAGAAAATGGCTCCGCAGGTGGTGCGGCTCTACAACCAGATGGCCGAACCCCGCTACGTAATCGCCATGGGCGCATGCGCCATTTCAGGTGGGCCGTTCAAGCAGGGCTACAACGTGCTCAAGGGCATCGATCGCTACATTCCGGTTGACGTGCACATCCCTGGATGCCCGCCGCGGCCTGAGGCGCTGATCCAGGCGTTCATGACATTGCAGAAGAAGATTGACGAGCAGCACCTGACCGGCGAAGGCCGTCCACGCCACCTCGATGCCGGGGCGCAGGGCGAGTTTCCGGTGCCCGAGCAGGGCGCGCACGATCTCGAACCGACCTCGAACAAGGGCGTGTGGCCGATACCGATCACGATCAGGTGAAAGAGCAGGGAACAAGGGAGCAAGAAAGCGTTAGCTGATTACTGGTCACGTAGAGCTAGCAGCTGGAAGCTAGGAGCTAGAAGCTGAATTGAAGACGGCAGAAGAAATCAAAGCGGCGATTGAAGCGGCTGTTCCGGGCGCTAAGGTTGAGTTGATCCTCAATCCCGGCCCTGCTGCGCAGCACTCGCTGCTGTTGAGCCCCGCTGGCGCCGTCAGCGTTGCTACCTTTCTGCGTGACGATCCCGCGCTCCAGTTCGACTTCCTTTCTAACGTCTCCGGCATCGACTGGCTCGACAAAGAGATTACCGAGAAGGTGATGGTCAACAAGCCGGTCACAAAAACCGTAGAGGGTCCTGACGGTACGAAGTCTGAGCAGACAGTTGACGAAACCGTCGAAGAAATCCGCAAGCGTGTTGAGCCGGGCTATCTTGAGACTGTCTACCATCTTTATTCGGTCGCGCTCCGTCATGGGCCTCTGGTGCTGCGCATGCGCACCGCGAACCGCACCGATCAGGTTGAGATGCCTTCGCTCACGCCGATATGGCGCTCGGCCGAGTTTCAGGAGCGCGAGGTCTTTGACCTTTATGGAATTGTGTTTACCGGCCATCCCGACCTGCGCCGCATTTTGATGTGGGATGAGTTCAAAGACCACCCCATGCGCCGCGACTACGTTGACCCGGACGACTATGAATACGAACCCACCCCGCACGATGCCGTAATGAAGCGCGCGCAAGAACATAAGAGCAGGGAACACGGATCAGGGAACAGGGATCAGGGGGCCGGGGCCGCATGAGCTTGACGGAAACAAGAACCGAGAAGCTCGAAGGTTGGAACCGCCCACCGGTGATCGAGCCGGGTGGCGAGGGCGAACTGCTCGAAGTTGCCATGGGCCCGCACCATCCCTCCACGCATGGCGTCTTCCGCATGGATATTACGCTCGACGGCGAGCGCGTGATCAGGCTCAAGCCTGTGTTTGGTTACCTGCACCGCAATCACGAGAAAATCGCCGAAGGCACGTCCTATCTCGCGTCGATGCCCTATACCGATCGGCTGGATTACTTCTGCTCACTCAGTAATAACTGGGCCTATGCGCTGGCCGTTGAAAAGCTGGTTGCGCAAGATGTGCCGGAGCGCGCGCAATACATTCGCGTCATTCTCGCCGAGCTAACGCGCATTCAGAATCACGCATCGTCCATCGGGTTTCTGCTGCAGGAAATGGGCGCCAGCGGCACGCCGCTCATGTACGCATTCAAGGAGCGCGAGAAGATTCTCGACCTCTTTGAATCGCTCACCGGTTCGCGCATGATGTGCAATTACATGCGCTTTGGTGGTTGCCGCGTCGACGTGAGCGCCACTTGGCTCGACGCCGCGCGCAAAGTCGTGGCCGGGCTGCCAGCGTTTGTCGACGAGTTTGAAGCGCTGCTCTCCTCAAACGAAATTTTGATGGCGCGCTGCCAGGGCATAGGCGTGTTGAAGCCCGAGCTTGCGATCAATGCCGGAATCAGCGGCCCAATGCTGCGCGCGTCGGGAGTAAATTACGACATTCGCAAGGTCGACAAGTACGGCATCTACGACCGCTTCAAGTTCCGCGTGCCGCTCGGCGACCACGGCGACATCTACGACCGATACATGGTGCGCATACTTGAGATGCGCGAGTCGATCGTGATTATCGAGCAGGCTCTCAAAGACATTCCTGGCGGCCCCATCATGGACGCCAAGGCGAAGATTCGCGGCTTCAGGCCCAAGCCCGGCGAAGCATACGGCCGCATCGAAGCGCCCAAGGGCGAGCTTGGCTTTTATCTCATCAGCGACGGCAGTCCCAATCCGTACCGTTACCGGGTTCGCCCGCCAAGCCTGATCAACCTGACCGTTCTTGAAGACATGTGCCTGGGCAGCAACGTGGCCGATGTGGTTTTGATTTTTGGAAGTGTGGATATTGTGCTGGGAGAAGTGGACAGGTAGAAGCGAGTTGTCAGTGGTCAGTTTTCAGTTGTCAGTCCCTCCGGTAGTGAAGTGAGATGAACGTTGGAAGAGAAGTTGAAGGCGCAATCATTTCGGGAATTGGTGGTCTGGCAGCGAGCTATGCAACTGACGGTGGCAATCTATCGGATAACCAAAGAGTTCCCTCGTGAAGAGTTATATGGTCTCACCAATCAACTTCGACGCTCGGCAGTCTCAGTCCCAAGCAATATTGCCGAAGGGCAAGGCAGACTCAGTATTGGCGAATTCAAACAGTTTCTGGGGATTGCACGAGGTTCAAACTTTGAGCTGCAAACACAACTTGAGATTGTCCGGGCATTGAATCTCGGAAGCTCTGCGCAAATCGATGAAGCAGAGAGAATATCGCACGAAGTTGGCAAGATGGCTTACGGGCTCATAGGGTCAATTTGAGTTTCGAGGGTTTTTCACTGGCAACTGATAACTGACAACTAGCGGAGCGAACATTGTTAGGCGAAGGCATACTAAAGGGCATGGCGGAGACGGCGAAGAATTTCGCCGGCAGCTTTGTCTCCGCGGAACGGCTCACGACGGTCGAGTACCCTGAGCAGCGCATCCCCACTGTCGAGAATGCGCGCGTATTCCCCTTCCTGGTTTACGACGGGCCTGAATGGCAGGCCGGCCTGCGCTGCGTTGCCTGCCAGATCTGCGAAAAAGAGTGCCCGCCCAAGTGCATCTACATCGATAAGTCGACCGACAAAAAGCCCGATTTCGTTGGCAAGGCGCAGTTCTATCCGGCGAAATTCGACATCGACATTTCAGTCTGCATGAGCTGCCAGATCTGCGTTGAAGTTTGTCCCTTTGAAGCCATCAAGATGGACACGCAATTCGAGCTGGCTACCGACGATCGCTTCGGCGGCCTGCTGCTTGACCGCGAGCAACTGTCGAAGTCGAACGAGTATTACCATTCGATTCATCCCACCGAGGCCGCGGAAGTAGATAGCCGCCTGGCCGAAGAAAAAGCTAAAGCTGAAGCCAAGGCCAAAGCCGCTGCCGAGGCCGCTGCCACCAAGGCCGCAGCCGCAGCAGCCGCGCCCAAGCCCAATCCGCCAGCACCAGCCACGGGAGGCCAGTAAGCGATGGTCACGTCTTCCGTAGTCGAAAATCTCGACCAGATATTCATTATTCTTCGCGACTGGCTTACGCACTTTCTGCCAGCGGCGTGGCGGCCTGCGGTTGATGTGGTTCTCAGCGTTGTAGTAATCGTGTGCGTCTTTCCGGGGCTGTTTGCTCTCACCACAGTTTTTGAGCGCAAGGGCCTCGGCCGTATACAAAATCGCATCGGCCCCAATCGCACCGGGCCCTTCGGCTTCTTCCAGCCAATTGCCGACGGCATCAAGTCGCTCACCAAAGAAGACATAGTCCCCGCGAGCGCCGATGGCGTACTGCATTTCCTTGCGCCGGTCATCCTGGTGGTCGCCGTTTTTATGGGCTTCGCAGTGCTGCCCATGGGCCGCAACATGGTGCTCGTCGACATGGACGCCGGCCTGCTCTTCTTTTTCGCCATGGGCGCGTCCACTGAGCTTTCAGTCTTCATGGCTGGCTGGTCGAGCCGCAATAAGTACTCGCTGCTCGGCGCCATGCGCGCCATTGCGCAGATGATCAGCTACGAGGTCGTTCTGCTGCTTTCGAGCGTGGCTGTCGTCATGATCACCGGTTCGCTCAGGTTGACCCGCATCGTCGCCGCGCAGAATCAGTACTCCTATGGCCTGCCCCACTGGTACATCTTCACGCCGTGGGGACTGGCCGCGTTTGTCATGTACGCCATTGCCGCAACCGCCGAAACCAACCGCTCGCCCTTCGACTTGCCTGAAGGTGAATCGGAGCTGGTTGCCGGCTACCACACCGAATACTCGGGCTTTAAATTTGCGCTCTTTTTCCTTGGCGAATACCTGGCCATGTTTTCCATCTCCGGCCTCGGCACTACGCTTTTCCTTGGCGGGTGGTCTGCGCCGCTCGAGGTCCTCAGCTTTGTTCCCTCGTGGATATGGTTCTTCAGCAAAGTAATGATGTCGATTTTCGTCTTCATCTGGATGCGCGGCACTCTACCCCGCTTGCGCCAGGATCAGCTGATGAATTTTGCCTGGAAGTTTGTGTTGCCCTTCACGCTGCTCGACCTGCTGGTGACCGCGCTGTGGCGCTTTATGGGCGAGGGCTGGCTGCGCTGGGTGGTCTCAACAATCATTCTCGGCGGAACATACGTGATCATGGGCCGCGTAGGCATGTACCGCAAGCACTTTGCGCCAAGGACGTATCGCTATGCTGAATAAGAGCAGGGAACAAGTGAGCAAGGGGCCAACGGACCAGCACCTTATGATCGGGTGCCCCATCCTCGCGACGTCTTTGTTCTTGTCGCTAGGGTGGAAAAACTCGAATCCCCGATTCAGCGAGGAAAGGATGCGTGGCCGGTGGGCATAATGTTCTATCTCATCGCGGCTCTCACGCTGGCTGGTGCGCTGGCGGCAATGACGCTCAAGCATCTGGTGCATGCCGCGCTCGCCGTCACCGTCGCGTTCGGGGGCCTGGCGCTGTTCTTCCTCAGTCTCGATGCGCAGTTTGCCGGATTTGCGCAGATCCTGGTGTACATCGGCGCGGTTGCCATTCTCGTAGTCTTCGCCATTCTGTTGACGCGCGGCTCTGAGTTGCCCAAAGATGGTGTCTTCAGCCGCACATGGTTTGTCGGACTCCCTATTGCTGCAGGCATTTTTGCGGTGCTCGGCTGGGCCGTGATCGCAAGCTCAAAGGCGCTGCCATCGGAGACGGCCACCCCCGCAGTGAATGTGCACGATATCGGCGTCGCCTTAGTGGGCCGCTACGTGCTTCCGCTTGAAATTCTGGCGCTGTTGCTCACGGCAGCAACTATTGGCGCAGTCATCGTGGCCCTGCACGAGAAAGAGAGGGCCAAGTAATGGGCACGCCACTAACCGGCTACCTGGTTGTCGCCGCACTGCTGTTTTCGATCGGTCTCGCCGGAGCACTGGTGCGCCGCAACGCCATCATGGTGCTTATCGGCATTGAGCTAATGCTGAATGCGGCCAACCTCAACTTCATCGCCTTCTGGCGCTACTCTCCACATCCCGAAGCGCTCACCGGAATGATGTTTGCGATTTTCTCGATCGCCGTAGCCGCAGCCGAAGCCGCCGTGGGACTGGGCCTGGTGATCTCCATCCATCGCCACACCGGTACCACCGATCTCGACAAGATGAACAGGATGAAGGGGTGAACGTTTGATCGACCAGTCAACATCTCTCCTTCCGCAAGCCGCGTCATCGGCAGCCGGCATTCTGTGGCTCATCCCCGCCGTTCCCATCGTTACGTCGGGCGTGATCGCGCTGCTCAAACAGCCGCGCCGCAAGCTGTCTGCCACGCTCGCAATCGGCTCACTTAGCTTTTCGCTGCTGCTCGCACTCTTCGCCTTCGCGCGTGTCGTCTCGAACTGGTCAGGCGGCGCTGCGACCCGTGAGACAGTCAACTTCACCTGGTTCCACTTCGGCAATTCCGCAGTCGATCTCGGCTGGATTCTCGATCCGCTCTCGGCCATCATGGCCGTGATGGTCTGCTTTGTGGGCCTGCTCATCTTTATCTATTCCACCGGCTACATGGCCCACGACGAAAACTTTACGCGATTCTTCTGCTTCCTCTCGCTATTTGCCGGGGCCATGCTGGGCGTAGTCATCGCCAAC
>JBEKCW010000159.1:0-10474 GCA_050014675.1 Occallatibacter sp. | reverse complement strand
GCTGGTTGGTCAGGCGACGCTCTTCATGGCCGCCATTTCGACCGTCGTGGGCCTTATGTGGGTCTTTCGCTCCTGGAAGATCCGCTGGATCACCATGGCCTACGCGTTGGGCAGAGTGCTCCGCGTCGGGGTGTATTACTTCGCCGGCGCGGCCTCGGGCGTGGGCAGCGGCTTATCTCCGGCGTTCGAGACATTAGTGCTGTTCAGTTGCTGCATCAACCTGCTGATCTTCGGCTATCTTGCGTTCTATCCAGGAGTTGAACAGGCCTTTGAGAAACGGTACTGATACCGTTCAGGCGGGAAAATCGCCAAATTTCCCCTCCGGGCCCAATGAAAACCAGCCAGGGACTTACCCAAAGGTCACCGATTTGCCACCTTTGGGTGATACACTTCCAGAATTGCCTGCTGCATAGTTTCTACATTACTTGAGTGCGTTTCAGGTTCGGCCTTTTAAAACGGTGAGTCATCTTGAGTTCGAAGAAATAGAAAAGATGACGCTACGGGCCCTCGAAATCGGCAGCTGATTCCCATCGTTCCCCGATTGCCGCATTACATCCGTTTAATTTGGCAGGGCCCCAAACTCTGCGCATGAGGGTGAGAGGAGAGCTCTCTCATGGAAGCTAGAAATCAATGGCAGCCTGTTACTGAGGTCTACCAGCAAATTATCGATCCCGTGGCGGCGTCTCATATTGATGACGATCCCATGACCATGGTGAACGCGATTCGCCAGGCCCGCAGCCTGTCTGAGGGCAAGGTTCCCTTCGGCATTACCGCAATCACGGGCGCCTACTTCCTGCGCGCGGCAGTTTACATACTGTTCGCCATCAAGCTTGCTGCATCGGCAGATTCCGATCTTGCGACCTGGATTACATCCCATTGCCCGGCACTGATTCCGCTCAGCCTCGGCAGCGTCGACCACAAAAAGCTGCCCACCACCATGGCTGAAGTCCTGGGCGTGATGGCCGTTCTTTCTCTGGGCATCGGCGTCATGTGGCTGCTTCGCTGGGTGCCGATCCTGTTCATCTCCATCGCCTTTTCAGGCTATGTGCTTGCCTACTTCGTTATCTCATACTTCAACATCGCCGGCCTCGGCAACCCCGACCTTTTTACGGGCTCGCAGATCGATCTGATCGTAGTTGAAGCGGCAATCAACTTGCTCATCTTCTTCTTCATTGCTCTCTACCCAGGCCTGAAGAAGTCCTTCCGGCGAGACTTTTAAAAAAAGATCCGCAGCTGAATTTGCGGTACCCCCCTTTCTTAAGGCCTCGGCTCTCCCCGAGGCCTTGCTTTTTGCGTCCGAATCGCATCACACCAACTCAAGTGATTTAGCTCACAGTCCGATCGGCCCTCCTCCTCCAAACTGTGATTCATTCCAGCGAGGAATTGGTTAACCTCCGTTCAGGGCCTGTTTGATCCCCGCAGGATTGGCAAATCGCATCAACCAGGTAAATTTGCCGATCAATTCCAACAGGGGGGAACAACCATGACCGTTGCCGCAGCTCTTGACCCCGCCATTGCGGGACCAGCATCGCGTTTCGTCCTCGAACACCAGCAGGAAAGCCTCGGCGATGCCGTTGAGCAACTCGCCGGACTGCGTTTTTCGATTGTGCTTTCGGCAAAATGGGAGAGCTCAGGCATCCTCACCGGACACGCCCGGACCGAACTCCGCGATGAGCTTCGTCAACTCCGGTGGAAATACTCCCACAAGATCGACGAGATTGCCATCAACTTCGGCGTGAAGGCGGCCATGGTAGCGCAGGAGGGAGTCGAGCGCGAGGTCGTAGTTCCCAAGAACATGGCGCCGCCGCTGCACAGCGAACGCATGGGCTTCCACGACATCTGAGTTGTAGTGTCGGAACAGGCGGCAATCCACACGGAGCCGCCGCTCTCTGGAAGATTGACGGGTGCACAGTTCCTGACTTGAACCGTGCACCCGCCGGGCCGTTGTCGTTCACTATCCAATTCGAAGCGTCTTCTAAACGCTTCGACTTCTTACTTCGCCTGCACCAGCCCCGCAAGAATCTCGGCAACCTTATCGAGTACCTGGTTCCAGCCCTCGAGTTGACCGCTGTTCTTTGCGCTCTCCATGGGTTCATTGCCAGTGTGGGTGAGTTTCGTCTGGCCGTTTCCAAGATCCTCAAAGGTAGTCACATCGTACGCACCCTCAATGGCCTCATGTTCGATTCCATAGTGCGCGGGATCAACCACGTTTCCCTCAGGGTCGGAAAAGTACATGGAGGAAACAATCTTCTCGTACGGAACAATCTCGTGGTATTCAATACCGTTCCAGAACTCCTGACCATCCGGCGCTTTCATGCAGCAGAGAGACTTTCCGCCCACGCGAAAATCCATCTTGCAAACAGGCGCCGTAAAACCCTTCGGCCCCCACCACTGCATTATGTATTCCGGTTCTGTCCACGCCTTCCAAACCAGCTCGCGTGGGGCATCGAAAACTCTTGTTACAACCATCCGCTCAACCTCGTTAACCGTGTTGTTTGTCATCTCTGACCTCCTCTTTTTTCATTCGATTCACAACCACTTCCAGCTTGTCGAAACTCTCTTCCCAGAATCGGCGATAGTAAAACGCCCAGTCGCTGACGGTCTTTATCGTCTGCGGCCTGAGCGTGCATACACTCTCTCGTCCACGCTTGGTCTTGGTCACAATCCGCGCCCGCACCAGGTAGGCAATATGTTTTGAAATCATCTGCTGCGACAGCGCAAACGGTTCCGTCAATCCACGCACAGAGGCAGGCCCATGTGTGAGCCGTTCGATCATGGCCCGCCGGGTTGGATCAGACAAAGCCGCAAACGTTGTACCCAATCGATCCACAACCAAATGGTAGTGGATTTTCCGGGAATGTCAAGCGCAAATCTTGCGTTTCCTCATTTTTGTTCCCTGATCCCTGATCTTCGGGAACCATGTGTAGCCAAAGATTCTCGCCAGCAGCCAAAAGGCCACCCGCCGTGGCGGATGGCCTCTTCTTGAATCAATCTAAACTTCGGGTGTCCCACCCTCGCCGGGTCTTTGTTTTTCCGGCCAGGGTGGGATCCAATTTTGCTATCGCGCCGCAGTCAGCGAAGGCCGCGTGTCCAGCGACCCGTCGGCGTAGCCCTTGGCGATCTCAGTGATCGCGATCGGCTTATAGTCGCCGGCGTGGCCCGCCTGCCCAAACTCGGTCATGCGTTGCGCTACAACCTTGGCCATGGCCTCGCGGGCCGGCTTCATGTAGTCGCGCGGATCGAACTTCTCAGGCGTCTCGGCAAACACCTTGCGGATCGCGCCCGTGATGGCCAAACGATTGTCGGTGTCGACGTTGATTTTGCGCACGCCGTTGCGGATGCCGAGCTGAATCTCCTCGACCGGGACGCCCCAGGTCTGCTTCAGCTTGCCGCCGTACTGGTTCACAATGTCCTGCAGGTCCTTGGGCACCGAAGAGCTGCCGTGCATCACCAGGTGGGTGTGCGGAAGCCGCTTGTGAATCGCAATCAGCACGTCCATCTTCAGCACCGAGCCGTCCGGCTTTTTATTGAATTTGTAAGCGCCGTGGCTGGTGCCGATGGCGATGGCCAGCGCGTCAACGCCGGTCCGCTCGGCAAACTCCACTGCCTGGTCGGGATCGGTGATGTGCTCCAGGCCCGTTCCGCCCGCGCCGTGTCCGTCTTCAACGCCGCCCAGCACGCCGATCTCACCTTCGACCGTCACGCCGCGCTCGTGCGCGTAATCAACTACCTTGCGCGTCACTTCAACGTTCTCTTCAAATGTCGAAGGGGTCTTGCCGTCTTCCTTCAGCGACCCATCCATCATCACGCTGGTGTAGCCCAGAGCGATGGCGCTCTTGCAGGTCTCAAAGCTGTTGCCGTGATCCTGGTGCATGGCAATTGGAATTTCAGGGTTCAGCTCGGCCGCAGCCTCGATCAGCCTGAACAGGTAAAGGTCCTCGGCAAACTGGCGCGCTCCGCGGCTGGCCTGCACAATGACCGGTGACTTGGTCTGCTTGGCGGCAATCATAATGGCCTGAATCTGTTCCATGTCGTTGACGTTGAATGCGCCCACGCCATATCCGCCCTTGGCAGCTTCGTCGAGGAGCTGCCGCATTGATACCAGAGGCATAAAAAGTTCTCCTTTTGTGTGGCTCCATCCGCCTGTGCGCCCCAATATCGGCCCGGTTGCGGGAGCCGCAATCATCCCTATGGTAGCAGAGGTTGGCAAGTGAGATTTGTGGCAATGAACACAGAGAAGCAGGGGTCAGGGGTCAGGGATCAGGGAACAGGGATCAGGGGTGCAGCCAGTAGCCTTTGATTGGGAGCTACAAGCACTGGCGACGACTCACGCCCCACGACTTACGAAGCACGACTCACGAATCACGAGCCGCCAGTCAGCATCTTCTTCACGAGCACCAGCTGCCCCACGTGATACGCGTTGTGGTCAGCGATCAGCAGCGCTTCGCGCAAAATCGTCTGCCCGTCGCCGTGCGGAATGCGCGCATAAAGATCGGTGGCCGGATCTGAGATCAGCGCGCAAAAGGCCTTCAGGTCTTTGCGAAAGGCGCGCACGCTCCTGTCCCATGCCTTCTCATCCGGCGGAGCCGGAGTTGCCGGCCAGTAGCCGCTCGGCCAGTCAAGCGCCTTGTATTTGGGATTGCGCGAAAAATCCAGAATGTCCTCCTGCGCAATCCGCAGGTGCTCAAGCAACTCCCATGCCGAGTGATCTGCGCCCGCAGGCCGCTTGCCGCGCAGTTCCGCGGGCAGGTTCTTGATTGCCGCTTCAAAGCCGGCGTGCGCCTGCTCCGCGGTCAACAGCTTCAACAGGTGTTCGCGCAGCGACGCGTCGCGGTCGGCATAAGTCATCTTCTTCGGCATCGAGGATTCTCCGTAAGCAGTGAAATTTAATCTGCTGCATCCACTGATTCCCGGCCAGTGCCAAAAGTTGCTCAATTAACTTCACGGTCAGGCAAAGGGGTTTTGCTTTCCTTCTTCACTCTTAGGCTTTACCCTTCCACTATCATCACTTCCGCCCACCGGAGAACCTTCCCGCTATGCGCAACCCCCAATCCCGCTCGGTATCCGCCGCAGTTCTGCTTGCCGCCCTCGCCTTCGCGCCCGCGCCCCAGGGCGCCGCCCAGGACAAGCCTCAGTACCCCAATTACCCCAGCGAGACTCCGGCCAAGTTTCAGCCGGCCACCACCGGGTTCGACTACGAGCGGCGCGAAGTCATGATCCCCATGCGCGACGGCGTGCGGCTGCATACCGTGATCCTGGTGCCCATAGGCGCAAAGCATGCCGGCATTCTGATGACCCGCACTCCCTATTCAGCCGACCAGCTCACCACCAACATGGTCAGCTCGCACCTCGGGCCCTCGCTCTACGGCTACGACAATGCCACCGACGTGATCGTCGAGGACGGCTACATTCGCGTCATCCAGGACATCCGCGGCAAGTACGGCTCGGAAGGCGACTACGTGATGAACCGCCCCATTCACGGCGTCCTGAACCCGACACCAGTAGATGAGGCGACCGATACGTACGACACCATCGACTGGCTGGTCAAAAACATTCCCGAGAGCAACGGGAAGGTGGGCATTCTGGGCATCTCCTACGATGGATTTCTTCCTCTGATGGCCCTGGTGCATCCGCATCCGGCGCTCAAGGTCTCCGTGCCCATGAATCCCATGGTCGATGGATGGATGGGCGACGACTGGTTCCACAACGGCGCGTTTCGCGAACAGAACATGCCCTACGTCGTAGAGCAGGAGGGTTCGCGCGCCAACGACGCCAAGAGCAAATGGTGGACCTCGCACTACGACGACTACGAGGAATACATGTCGGCCGGCTCAGCGGGCGAGCTTGGTCGCCAACACGGGGCCGAGCAGGTGGGCTTCTGGCGCAAGATTCTCGATCACCCCAGCTACGACTCTTTCTGGAGCGACCAGGCCGTCGACAAGGTGTTGGCCGATGATTTCAAGCAGGAGGGAATCAAGGTTCCCTTCATGCTGGTGCACAGCCTGTGGGACCAGGAAGACATCTACGGCGCAGTCGCGGTGTACAAGGCTGTGAAGCCGCTCGACACCGGCAATGACAAGGTGTTTCTGGTGCTGGGCCCGTGGCACCACGGGCAGGAGATTGAAGACGCGGATTCGCTGGGCGCCATCCGTTTCGGATCCGATACAGGAACCTGGTTCCGGCAAAACGTGTTGCGCCCGTTTCTGGCGCGCTATCTCAAAGACGATGCTCCAGCCGCAGTGAGTTCAACCCAGGTCGCCCCGGTAACAGTCTTCGAGACCGGCGTGAACCAGTGGCAAACGATGAACGTGTGGCCGGTAGCCCCGGCAATGAAGCCGCTCTATCTCGAATCAGGATTCAAGCTAAGCTTGGACGCTAACTCCGCCAACTCCGCTAACACCGCTTACGACGAATACATCTCCGACCCGGCCCATCCCGTCCCCTACCGCGCGCGTCCCTCCCAGCCCATCGGATACACGCCGCCCCTCACCTGGGTGCAATGGCTGGTCGACGACCAGCGCGAGGCGTCGGGGCGCACCGACGTGCTCAGCTACACCACCGATGTCCTCACCGCGCCGGTGCACATTCTCGGCCAGCCGGTTGCTAACCTGGTCGCATCCACCACCGGCACCGATTCCGACTGGGTGGTCAAGCTCATCGATGTCTACCCCGACCAGGTGGCCGACCATCCCGAGCTGGGCGGCTACCAGCTTCCCGTAGCCATGGACATCTTCCGCGGCCGCTATCGCGAGAGCCTCGCCGAGCCCAAGGCCATCGAGCCGGGCAAGCCGCTCGCCTACCGTTTCAATCTTCCGCCCACGGATCACGTCTTCCTGCCCGGCCATCGCATCATGGTGCAGGTGCAGTCCAGCTGGTTTCCGCTCTACGACCGCAACCCGCAGACCTTTGTGCCGAATATCTTCTGGGCCAAGCCGGATGACTACAGGAAAGCCACGCAGCGCGTGTATCACGCGCCGGGCGAGGAGAGCGCGGTGGAGCTGCCGGTGGTGAGTGAGTAAGTGAAAGAGTGAAGGAGTGAAGGAGTCGACGCCTGGACACAGCAACTCGCTTCGGGAGTTCGCCTACTGCCCCAGCACAGCCCTCTGCGCCGCGAAAATCTCCTTTAGGCCGGCCTCCGCCAGATCCAGCAACCCGTTCAGTCCGGAACGAGAAAAAGACCCTTTCTCCGCCGTCGCCTGCGTTTCGATCAGCCCATTGTCCTCGGTCATCACCACGTTCATGTCCACCTCGGCCTGCGAGTCCTCTTCGTAGCAGAGATCGAGCAGCGCCGCGCCGCCCACAATCCCCACCGAGGTGGCCGCCACCAGTTGCTTCATCGGTGCGGCCTTCAGCGTCCCCGCCTTGACCAGTGCGTCCAGAGCCAGTCGCAGCGCGACCGCAGCGCCGGTGATGGCAGCGGTCCGCGTGCCTCCATCGGCCTGGATCACGTCGCAGTCCAGAATCACTGTCCGCTCGCCCAGCGCATGCATATCCACCACCGAGCGCAGGCTCCGGCCAATCAATCTTTGAATCTCATGAGTCCGGCCGCCGATCTTGCCCTTCTCGCTCTCGCGCGGCGTGCGCGTCAAGGTCGAGCGCGGCAGCATGGAGTACTCGGCCGTCACCCATCCCCGCCCCGAGTTGCGCAGCCAGCCCGGCACCCCCTGCTCCACCGTGGCGCAGCAAAGCACCCGCGTATTGCCCAGGGCTACCATCACCGAGCCCTCGGCGGTCTGCACGTATCCGGGAGTGAGGGTGAGGGGACGAAGCTGGGCAGCATCTCTGCCGCCGGGGCGGAAAAAAGGCGTTGGCATAAGGGAATTCTAAGTCAACGGTGCGGTTCGGTCTTTCGCCGCTTGGGCCATTTCCCGCAACGGGAATCTCCTCCCGCCGCGGTCCATTCCGGGATATAAGATCTAACTCATTCAAAACAAAGAGATTCCACGCTCCCCGCGTTCTAAACGAGTTCCATTTTGGAACCCGCTCCCGCCCAACCGTGGCCGCAATTTCCTTCTCAAATCTACCTAACCCATCTCCAATCAGCAGCTTATCCAAACTGTCCAAGTTTGGCACATCGCGTGTATAGAAACAGGACAGTTCCGCGGTGAAACGGGGAACGAGGGAACAGGGAACAGGGAACAGGGAACGAGGGAACAGGGAACAGGGAACAGAGTTCAGAGATCAAGATCCGCCGTTCACCGATCACCGATCACCGCGCTCTGACCACTGACCACTGTTCACTGTCCACTCACCACTGCTTTTGAAAGGCCAACGCCATGCACGACACCGGACTCATTGAATTGCAGCATTTGGAATCAGCGCCGCTCCACACCGCTTCAACAGCTTGCGCGCCGCAATCCGTACTCGAGAGCGAACTCGGCAGCGACACCGTGTCCGCACTGGCTCACGATGCCCGCAACCTGATTACAGCCCTGAGCCTCTACTGCGACCTGCTTGACGAACCCGGCGTTCTGGCGCCGCCCTTTACCCATTACGGCAACGAGCTGCGCCTGGTTGCCGCCGCCGGCCGGCGTCTCGTCTCAAGACTCGTTGCCGGCAGCGAGCGCAATTCCGGGGCCGATGCTGCTGACCTCTCCGGCTCGCCGGTTGCACCCTGGCCGATTGCGATTCCCAGGCCATCCGGCATTGGTCCCTCGCTGTCCGAACCTGCCTGCCTGGACTCGCAGCCGGCCTCGTATGCTCGATTCAACGACGAGTTTGCCGCGACTCCCATCACCAACCTGGCTGCGGAGCTGCTCGCCAACCGCAACCTCCTCGCGGCCCTCGCCGGTCCCGGCATCGCCGTCACAGTCGATGCCGAGGGAGGCGCGCGCGGCATCCAGCTCACCGCTGAAGACCTGACCCGCATCCTGGTCAACCTGGTCAGGAATGCAGCCGACGCCATGCCCTCGGGCGGCCGCATTCATATCAGCCTCACGGAGCTCGACCCCACCGGACCATCCCCTTCCGACGGCGCCCCGGTCCGCCTGTTGCTGGCTTTTGAAGATAACGGCCCCGGCATTCCTTCCGAGATTGTCGACAAGGTCTTCGAGAGCGGCTTCACCACCCAGACCCCACCCCGCCCCGGCAATAACTGGTCGACCTATCACTGCGGTCTCGGGCTGGCCATTACCCGCTCCATCATCGAGTCGGCGCACGGCCGCATCGAGGCCACGAACCGGCCCGGTGGAGGCGCGCGCTTCGCCATCGAGCTGCCCGCTCTCTGAAGACGCGCATCCCGCGCAAAGCCACTTCCGCGGCGGCATGTCCGCCCCGGCATCAACAGTGATCCGCAACATTTTTCTAACGCGTGCGAGGCGAATACAATGCTCACAACAGTTTTCAACACAAGATCCATGGAGTTAATCCCTCAAGTTGCGGAGCCGGCGCCGCGGCTGCACCTGCTGGTAGTCGACGTCGATCCGGCGGTGCGCTCGGCCTGCGCAGAGATCGCCTCAAGCCTCGGCTATGCCGTCGAGAGCACCGGCGACCTGGGCCAGGCGCGCGCGCAGCTGCGCGGCAAGGCTGCCGACATTCTGCTGGTCAATCTGCCCTACGGTTCAACCACCGGCATCGATCTCGTCTCCGAGGTCAAGCTGCTCTATCCCGATACCTCGGTGATCGCCATGACCGCTTCGGGCTCGGTAAACGCCGCAGTCGAGGCCATGCGTTGCGGCGCTTCCGACTACCTCACCAAGCCTTTCGCCGTCGATGAGCTTTCCACCGTTCTCGACCGCGCCGCCCGCAACCACCACGCCGACACCGAGACCCGCGTATTGCGCGAGCGCCTGCGCCTCTCCGAGGGTCTGGGCTCCATGATCGGCCGTTCGCCCGAGATGGATAAGCTCTACCGCATCCTTTCGAAAGTCGCGCAGAGCTCGCACCCGGTCCTCGTCCTCGGCGAGAGCGGCACCGGTAAGGAACTGGTGGCCCGCACCATTCACGCCTATGGCCCCAATGCCTCCAAGCCTTTCCTGCCCGTCGATTGCGGCTCGCTGGTGCCCACGCTCATTGAGAGCGAGCTGTTCGGCTATGTGAAGGGCGCATTCACCGGGGCCAACCGTTCCAAGGACGGTCTGCTGGTCTCGGCCGAGGGAGGAACCGTCTTTCTCGATGAGATCGGCGAGCTTTCACTCGATCTGCAGGCCAAGCTCCTGCGCGCTCTGCAGGAAAAAGAGGTGCGGCCGGTAGGAGCCACGCATCGTGTGCCTGTCAAGGCGCGCATCGTGGCCGCCACCAACCGCGACCTGGCTGCCATGGTCGAGAATGGCACCTTCCGCAAGGATCTCTTTTATCGGCTGAACGTGGTCAATCTGCGGCTGCCGCCTTTGCGTGACCGCCGCGAGGACATTCCACTGTTGGCCGCGCACTTTCTTGACCACATCAGCAAGGAGCACAACCGCAAGTTCACTCTCTCGGATGAAGCCCTGCGCACCATGATGCGCCACGACTGGCCGGGCAACGTGCGCGAGCT
>JBEKCW010000158.1:0-11676 GCA_050014675.1 Occallatibacter sp. | reverse complement strand
CACTACTGTCCGGTTCGTTTGGTGAGGGGGGCGCACCGTACAGTATTGAGTGGGGTTCCGAAGGATTTGGGGGTGTCCACGATTTGAAACAGGCGACATGGTTTTGCGATGCTTTCGGGTTTCAGCGACCCGGAGGATGGCATGAACATAGGCAAGACGCTGTTTGCTCAGGTGATGGAGTTTGTGCCGTGGAAGAGCTTCGGACGCAGCATTGCGAAGCATCAGGGCGATAGCGGAATACGCACGCTGAGTTGTGCCGACCTGTTTCGAGTCCTGGCGTTTTCCCAACTCACAGGGCGCGAGTCGCTGCGTGACATCGAGGCTTGCCTGGCAGCCAATCGGTCCAAGCTGTTCCACATGGGCTTGGCTCAGTCGCCTGCTCGATCCACGTTGGCCGACGCGTTGAACGCACGCGACTGGCATATCTATCAAGCTCTGGCCCTGCGGTTGATCGCACGCGCTCGGACACTGTATGCCCAGGATTGCTCCGTGCCGGGCATCGACGCCACCATCTATGCCCTGGATGCGACGACCGTCGACCTCTGCCTGAGCTTATTCGATTGGGCGCCATTTTGCTCCACCCGCGCGGCGATCAAGTTACACACGCTGCTCGACCTTCGCGGCGCGATTCCCGCCTTCGTTTACATCAGCGATGGCAAACTGAATGAGGTCAACGAGGCCGGCAGTTTTTATGTGATGGATCGTGGCTATCTGGACTTCAGGCGTTTCTTCGCGATGCATCAGGCTGGGGCCTTCTTCGTGACACGAGCCCGGTCTGCGATGGATGCGAGGAGGGTATACTCCAGCCCCGCGGACCGCACCAGTGGCGTGATCTGCGATCAACGCGTCCTGCTGAACGGCCGCTCATCGAGTGGAAAATACCCCGAGCAACTGCGCCGCATCCGCTTCAGGGACCCCGACTCGGGCAAGACGCTGCTCTTCCTGACCAACAACACCGCTTTGCCTGCTTTGCCAGCATTGACCATCGCCGCACTCTACAAGAGTCGCTGGCAGATCGAATTGTTCTTCAAGTGGATCAAACAACACTTGCGGATCAAACGCTTCCTCGCCACCACAGAAAACGCCGTGAAGACCCAGATATGGTGCGCCATCGCCACCTATGTGCTGATCGCCATCATCAAGAAAGAACTCAAACTCGACGCCTCGCTCTACACTTGTCTACAGATTCTGTCGGTCTCCGTCGGTCTCCGTCTTCGAGAAAACCCACATTTCATGCGCCTTGCAGCACACCATCTCCCAACCTGACCTGACGTCGCAGCCTAACCAATTGATTCTCTTCGACATCTAACCGGACAGTAGTGGTGACTAGGGGCGAAATCACGCATATATATCATCAATCAAAACGCGGACCTACTTATGAATACGTATTTGAGGTGAACGGCGTCAGGGTATCCGGCGGTGGTACCACGTGCCAGACGCCGACTACCGCGAAAGGCTGCAACGAAGGTGGGCTGGTTCGCGTTTACTATGACCCCAACGATCCTTCAGAAACCCTATTGCAGGAATTCGGCGACGCGGGCCGGGGACAACTCATCGCCGGCACATTGATGGCCGGTGCAGGTCTTGTTTTTATTGGAATGAACTTCCTCGTGCGAATCACGGAGAAGGACTCCGATGAAGCCGACGCCTCGGTTGACCGCACCCCTGATGAAAAATCCGGCGTAATTCATATTGTTCCCGGCGAGTGAATCCAGCCCCGAGCCAGACTGAAGATGCGTACCCTTTGATCAGAGCAGGCGCGCGAGTTTTTAGCTCCGCTCAGGAGATCGCAAATGATCGGCCCTCTAACCCGAATCCTGATTTGGTGTGCTGTCCTGGGATTTTTCGGTACCGTCTTCGGGGGCTGGCACTGCATAAAAGGGCACAACTACGCTGTGGCCGCGCAACACCAAGCCACAACCGTCGGCCGAGTAGTGGGCATTTACCAGGGGAGAGGGTCAACGGCCTACCACTACGAGTTCTCCGTCGACGACGTTAGAATGGACGACTATAGCGAAATTTGCGCCACTCCACTCGCGCCGGGCGCGTGCGACCACCGCGGGCCGGTGCTTGTTTACTACGCATTTCAGCCATTTTCCAACTCCCGTCTCGAAGACTTCGCCGCCGCCAGCGCTCACGCCTACCACCTCGGCTCACCCGCGCTCGCAATTGCCTTGCCTCTGCTCGTCCTTTCCGTAGCTGCCCTCATCATTCTGTCGCGCTCCGATAAACGCGAAGACGATCCCGATGCTGATGCCGATTCCGACCAGGAGAACGGAAGCAGCAAAACCGGCGACGTGCCCGACGTAATTCATATTGTTCCCGGCGAGTGATCCCCTCTCCCATTTCAGCCGATATTAAGGCAAGTGCATTAGTCTGAGATGCAGCCGCGCTAGCTCCGCTCACACCGCTAGCTCCGCTTTCTTAACCATGATCGAACGCATCTCCATCCTCGGAACCGGCCTGCTGGGCACCTCGGTGGGCCTCGCCCTTCGCGCCGCCGGGTTTGCCGGCCGCATTACCGGCTGGAGCCGCACCAAAGAGCAGGCCCACATTGCCGAGCGCATGGGCGCAATCGACGTCGTGGTAGCGGACCCCATTGAAGCCGCACGCGAGAGCGAAGTGGTGGTGCTCACCATGCCCATCTTCGCCACCCTCGACTACATGGCGCAGCTCTCCGGCCGGCTCACGCCCGACCACCTCGTAACAGATGTTGGCAGCACCAAGCGCCTCATCTCCGAGTCGGCCGCGCAGCTCTACAACAAGCTCAATTGCCCGGCATTTTTGCCCGGCCACCCCATGGCCGGCAAAGAGCGCAGCGGCGCAGCCCTCGGCGACGCCAACCTCTATCGCGGCGCTGTCTGGCTGTTTACCGACGATGCCGCCGCCCGCCGCACCCCGCGCGCTGCCGAACTTGTTCAGGAATGGCGCAGACTAGTCGCTTCCATGGGCTCGCGCGTCATCGACCTCGATCCAGCCCGCCACGACGAGCTTGTGGCCTGGGTCAGCCATCTGCCCCAGTTTGTAGCTACAACGCTCAGCGCACTCCTCGAAGACGAGGTGGGCGACGCGCCAGAGCTCAAAGATGTGGGCGGCCGCGCGTTGCGCGAAATGACTCGCCTGGGCGCCAGCCCCTTTTCCATGTGGCGCGACATCGCGCATACCAACACCGAAGCCGTTGAGCGCGCCCTGCAGGCCATGGAACAGCGCCTCGCTCACCTGCGCGAAAACCTCCGCACCCCCGAACTGCGCAGCGAATTCGACCAAGCCAACCGCTTCCGCCGCGAGTAGCACCCCAACTCACACACTCATTTAGCCCCCTATTGACACCCCTACACGTCTAGGCTTATGCTCTCTAATACCAAGACGAATAGGGGTCGGCCCAATGCCCAAGAACGATCTTCAGGGAAGTCTCGATCTGCTGGTTTTGAAAACTCTCGCCCAGCGCGGCCGCCTGCACGGCTACGGAATCGTGCTTCACATCCAGCGCGCCTCCGACGATCTGCTGCAAGTTGAAGAGGGGTCGCTCTATCCCGCGCTGCACCGCATGGAACAGACCCGCTGGATCAGCTCAGAGTGGGCGCTTACCGACACTAACCGCAAAGCCAAGTACTACAAGCTCACCGCCGAAGGGCGCCGCCAGTTACAGCAGGCCGAAGAAAATTTCGATCAACTTGTCCGCGGCATCCGCGCCATGCTGCGCTACGCGTGAGGGTTCCACTATGCCCATCGTGAATCGAATTGCGAATCTCTTCCGCCGGTCCCGCGTCGACGGCGAAATTTCGGCCGAGCTTGAGTCCCACATCGCCCTGCGGATTGAAGACAACCTCGCCGCCGGCATGTCCCCCGATGAAGCTCGCCGCGATGCGCTCGTGCGTTTCGGCAACCGCACCGCGACTCGCGAAAACGTCTCCGCTGCCGATTCTGCGCTCGGCCTCGACCGCTTCTGGTTCGATCTGCGCCACGCCACGCGCCAACTCATCAAGTCACCCGGCTTTGCATTCACGGCCATCGTCACCCTGGCCGTTGCCATTGCCGCCAATGCGGTTGTCTTCAGCGTTCTCAATGTGCTGGTGCTGCGCCCGCTCAACCTGCCTGGCGCCGACCGGCTCTTCTCCATCGAAAACAGCGGCGAACCATTCAACTCGTATCCTGATTTTCGCGATCTGCTTGCTCGCAACAAGGCCTTCGACAGCATCGCCCTCTATTACATTGAAACGGCCGGTCTCGACTCCGGCGGCAATCCGCAGCAGGCCTATATTTACGAGGCCAGCAGCAACTACTTTGACGTGCTGGGCGTCCGCCCTTACCTCGGCCGCTTTTTTCACTCGTCCGACGATCACGGCAAAGACAGCATTCCCTACATTGTCCTCGCCTATCCCTATTGGCGAACTCATTTCCACGGCGACGAGAACATCATCGGCCGCACCGTCGGCATGAACCGTCATCAGGTCACCATTCTCGGTGTCGCGCCGCCTCAGTTTCGCGGTGCGGAGCTTATGTACCAGCCGGACTTCTGGGTGCCGGTGGTCGACGAGGCGCAAGTTGAAGGCCAGTACACTCTCGACGATCGCGGCCAGCAAAACGCGATGCTCATCGGACGCCTCAAGCCGGGCGTTACCGTCGCGCAAGCAACTGGAGACCTGAAGTCCGTCGCCGCATATCTCAAAAAGACCTACCCCACCAACGACGACGCAACCGTATTCTCTCTCGTGCACCCCGGCCTGATGGGCAATATGCTTGGCGGCCCAGTGCGCGCCTTCGTCGCCGGACTCATGCTGCTCGCCGGCCTGATTTTGCTGGCGGCATGCGCCAATCTGGGCAGTCTGTTTGCCGCGCGCGCTGCCGACCGCTCCCGCGAAATTGCTCTCCGCATGGCCCTCGGCTCCACCCGCCGCCGCATCCTCCGCCAGCTACTCACCGAGGCTTTGCTGGTGGCCTCCGCCGGCGGCGCTGCAGGAATCGCGGCTAGCGTCTTCCTGCTTCACGCTCTCAGCGCATGGCAGCCGCTTCCTCAATTCCCCGTCAACGTTCCAGTCAATCCCGATACCCGCACCTACGTGGTGGCCGCGTTGCTGGCGATCGTCAGCGGCTTGCTCTGCGGGTTGGCGCCGGTTCGCCAAATCCTCCGCGCCGCCCCGTGGGAGGTGGTGAAGACTGGAACCGCAATCGCGGGCAGGGCAAAACGCTTCGCGCTGCGCGACGTCCTGCTCGTCATTCAGGTTGCGGTCTGCGCAGTGCTTCTCACTTCGTCGCTGGTCGCCGTTCGCGGTCTCACGCGTTCATTGAACGCCAGCTTCGGATTCCGGCCGCAAGACGCTCTGCTGCTCACCCAGGACCTCAACATGGCCGGATACAGCGGCGACCGTGCCGTCGCCATGCAGCGCCGCATGCTCGATGCTGCCCAAGCCGTCCCCGGAGTCGCCGCTGCCGGCCTCATCGACGACATTCCTCTCGGCCTTGGTTGGAGCCAGACCGCCGTCTTCAAGTCCGGAACCTCCGATTTTCGCGACTCAAATGCCACGGCTATCTCCATGGCCTACGGCATTTCACCGGGGTATCTCAAAGCTGCGGGAACTACGCTCCTCGCCGGGCGCGATATCGCTTGGAGCGACGATAGGAACTCCCCGGCCATCGTTCTGGTCAATCGAGCGTTCGCCCGCAAATTCTTCGGATCGGTTTCGCAGGCTATCGGCGCACATTTCCTGCACGACAAAGGGCACGACAATTTCCTCGTCGTGGGCGTTGTCGAAGACGGCAAGTACGTCACCCTCACTGAAGATCCAAGGCCCGCATACTTCCGGCCGCTGCTGCAGTCGCCTACCACCTCAACCGCTGTGGTGGCGCGTACCAGCGCCGAACCGCAAGCCGTTGCCACTGCGCTCCACGACTCGGTGCGCGCTCTCGATGCCAGCCTTCCCTTCACCCTCATGACCTGGGACCAGGAACAAAGCAGCGCGCTCTTCGCTGCCCGCGCGGCCACGGTCGCACTGGGCGTGCTGGGCCTGCTGGGAGCCATGCTCGCCATTACCGGCATCTTCGGCATGGCCAGCTACTCGGTCAGCAAGCGCCTCAAAGAAATGGGCATTCGCATTGCCCTGGGAGCCGGAAAAACGCAGGTGCTCGGCGCTGCATTAGGCCGAGCCTTCCGCCTTCTCGCTTTCGGCTCTGTGGCTGGAATTCTGCTTGGGCTGGCGGCCACGCGAGTGTTGTCATTCATCGTCTACCAGGCAAGCCCCAGCGACCCTGTCGTACTGGCCGGAACCATCCTGGCCATGATGACTCTGGGGCTGGTTGCCACCTGGGCGCCGGCCCATCGCGCCCTCCTCGCCGACCCCTCCCGCCTCATGCGCGAGGAGTAGCGGCGTTGCTAGGTTTCACCGCCCAGAGCCGCCCGCAGGTCCTTCATCAGCAGCATCAGATGCAGGTCGTTTACGGGTGATGGCTCGAATCCAAAATGCCGATAGAATGCGGCCGCGTCCTCATCGATTGCGTGCACCAATACCGCACGGGCTCCAACAATGTCTGCCGCACGGGCAATGCGGATCAAGGCGTCCTTGAGCAACGCCTTTCCCAATCCCGCGCCTTGCTCCGACCGATCGACTGCAAGCCGGGTCAGTAGCACGATCGGCACCGGATGCCGCGCCAGCCCTTTCGCCACGCGCGCAGGAGCATCTTCTCTGTCGACGCTTCCGGCTGCAATGGAATTGTAGCCAACGACGCGGTTGCCCCTTTCGACGACATAAGTCCGCGACACCTCGTTCTGCTGGTTGACCCATGCAAAGCGCTTCAGCCAGTCGTCGAGAGAGGGGTGTTTGCCACAACTGAATTGACTCAGATCGCAGCGGCGCGAAAGCAGCTCGATTTGCGACAGTTGCGCGGCATCGCTTTCAGGCGCGTTCAAGAATGGATGGCTCCTGCAGCAGTTTATTGAGCCGCGGATTGCGCCGTGCCGGCCGGTCAAGAGCATCGCAGAATGCCCGCCACTGCCGGTCATTCAACATGAAATTCCTCTGGTCGGCGAGTATCTGTTCGGCGCGTTCCGCAGCGCTGGTCAGGATGAATGCGCTTACGCTCAGGCCGGCCGCAGCCGCGGCATGGCTGATCGTTACCACCTCTCGCTCCGTCGCTCGCAGATGGAGTCGATGTTCCTTCTTTTCTGTAGCGGGCATCTCGCCTCCGTACGTACATTGTACGCCAACTCGATAAACTTTGAGAACTGCGTACGCAAAAGTCCCACCCCCTGTTAACCACCCACCCCTCCCGTCCGTTCTATGTGCAGAACAGCATCCGCAACAGGGGTGAACCAAATGAAAAACCGCAATCAAATCTTCAGCCTGGCGCTCGCCGCAACTCTTGCGCTCGGCGCAGCAGCTCCAGCCCTCTCCCACTCGCAGGCCCCCGCGCAAAAGCCCGCAGTCACCGCCGCCGCACCCTCAGAACAGGAAGTTGCAGAGACCCAGCGCCAATTCCTCAAGCTTCTTCGCTTCAGCCCCGTGCTCACTTCCGTGGTAGCCCGCGATCCGTCGCTGCTCTCCGACCCGGCATATGTCGAGCGCAATAACCCTGAGCTGGCAGCCTTCATGACCGCCCGCCCTGACATCGCCAAGAATCCCGACTTCTACCTCTTCAGCAGCCTCGATCAACGGGGTGGCGATCGCGAAGAGGCTCTCGAACGCACCGTGTGGCCTGACTTCGATCGCGGAGTCAACCCGTACAACCCAAACGGCGCAGTGGCTATCGTCGACAAGATGATCCCCATGGTGATCGTGATCGCCATCTTCACCGCCCTGGTTCTCATCACCCGTTTCTTCGTGGAGAGCCGCCGCTGGGGCCGCACCTTCAAGATGCAGAGCGAGGTCCACTCCCGCCTCATCGATAAATTCACCACCAGCCAGGAGCTGGCTGCGTACATGGAAACAGAGGCAGGCAAGCGGTTCCTTGAAGCGGCCCCAATCTCGACAGGTGCAGGCGCAGGCCCCTACGTGCCCAACGTTGTGGCTCGCGTGCTCACGCCCCTCCAGATCGGTTTCGTTATGGTGCTTCTCGGCATCGGCTTCCTGCTGCTCCGTCATGTGGGCGACCAGGACACTGCCGAGTCCATGATGATCACCGGAACCGTGATGCTGATGCCCGGAATTGGGTTTATCCTTTCGGCAGCAGCAACCTGGGCAGTGGCTCATCGCCTGGGACTGATGCCGGACAATCCCCGGCTCGACAACTCGAACCCGCGCTAAGCTTGACCGCTTGTTCTTCAACCAACGATGGGTGCCCCCGGTCCCTCGCATTTGGGGACCGGGGACAGCACGAACCAAAGAACGCATTCAACCGGTCAGAGTCTTAGAGGCAAATGGGTTCAAGACATGGCAAGGAGACGCATGCCCTGGGATCTCGCACTACCGAACCCGCTCGCAGGCGAGGCGGATGCCGATCGACAGCACACGGCTGCGCACATGGATAACTCCGTCTTCGCCGGCTTTTACGAGCGCTCGGCCCGCCCGCTCTGGGCCTACCTGGTGCGTGCCTCCTGCGACGCGGCCTTGGCCGACGACCTCATGCAGGAAAGCTACGTCCGCTTCCTCTGCGCCGAGCGCGCCCCGTCGCTCAATGACGATGGCGAAGTAGCCGCCCGCCTGTATCTCTTCCGCATCGCCACCAATCTGCTGCACGATCACTGGCGCCGTCCCCGCGCCGCATCCATCGACGAGCTGCCTGAAGAGCTCTTCACTGCAAATTCAACCACCGCCCAAAGTGAGGCGCAGGCCGAGCTGGGTCCCGCGCTCCTCCGCATGAAACCTCGCGAACGCCAGCTTCTGTGGCTGGCCCATGCCGAGGGCTATTCGCACCGTGAAATTGCCCAGGTCACCGGCCTCGCCGCCACGAGCATCCGGCTGCTGCTCTTCCGCGCGCGCCGCAGGCTGGCCCGCATCCTTCGCGAGCAGCACCAACCCGCGGGAGGTTCCCAATGACACTAGTTTCCTGCAACTGTGAAAAAGACATTCGCGAGCTTGTCGAGCGCGGCCAGTGGCCGCTTGCCGCTCCGCGTGAACTGCGCGACCATGCCGCCCAATGCCGCACCTGCGCCGACCTTGTGCTGGTAGCCTCGGCGTTTCAGCGCGTGCGTTCCACCACTCTCGCCGCTGCCAAGCCTGTCTCCGCCGGATCCATCTGGTGGCGCGCCCAGTTGCGAAGCCGCCAGCAGGCCTTCGAGCGCATCCAGCGGCCTCTCATCGGCGCGCAGGTCTTTGCCCTCGTCGCTCTTCTCGTGCCCATCATCGGCTTCGTCGCCTTTGAGGCACGCCACGGACTTGCCTGGCTCAGCTGGTTCGGCACCGCGTCACAATCGGCGCAGCTCCATGCCGGCGATCTCTCGTCTTCTTCACCATCAGGCTTGATCTTCGTGGTGGCTGCCGCTACGATTGCGCTCATCGCCGGCGTGGCCGTCTACTTCGCCACCGAGCGAAAATAATTCGGCAGGGCACAAACGCCGCGCAGGCTTGTCGCGTCTCACAAAGAGCGATTCGGTCAGGAAAATCTACCGGTGAATCGCTTGCCTAATTTGAAAGCTGAGGTCCGCGCCATGAACTCCTTCCTGTTCTTCCTGCCCAAATCGCGCCACGCCGCTCAAATCATTGCAGCCGCCTTCCTCGCTTTCACTCTCTCCGCGATCGCGCAAGACAAGCCCGCCCCCGCCAACTCCGCTAACACCGCTGCTTTCGCCTTCGACATCGTCTCCATCAAGCCCTACAAGCAGACTGGCGACGGTGTTTCCATGTGGATGAACACGACCCCCGACGGCTTTTCTTCCCGCGGCTTCAGTCTCAAGAGTTTCCTGTTCAACGCCTTCCCCATCGTCATGCCCGATCAACTGGTTGGCCTGCCGCCATGGGCAGATTCGGACTATTACGAAGTCGATGCCAAGATGGACGAGGAGACGGCAGCCGCATACAAGAAACTGCCGAGAGATCAGGGCAGGCAGGTCTGGCACCAGATGATGCAAGACCTCCTCGCCGACCGCTTCCAGCTCAAGTTCCACAAAGAAACCCGTGAGCTGCCCATCTATAACCTTGTCGTCGCCAAGGCAGGGCTCAAGATCGAAGCAACCCCCGAGGGCAAGGGCAACGGCTACTCAATGGGCGGCGGAAAGCTTTCCGGCACAGGGATTGCGCTCGACAGCCTGGCCTTCAGCCTGTCAAACGAAGTGGGCCGAATGATTGTGAACAAGACCGGCCTCACCGGCGGCTACAACATTGACCTCAAGTGGCAGCCCGATGCAATGGCGGCTGGCTCGTCCAATTCATCAAGCGCCGACCCGCCGCTCCCCGATCTCTTCACCGCGCTTCAGGAACAGCTCGGCCTCAAACTCGAGGCCGCCAAAGGCCCAGTCGACGTCTACGTGATCGACCAGGTCGAAAAACCCTCGGAGAATTAGCCTACGCACGCCCTGAGCCCTCCCAACGACGTGAATTGCCCCGGGCACGGCCCCCTATTTGTACCGAACCGCTTGATCCGCGCCACCGGCCCTCGTCCCGGGGGGACGAATCGACAATAGCTCAGGATGGAGTCGCCGTGGCGACGGAATCCTGGGAAAGGCGCAATGAGCAGCCCGCCGCCCCGTAGGGCCGGCACGAACTGTTATATTTGCCTCCGCCAGCGTGAGCCCGGCCCAGCCTCAAATCTGGGTGCCCCAGGTCCGGGGTCCCCACGGACAAGTCTTCGTCTTTGGGGTGGAGGTCCCTCGCATTTGGGGACCTGGGAGCGGCAACAATCGCGCCACCAACGCCATCACCGGAGGAAAACCCATGAACTGGAACGAGAGCACACGGCGTGCATTTCTAAAACAATTCGGCGCGGCCGGCGCCGCAGCCCTTGCCGCCACCAACGCGCATGCCCTTGCCAATCCCACGCCGCAGGCCGCAACCCGCGCCGAACGCATGAAGTGGTGGCACCCAGGCCAAGTTCGGCATGTTCATCCACTGGGGCCTCTACAGCGTCATCGGGCAGCACGAGTGGGCCAAGGAGTACGAAGGCGTCCCGCTCCTGCAATACGAAATCCTCGCCAAAAACTTCCATCCCAAGCCCAACGCAGCGCGCAATTGGGCGCGCCTTGCCAAGCGCTCCGGACAAAAGTACATGGTGATGACCACCAAGCACCACGAGGGCTTTTGCCAGTGGGATACAAAGCTCACCGACTATAACGCCAAACTGCAAGGGCCGGGCCGCGACCTCGTTGCCGAATTCGTTGAGGCCGCGCGCGCCGAGGGCTTGCGCGTGGGCTTCTACTACTCGCTCATGGATTGGCACCACCCCGACGGCGCAATCTGCAAGACCGATGAAGCCGCCCGCCGCCGCTTCGTCGACTATACCCACGGCCTCATCCGCGAGCTCATGACCAACTACGGCAAAATCGACGTGCTCTGGTACGACGTCGACTGGCCGCTTACCGCCGACGAGTGGGAGTCGGAGCGCATGAACGAGATGGTCTTCTCGCTCCAGCCCGAAATCATCGTGAACAACCGCAACGGCCTGCCCGGCGACTTCTCAACCCCCGAGCAGGAAATTCGCGCCGCGGAGGCTGGTCGCGCCTGGGAAACCTGCATGACCCTCAACGATAGCTGGGGATTCAATCGCGGCGACGATGCGTGGAAGACGCCCAAGACCATCGTCGACAACCTG
>JBEKCW010000157.1:0-12946 GCA_050014675.1 Occallatibacter sp. | reverse complement strand
ATGGTTTTATCCCAGACACAAAAGTGATCGCGAGCGCAAGCGCCAGCAGAACTGGAATCGACGCAACCGTTCCCCATTGGTGTTCGCATCTGCCGATCAAGCGGATAAAGAGCGGGTGGAATAGCAGAATAGTCAGGCTGCGCGCGCCGAATCGCGTGAATCTGTGTTCCGTTCGGGGCACCAGGCAAAGTGCGCAAGTCCCCAGAATGCCCGCTGATACCAGGTGCATCGTGCGAAATGCCATACCTAATCCCAACGGGTGGAAGTTCATAGACGCGTAGCTCCCGGCCTCATAAAGATCCTCAACCGGGAATGGCCATTTGAACATCAGCAGACCCGCAACGTAAATGCAGGCCGCACCGGCAAAAGTGAAGATACGCGACGCACTTGCGGTAAAGTGCAGTAGCTGACGTCCGAACAAATGCCCGGCCAGAAAGAGCGGAAACCAAACCAGGGTTCTTGAGAGACTCAGAGGCCTGCCAACGAATCCAAACAGGCCGGCCAAGATCGCCACTGCGAAACTCGCCGGTATAGACCAGCGAAATCTTACCGCAACGGGCAAAGCAAGTTTCCAAAAGATCAGGCTCAGTAGAAACCACAGCACCCACCACAGCGTGACCAGCCAATGGCGAATGTCGGCGGCGCGATGAATAGTGATCGCGACATAGGCAATTTGAAAGACCGCCAGAGCCGGCACGAGCTTCAGTGCGCTTCGGATGCTGGTGCCCGGCTTGCTGGTTACCCCAGCCAGAAACGCCCAGGCTGGCACATGAAAGAGGTAAATCAAGCCATAAACAACGGTGATGGCTTGCCCCTGCGCGCCCTTGAAGGAGATTTCAGACAAGTGTCCAAAGACGACCAGGAACATCATCGCCAGTTTGGCGTTGTCGAGATAGGGGCTCCTGGCTGCTGCCGTCAGGGATTGAGGGCGTCGAAGTTCAAGTACGAGTTCTTCCACGATCGGGGCGTTCCATTACGGCATTTTCTGAAATACGGTGAACTCTTGAGAGCCGTGAATGTGGGTTTTTCTTAAGGAAAAACACACTCAGCAGTCGTGGCTCCGGTTTACACCATTTCCGAAAATGCTTCAGCGAAGATTCAGATTGGTTGAACCCTTCACTGCACGCCCCTTGCCATAATCAAGGCAGAAATTCTGGATGCCCCAAAGGACCCGCCCTGAGCAGGTTCGGGAAGCCGGCTCTGGGACCAGGGAAGGCACAACGCCCCTGCAGGGCGCCGGTATCTCAATGTGTTCACCCCGGCACAACCGCAAACCGGCCGGCTCGCTAACCCGCTGCTTTCTTCTCGATCTTCGCCCAGCTGTCTTTGAGCGGCAGCGTCCGATTAAATACAGGTTTCTCCGGCGTTGACTCACGATCGACACAAAAGTAGCCCACGCGCTCGAACTGGTAGTGGCCGCCAACGCTGGCCTGCGCCAGCGACGGCTCCAGCTTGGCCCCTGTCACAATCTCAAGCGAGTTGGGATTGAGGTTGTCGAACAGATCGCCGCCCTCGGGAAAATCGTAGGGATCGGGCTTCGAGAACAGCTTGTCGTAGATGCGAATCTCCGCCTCGATGGCGTGCGCCGCAGAAACCCAGTGCATGGTTGACTTCACCTTGCGCCCGTCGGGTGAATTGCCGCCGCGGCTGGCCGGATCGTAGGTGCAATGCACTTCGACGACATTGCCGGCCGCATCTTTGATCACGCTTTGCGCCGTCACAAAGTAGGCGTTGCGCAGCCGCACTTCTTTGCCAGGTGAAAGCCGGTAATACTTGGGCGGAGGCACCTCGCGGAAATCGTCCTGCTCAATATAAATCTCCCTCGAAAAGGGAACCTGGCGCGTGCCTGCCGATGGATCTTCGGGGTTGTTCGCCACTTCGACAAATTCACCGTTGCCCTCGGGATAGTTGTCGATCACGACCTTGAGCGGCCGCAGCACGGCCATGGCGCGCATGGCGCGGTGGTTCAGGTCGTCGCGCTGAAAGTGCTCCAGCATTTCAATGTCGGTTGTGCCGTTGGTGCGCGAGGCGCCGATCGAAGCGCAGAACGTGCGAATCGCCTCGGGCGTGAACCCGCGTCGCCTGATGCCGCTGATCGTAGGCATGCGCGGATCGTCCCACCCGTTCACGCGATTCTCCCGCACCAGCTGCAGCAGCTTGCGCTTCGAGAGCATTGTGTAGGTGAGGTTGAGCCGGTCGAATTCAATCTGCTGCGATGGAAAAATTCCCAGCTGCTCGATGTACCAGCGGTAGAGCGGCTGATGGTCGGCAAATTCGAGCGTGCACATGGAGTGGGTAACGTTCTCAATCGAATCAGACTGGCCGTGCGCGTAGTCGTTGATGCGTGGCATGCAGGATGCGGTACATCACTGGGTCGCGCATGTTCAGGTTGGGCGAACCCATGTCGATCTTAGCCCTCAGCACGCGGCTGCCATCGGGGAACTCGCCGCTCTTCATGCGGACGAACAGGTCGAGATTTTCTTCGACGCTGCGATTTCGATAGGGACTGTCAGTGCCCGGTTCGGTGAGCGTGCCGCGATGCTGGCGAATTTCGTCGGCCGTGAGGTCGTCGACGTACGCCTTGCCATCCTTGATCAGCTTCAGCGCCCACTCGTAGAGCTGGCCGAAGTAGTCGCTCGCGTAGCAAAGACGTTCCCAGTCAAAGCCCAGCCAGCGTACGTCAGCCTGGATGGAGTCGACGTACTCCTGCTCCTCTTTTTCAGGGTTCGTGTCGTCGAAGCGCAGGTTGGTCTTGCCGCCGAACTCATCCGCCAGTCCGAAATCAATGCAGATAGCCTTGGCGTGGCCAATGTGCAAATAGCCGTTGGGCTCAGGCGGAAAGCGTGTCTGCACCACCGCGTCGCCATACTTTTTGTTGCGCACATCTTCTTCAATATGGTCGCGGAGAAAGTTATTCTGGACGGGAGTTTCCTGCGTTTCTGGATTTTCGTTGGTCATGACTGCATTTCATTATCCCACTGGAGGTGGGCACTCAATAATCGCGTTACGGAAAGTAATAGAGTTCGCCGTAGCGAAAAAATAATTGAGAAACCGTTTGCGGTTTTTGCGAACCCGTTACATGCTGGGGTAGTAGGAACAATGAAGGAGGCAAAATGGACCGTCGTCGTCGATTCTTGATCCGGCCTTTCCCCGCATTCCGAGACAACGGAGATGCGATTATGTGGACTCGACCCGAGATGTGGGCTAGCACTGATGTGAATGGGTGGACTGTAATTGATTGGGAAGGTAGGTTCCACTTCTTAGTTCGGACCGAAACTTTGGAAAGTAGCACACGCCTCCCATCATGAGCGCTCTTTCCGGCCGCGCGGGGCTTATGGTTTGGTGGTTAGGCTAATTCTTCGCCGGGCACGTATAGGACTCTTTCAATGCGAAAATGACCCCGATAATCTTGGGGCTGTCCAGCAGCTTTGGATTTTTATCCATGTACGCGACATACACCCGAATAAGAGTCCCTATGCGTGCGTTCTTGATGCAAAGCGATGTTTCGTTGAGGGTGGCAACGTCTGAGAATCCTTCAAAATAGCCAGCACAGTAAAGATCAAATGAGGGGTCTGTAGCGTTTGTAGGAGCGCTGTCCATAGCCCTCACGCTTGCTTGGCAGGCATGAAAGAGCATGGAGCCGGTGTCCTTTTCGGGCTGAGCTTCACGCTGCTGTGCTCTCGCGAATCCGCCCGCGAAGAGCGTTGTGGCAATGATGAGTAAGGCGAAGGACGGCTTCATCTGCATTTCTCCTTGGATTTGCTCTCCGAAGCGTTCATTTTTGCGCCTGCGGGCCAGGTTCAGGCGGCAGCTTTGCGGGTACGCAACGGCTGCGCCACCAAGCGCACACCGAGCGCCGCACAAACACGGCTGATGGTTTCGAAGCGCGGCGCGCTATCGGGGCGAAGGGCTTTGTAGAGAGCCTCGCGAGTAATTCCGGCGGCCTTGGCGATCTCCGTCATGCCGCGCGCGCGGGCAATGTCACCCAGCGCCGAGGCCAGCAGCGCCGCGTCATTGGCTTCCAGAATTCCCGTCAGATAGGCGGCGATGCTTTCCTCATTGTCGAGGTAGCGCGCGAAATCGAACTCGGGCAGGTCGTCCACGTGAATGGTTTTATTCATTTCAAGTCCCTTTCGCTTTTCAGCAATGCGGCCAGGGCCTTAGCCCGCTTGATATCTCTCTTTTGTGTGCGCTTAGAACCGCCTGCGAGCAACACAATAATCTGCGCACCACGCGGCGTGTAATAGATACGCCAGCCCGCGCCAAAATCGATTCGCAACTCAATCACGCCTTCGCCAACCGCCTTGAAGTCGCCGAGCAAGCCGAAGGTGAGGCGCTTGATCCGTTCCGCTACTGCGCCGCGTACCCGGTTGTCTTTCAAACCATCAAGCCACGCTGTGAATTCGGGAAGCGGCCGGACGGAAAGCATGCTCAAAGTGTAATCGAGCGATTACGGAATGTCAAACGTCGATCCGGGCCCCGTAAATCAGCGGTCGCGAGTCTATGCAGCCTGGATTTGATGGTTTATCCGCGCATCCCGGACCAAATCTTCAGGTCTGGGACGCCCGTTCAGCTCAACTGATCGATTGCAGGCTTTCTACGGCCTTTTTGATGCGTTCCAGGCACAGATCCCGCCCCAGCACCACCAGCGTCTCAAAAAGCGGGGGCGCATTCTTGCGGCCGCAAACGGCGACGCGAATTGGGTGAAAGGCCTGCCCGGCCTTTAAGCCAAGCTGAGTTGCCGCCGAACGCAGAGCCTGGTCAAGCGAATCGTGATCGAATGCGGTCAACGGCAACACGTCAAGCGCGGTCTCGAGCACGCGGCGAGCCATGGCTACATCGCCGGCTTTCGCTGGTATCAGTTCGGCAGGATCGTACGGTGCAAGCTCATCCACAAAGAAAAAGTCCGCAGCCCCGACCGCATCGCGCAGCAATTTGATGCGCTCGCGAATGAGCGGCGTTACGGCCAGCACTTTTTCCAGCGGCGCGTTGAATCCGGCCTGGGCGAAAAACGGCTGCAGATCGTGCGCCAACTCCTCCACTGGCAGCGCCCTGATGTGCTCGGAGTTCAGCCAGACTGCCTTCTCATCGAACGGGAGCTCTTCAGTAAAGTTGATGACCGCGTTCGAGCGATTGACACCCTCAAGCGTAAAAAGGTCACGAATCTCTTCCAAAGATAGAAACTCGCGATCGTTCTTGGGAGACCAGCCGAGCAGGCAAAGGAAGTTGACGAAAGCCCGCGGCAAAAAACCGGCATCGCGATACGTGGTGACGCTCACCACCGGCCCATGCTTGCGCTTTGAGAGTTTCGTCCCATCGGGCGCAACCAGCAAGGGCAGATGCGCGAACTGCGGAGGTTCTGCACCAAGCCCTTCAAAGATCAGCAGATGTTTGAAAGTGTTGGTCAGGTGGTCTTGCCCACGAATGATGTGGCTGATGCGCAAGTCGGCGTCGTCAACACAGGAGGCCAGGTGGTAGGTCGGCATTTCATCTGAACGCAGCAGCGCAAAGTCCTCAACCTCGTCGGTCAGCTTCGACTGTGCGCCATACACGGCGTCAACAAAACGCAAGGCCCGGCCTTCGCCACGCGGCACGCGATAGCGCAGCGCAAAGGTCTCGCCGGCCGCCGCTCGCCGATCACTCTCTTCGCGTGAAAGCTCGCGCATGCCGGGATTGCACAGCCACGCACCCTGCGCGCCTGATTGGTTATCGTCGCCCGTGTGAGCCGGCGTAAAGTCGCGATAAGCCAGCCCTTTGGCAAAAATGGCCGCAGCGGCCTGGCGGTGCAGGTGGAGCCGTTCGGATTGCTTGTACTCTTCGTCCCAGTCGAGGCCCAGCCAGCGCAGGCCCTCAAAGATCGACTGCACGCTGGCCTCGGTGTTGCGCTCCACATCGGTGTCGTCGATGCGCAGCACCATGGTGCCGCCGTTGTGGCGGGCATAGAGCCAGTTGAAGATAAAGGTGCGGGCGCTGCCCACGTGGAGAAATCCCGTGGGCGAGGGCGCAAAACGTACGCGCGGAGTGCCGGGCGTTGAGTGATCGAATTCAGGCATCGTAAGAAATGTTTACCACTACGATGCTAAAACATCGCGCTCCGCGCCGAATGTGCGCGCCGTCTCTTCAGGCAACCGGCGGAGGCGGTGGATATCCGCCCGGATACGTCGGCGGGGGCGCCGGAACCACCTTCCACTCGGCAAATGCCAGGATGTAGAGCAAGATGAGAAACCCGAATGGAACGATGACAAGCAGCGAAAGCCAGGGCGAAAAGCCTGCCTTTTTGCAGACGAACCAGAAGGGAACAATGATGACCGCGAGGCTAATCAGGATGATGATGGGCAGAATCGCCATCATCGCTACTACCATCTGCTGGACCATTGCCTGATCGGGCTGCGCCTGCGCGAGCAGAATCATCAGATGCATACTTCACACTCCACAAATGGGATGGATACTCGCAGCCAAGTTATCCTGATTCGACCCAATCTGCAACGAAATTATTCGGTTGCAGCTGAGCCGCCGAGATTAAACGGTCTCGGAACAGGGGACCCGCATCTCGCCGGCGTGGCTACAATTTCTGCGCCGGGCCGGCCTTCCATTCGGAGAAGGCAATGAAATAGAGCAGGGCCAGATTCACGAGAGGAATCATCATGAGGACTGAGAGAATTGGCTGGAAGCCCGCTTTTTTGAAAATAACCCAGAACGGAGGCAGAATGACCACGGTGACGGGCGCAAACAGCAAAGCTATAACCAGCAGATGCCAGGGCTGAAGCAGGTCCCCCATAATGCAACCTCCTGAGAGCATTTTCTTTCGCAGGCCATATTAGCGCCGCAGGTGGGTATTTGAAGGTGATACCAGCAAATCCCCGGCCTTAGCTCCCTTGCTCCCTCGTTCCCTTGCTCCCTCGCTCCCTGTTTTACGTAATGTCCTCAGTGTCGTAAACACTCGGCGTAATCCGCCGCTTGGGCACGCCATGCACCGAGGAGAGCAGGTCGTCGACCACGTCTTCAAGCTGGCGCTGCGTCTCAATCACTTCGCTTATGGCTTTCAGGCCCTCTGCATCCTGGTTGCGCTCCACCAGCACTATCGCGTGGCATTGCGCCACGTGGTCCACGCCCAGCCCTTCGGGCGTTTTGGCCTTGATGCTCACGCGGTCGATGGGCAGGTCGAGCAGGTCGGCCACGCGCGACCGCATCTCGCCGGCGATGGGCGAAATCTTGGGCGCGGCCAGCACCAGCGTCGTATCCACATTCACAATGCTGTAGCCGGCGTGGTGCAGCTCTTCAAGCGCAAGGTTCAAAAAAATCGCGGAGTCGGCGTCTTTCCAACGCGGGTCGCCGGGCGGAAAGAAGCAGCCAATGTCGCCGGCGGATACGGCGCCCAGCAGCGCATCGGTAATGGCGTGCAGCAGCACGTCGCCATCGGAGTGGCCGGCGAGGCCTTCGGGGTGGTCAATTGTCATGCCGCCAATGCGCAGCGGCACCCCCGCCTTGAATGCGTGAGAGTCCCAGCCAATGCCGATTCGTGTATTCATAACGACTTCGTTCTTTCTCTAAGCGGCCTGCGATGATTTGATCAAGAACCCCACACCGTCTCGGGAAGGGTCTTTTCTAACTCCGCTAGCCCCGCTAACGCGGCTAACTCCGCTGCTTCAAATAAAACTCGGCCAGCTCCAGGTCGCCGGGCTGCGTAATCTTCAGATTAACCTGAGATCCGTGCACTACGGCTACCGAATGGCCGGCGCGTTCCACAACCGACGCCTCATCGGTGCCCACAAAGCCATCGGCCTCGGCCTCGGCAAATGCGCTCTTGAGCAGCCCGTACCGGAAGCCCTGCGGCGTCTGCGCCAGCACCACAAACTCTCGCGGAATGGTGCCCGTAATCAGCGCCCCGTGCGCCGTGCGCTCTACCTGTTTGATGGTGTCAATAGCCGGCATTCCCACAATGGCCGCGCCGGTTTCAATCACTGCGTCAATGGTGCGGTCAATGGTGGCGGCATCAATGAGCGGACGAACCGCGTCGTGCACCAGCACAATATCGTCGGGCTCCGCGGGCAGACGGGCGAGCGCGTGCGCCACCGACTCCTGGCGCTTGTCGCCGCCAACAACCACCTTCACGCGCCCAGAGAAGCCATACTCGGCGATCTGCGCCTCAACCCGCTCCACCTCCGGCTGGCGCACGGCAACATAAATCGCCGTAACGCGCTCAACCGCGACAAACGCGCGCAGAGAGTGAATCAGGATCGGCGTACCGTCGAGCGTGAGAAACTGTTTCGGTTTGGGCCCCGACATGCGGGTTCCCAAACCCGCTGCTGGAAGTATGGCAAACACTTGCATGACTCGCCGAGTATAGCACCGGCAAGGACGTCTTCAGCTTTCAGCTCTTAGCTTCTTGGCTTCGCGCATCGCTATGTTGCAGGCCGTATCCGAATCCACGGCATTTAGCGAGCCCCTTTGCAGTTGCACGTCCGAGCTAAAAGCTGAAAGCTAAGAGCTGGCAGCTCGTTGTAAAATTGCCGTGCCCCGACATTAGCCCTCAAGTAAGGACACCGGCGATGACGATCTCACGACTCCTCTTTGCTGCTGGCTCGCTGCTGCTTGCCGCAACCCTGGCGCGGGGCCAATCCGGCAACGACGCCTGCGCCAAACTCGCCAGCCTCCAGATTCCCAACGTCACCATCACCTCAGCCAAAGCATTTCCAACCGGGACCTACAACGCGCCATCAGGCAACGGCGGCGCGGACGTGGCCGCGTTCTACAGCAAGCTGGCCGCCTTTTGCAGGGTGATGGCGAAAGCCGCACCGAGCGCCGACTCCGATATCGCGATCGAAATCTGGATGCCGCTCGAAGGCTGGAATGGCAGGTTTCAAGGCACCGGCAACGGAGGATTCGCAGGGTCGTACGACACTGGTGAGCTGGCCGAATTCGTGTCGAAGGGCTACGCAGCGGCAGCCACCGATACAGGCCATACCGGCTCGTTCATCGACGCTTCCTGGGCGATCGGCCATCCTGAGAAAGTGATCGATTTCGGGTATCGCGGCATTCACGAAATGACCCGCGTAGCCAAGCTGGTGGTCGCCCAGTTCTATGGCTCTGGTGCCAGCCATTCTTACTTCGCTTCGTGCTCCGATGGCGGCCGCGAGGCACTGATGGAAGCCCAGCGTTTTCCCGACGATTACGACGGCATTCTCGCTGGAGCGCCGGCCAATAACTGGACCCTGCTGCTCACCGGTACAGTCACTGACACGCTGGCTCTCACGGCCTCGCCCGAGAGTTTCATCCCGCCGAAAAAGATCGCGACCATCGCCCACGCTGTCCTGGCCCAATGCGACGCGCTCGATGGCGTCAGCGATGGCATCCTCAACGATCCGCGCCAATGCGAATTCGACCCCGCGTCGATCGAATGCAAAAACGGCGAAGATACCGGCCAGTGTTTGACCGGGCCGCAGGTGACTTCACTCAAGGCCATCTACGGGGGCGTCAAAGACGAGCATGGCCGCACCCTTTTCCCAGGGTATTTGCCCGGCGCTGAAGAAGGCCAGAATGGATGGGGGACCTGGATCACTGGCCCCGCTCCCGGACGCAGCCTGATGGCGGCATTCGGAAGCGGCTATTACTCCGACATGGTTTATCAGAAGTCCGATTGGGATATGAAATCGTTCAGCTTGGAGACCGGGCTGCCATTGGCCGCGGAGAAAACAGCTCATGCGCTTAACTCCACCGATCCCAACCTCAAGCCGTTTTATTCCCACGGCGGAAAGCTCATCATCTATCACGGCTGGAACGATCCGGCCATCCCCGCGCTCAGCACCGTGAATTACTACCAAAGCGTCATCGATAAGCTGGGCCAGGGCAAGTCTCAGTCATTCGTGCGCCTCTATATGGTTCCGGGTATGCAGCACTGCGCGGGAGGCCCTGGGCCCGACGAATTCGGCCAGTCGCCATCGTCGAACCCCGACCCGCATTACAACGCGCGAACCGCGCTCGAGCTATGGGTGGAGAAGGGAACCGCACCGTCTTCGATCATCGCAACTAAGACAGCAGCTGCTCCGCCCGGAGCCGGCAACTCGCAAGCAGCGCCGGCCATCACTCGCCCACTGTGCCCGTTTCCGCAGGTGGCGCAGTACAAAGGCAGCGGCGACACCAACAGCGCCGAGAATTTTGGCTGTGCGGCTCCTAAGAAATGAGTGAAGTTGAGGTTGGCGTCGTAGTTTTCATGGTCTCGAAAACTCCAACCGCAAATCCTGGGTGCCCCATGTCTCGATTCTGAGACATGGGAAAGCACGCTGGCGGCTTTACAATCCTCTCGTGCCCTCTCCGCCCGCACGCAAGGCCGCCGCAAGCCTCGCGCTCGACACATCGATGTTCAAGCCGGGGATGCGTGTTGCCGTTGGCCTCTCCGGCGGCGCGGATTCGGTCGCGCTGCTCTGCGCGCTCTCCGAGCGGAGCAGGGAACTGGGGCTGGTGATTCATGCGGCGCATCTGCACCACGGCCTGCGCGGCGAAGAGGCGGGCGGCGATCTCGAGTTTTGCCGTGACCTGACCGCGCGCCTTGATATCCCTTTCCACGAAGCCCGTGTCGACACCGCAGCTGAGGCCCGCGCCAATCCCGGAACCGGCAAGCCTCAAGAATCCATTGAAGAGGCCGCGCGGCGCTTGCGATACGCCTGGTTCCAGCAACTCTCGTCCAAAGAGCAGCTCCATGCAGTCGCCACCGCGCATACGCTCGACGACCAGGCCGAGACGGTTCTCGCCAAGTTTCTGCGTGGCGCTTGGACCGAGGGCCTGGCGGGAATTCATCCAAGACTCGAAAGCGCGGAGGGCGTCATCATCAGGCCGCTGCTCAAAACTACGCGCGCCGAGATCGAGGCCTATCTCAAAGCCATCGGCCAGCCCTGGCGCGAAGACACTTCGAACCGCCAGCTCTCGTTCACCCGCAACCGTATCCGCCATGAGCTGCTGCCCCAGCTCGAATCGTGGAACCCGCAGCTGCGCACTCATCTGGCAAACATGGCCACGCTCGCCCGCGACGAAGAAGCGTGGTGGCAGGCCGAGCTCGACCGCCTCGCGCCCCAACTTATTCTTCGCGGTCGTCCTGTCCGCGGTGGAGGCCGTGCCACGTCAGAAGACGTTGCGCTCGATTGCACGCGGCTTGCCGCCCTCGCACCGGCATTGCAGCGCCGGTTGCTGCGCCGCGCCGCTGCTGAACTCGGCGCCGAACCCGACTTCGCCGCCACTGAGTCCCTCCTGAACCTGGCGCTCCGCGGCCATGCCTCCCAGCGCATTGAGCTGGCCAACGGCATTACCGCCGAAAGAACGCCGCGCGAGCTAAGGTTCAGCCTCGGCGCTGGTCCAAAAAGCAAAAACGCGGAAACGCCTTCAAGGGGCAAATCCACTGAGCCGCCGCAAACGCCGCTCGAAACACCGATCCCGGGCCAGATCGACTCCCCCGCCTTCGGCCTGACCCTGAAAATTGACTTTGCCGGAGTCAAATCTTCTTCTCAGCCTGTAACTGCGACCCTCCGCAACTGGCGTCCCGGCGACCGGGTCCGGCTTCGCTACTCGTCCGGCCCTCGAAAAGTGAAAGAAGTCCTTGAATATCTTAGAGTTACAGGATCAGACCGGGTTCTATGGCCGGTTCTTGAGTTCGACGGACGGCTCATCTGGATGCAGGGGGTCGAGCTTGAGCCCGAACCAGGCCTCATCCTTACGGTACGACCGCTCGGTCCCGAACGGCGAGTCTGAGTCGTTCAGCCGCTTTACTTACCCAGACAAAAGCTCTGCAAAATCCCAATTCACTTCATTTCGGCCACTTTATTAGAGGCGCGGGGGAGTTTCTCTCGTCCGCCTTGGCCGTTACCCCGCTGGTCGAGCCTACCGGTGATACCAGCGGCATCTTCGACTTTTATTGCCTTCGGAGTACAATCGGGATACTGCTGATCTGAGCGGTGAGCTAACGGTGTCGGCTTCCGGACATTTCCGCACTTTGTTGCCACTTTGCGCGGGTCTAAAGCGTCTATAAGAAGGCCTGGTAGTTCGATAGAGCGAAGCCGTAATTATTTCGCTTGCCGGAAACGAGGGAGTGCTGGTGAATTCGAGCGTAAGAACAATCATGTTCTGGGTCTTTATTCTCATCTGCCTGATGGTGCTGTGGGTAGTGGTGACTAAAGGCGCAATGAACAGCAAAGAGGTCGAGTACAGCTACTCAGATCTATTCGACAAGGTGCAGAGCAATCAGGTTCAGGATGCCGTGATTCAGGGCGACGAGCTGAAGGGTCATCTGAAGGGCTCGAAAGACGAGTTCCACACCACGATCCCGACCAGCTACGAAGACCTTGAGAAGGCGTTGCTGGCCGCCAAGGTGAACTTCTCCATCAAGGAGCCGCAGAGCAACATTCTTCTGCCGCTGCTCTTTAATGTTGGGCCGTTCGTGTTGCTCATCGCCATCTGGTTCTTCATGGTCCGGCAGATGCAGGCGGGCGGCAACAAAGCGCTGAGCTTTGGCAAGAGCCGCGCGCGCCTGCTTTCAATGCAGCAAAAGAAGATCACCTTCAAAGACGTGGCCGGCGTTGACGAGGCCAAGGAAGAGCTGAAGGAGATCATCGAGTACCTGCGCGAGCCGCAGAAGTTCCAAAAGCTGGGCGGCCGCATTCCCAAGGGAGTGCTGCTGGTCGGCCCTCCGGGAACCGGCAAAACCCTGCTGGCCCGCGCCGTTGCCGGCGAGGCCAACGTTCCGTTCTTCTCCATCTCCGGTTCCGACTTCGTTGAGATGTTCGTGGGCGTTGGCGCAAGCCGCGTGCGCGACCTGTTTGAGCAGGGCAAAAAGAACGCGCCCTGCATCATCTTCATCGACGAAATTGACGCCGTGGGCCGCCATCGCGGCGCAGGCCTGGGCGGTGGGCACGATGAGCGCGAGCAGACCCTCAACCAGTTGCTCGTTGAAATGGACGGC
>JBEKCW010000156.1:0-10623 GCA_050014675.1 Occallatibacter sp. | reverse complement strand
GCGCTCATCGCCCAATGATTCAATCAGCTGGATTGAGCTCTCGCGGCCCACCGTTAAAGGAAGCACTGCATGGGGAAAAAGAACCGTCTCCCGTACTGGCAACACGGGGATCTGACGATGGTTGACAACGACCTTACCGGCAGTTTCACGGGATTGGTTTGGGTTCGAAGGCTGGCTTTGCATTGAGTGTCCTCTTATCAGCTTATCTTCATTAGAGCACGAAGGTTTGAAAAAGTTGCATTTTAGCGATCCTCGACGGGCTCCTTTCCTGCCCGAAACTGCCCTTTCTCTTGCTTCTGGTACGGCTTGCCTGCGAATTCAGTTCCTGATCGGGTTCCGGAGCGCTGGCCGCCAGGTTCCGGCCAGCGTGTCGTACCCTGGTAAGAGGCAGACCGGCCGCCTACATATTGAGATTCGTTGTCTCCCACCCTGGGGCCAAAAAATAAAAATGTTGTACCCGGAGAGCCCCCGGCTGGGCGGCCAGTGCTTTGTCCATCGCGGGTCATAGTAACCGGTGGCGAACTGTTTTGCGTGACCGGCCTCTCTGCTCGCGCATTCCAAGGTTCTATCGGCTGAATCGCCCGGAAAATGAGAAGGGGACGGGCCATCGGCCTCGTCCCCAGTCACCAGAAAATGCAAACTTTAACCCGGAACTTGCCCGGGCCTTGTTTCTACGAGATCTCGGGCGCGGTTCCAGGGTCGTTTCCCGGCAGCGGTCCTGATCCCTCCTCGTTTTTGAGCGCTGTTTCAATCTTTTCCCAAAGCTTGGGCGGAGGGTCTTCGATGGGAAACAGCTGGCGCGCGGCCTCGGCGATTGTCTCGAGGTCGGCCAAAAGCGCCTGGCAGAGCGCGCAGTCCTTGAGGTGAGGGTGGTTGGAATCGATTTTTCCCGAACCGATAAGCTCAGGTAGTTGCGACTGGAATTCCGCGCAGCTCATTTCTTCAGGGTGGTTCATGGGCGCACCTCCTGCTGCGGGCTAATCCTCAAAGCATCTCGCAACTTTAGACGAGCTTTGTGCAACTGCGACTTACTGTTACCGATCGAGCAATCGAGCATGGTAGCAATCTCATTATGTTCGAAACCTTCTATGTCGTGAAGGATAAAGATAAGCCTGTACCCGGCCGGCAGGCTAGCCACGGCCCGTTGCAGCGCCAGGCGGTCGATGGCCCCTGAAAGCGTGGGGTCCGGCGCGCCGAAGCTGCGTCCCGGCCCTTCTTCCGGCGCCGGTTCCATCGCCTCGTCGAGCGAGATCAGCGACAGACCCTTCTTTCGGAGCTGCATGAGCACAACATTGATGGCCAGGCGATGCAGCCAGGTTGAAAAGGCCGAATCGCCGCGAAACGTTCCGATCTTGCGATGCAGCTGCAGGAATGCCTCCTGCGTGAGGTCTTCAGCTTCAGCCACGTTGCCCACCATCCGCAGACACAGAGAATAGATGCGCCGTTTATGCAACGAGTAGAGTTGGGCAAAGGCGTGGTGGTCGCCTGCCTGGGCGCGAGCCAGAATATCGGCATCGGCGGGACTGGGTGGTGTCATCGGCTGGCGGGCGGGCGGTGCGTCGCCGGGGCCAGCTTTGTCGTGACCGGCATTGTCGGGGCCGGCATTTTCAGGGCCGGCATTCCGCGATGCTGGATCGGGGGGGGAGAGAGATGTGGAATCGGACATGCGCTTCCTTCAGGTTCTTTTGTGGAACCCGCGGATCGTGCGCCTGGCTTCCATCCTCGTTAGTATAAAAGGGGAGAGCGAGCTCACATCCGCGATGTTCCCATGAGCCGGTCATTCACTTTGGCGCCCGACGGGATTGCGTATACAAGGTTCTTTTTAGTGGAGTCGAATTCTGCCGGCAAGGTTGCCTAACCGGCCTCGATTTGTGATTTTGTCGCCTTTCCGGGCTCCAATCCCCTGCCGTTGGAACGCAACCTGACGCGCGGAATCGGGTCAACAGATTTACGCTTAGCTCGAAAAAAGTGACCGATTAAGGTGGTGCGGCATAATCTTGGCCGTAGCGTCTATTTCTCGTTGTCGGGCTGGTTATCGTTGCCGGGCGGGCTCGTTCGAATCGTGCGCATGGGACTACGATCACGTTTTCGGGAATAGATTTTCGATTCCCTGCTGGTTGGGAGAATAAAGTCTTGCTGAAAAAACCGGAGGGCAAGCGCGGCCACCATTGCGGGCAAAAGGAGCTGACTCCTGCGGCCGTCCGGTATGGAATTTTGCTGGGCTGGTTCTTTGTTTTGGGCGCGGCATCGGTCGTTTTCGCCCAGGCTCCGGTGCCGACCCCCGCCGCACCGCCTCGCGCACCCGCGTCGACCGCTCCGCCATCCACCTTACCTGTTCAGGCACCCGTCACACCGGCTCCGATCCCGAATCCCGACAACATCGACACTCTTCGCCAATCCACACCTCCCTTCGTATCGGGCTTTGCGCCGGCGCAGCCGCTTTCGAGTCCCGCTCCCGACGCCATTCTTGAGTTTGCCGGCCTCACCGTGACGCGAATCTTGTTCACCGGCGTGCCAGAGGAGCGCATCAAGGCTATCGCCTCTCACCTGGCACAATTGGAAAATCAGCCGCTCAATCCCGACGACATCAGGCGCAGCCTTCGCGAGCTTTATCGTTCCGGCCTCTACGACGATATCGAGGTTGAAGCCCTGCGCGTTACCGGGGGCGTGGAGCTGACCTTCGCCGGCGCACCGCGGCCGTTCATCGGCACGGTCGGGGTGTATGGAGCGGTCGGCGCTACCATGAACACCCAGCTCGAGCGCGCCAGCCAGCTCGCCGCGGGTTCGCGGCTCACCCGCGAGAAACTCTCCCGCGCCGTGGACCAGATGCGGGCGACGCTCGCGACAGGCGGTTTCCACGAACCCAAGATCAGCCAGCAGATGATGCCGCACCCGCAGGATCAGCTTGTCGACATTGTTTTTCACGTCACCTCGGGCCCGCAGGCGCGCGTTGGCACAGTCGAAGTGACGGGCGATCCGGGCATAAGCCTGTTGGAGTTCAGGCACTACGCGCACCTGCGGACCGGCGCTCGCGTTGACCGCGACACGGTGAACCACGCTCTCGACGGAGTCTTGCGCAATTACCAGAGGGGCAACCGGCTGGAAGCCGACGTCAAGCTCGAATCGGCTGCGTACGCCCCCGCGACCAAGCATGTGAACTTCCGCTTTTCGGCCACGCGCGGCCCCCTGGTGAAGGTGATTGTTGAAGGAGCCAGCCTTGGCCCGGAGCGCATCAAGCATCTCATCCCGGTTTACGAAGAGGGCGCTGTGGACGAGGACCTGCTGAACGAGGGCAACCGCAACCTGCGCGACTACTATCAGCGCCTCGGCTATTTCGATTGCAGGGTTACCCACGATCAGCAATCCGTTGCGTCGGCCGGTTCGCCGAACGCGCAGCTCAACATTGTTTTTACCGTGCAACCTGGTCCGCGACGCCGCGTGGAGCACGTGCTGATCAAGGGCAACCACTATTTCAACACGGCAACGCTGATGGATTTGCTCAGCATTCACGCGGCCAGCCCGCTCGATCCGCACGGCGCATACAGCCAGGCGCTGGTCTCCGCGGATATTGCCGCACTCGAAAATGTGTACCAGTCCAATGGATTTTCGAACGTAAAAGTTACCGCGGAGACCAACACGCCTGAAACCGTGCAGGCTGACCACTCGGCCGCCGGTCCGATTCCGGCGATCGAAGCACGGCAATCGGAGCCGCTCACCGTGACCTACAACATTGATGAAGGCGCGCAGATGAAGGTGGGCTCGGTGAAGATTGAAGGCAACGCGAACATTGCAACCCAAAAGCTGTCGCCACTGCTCAACACTATTCCCGACCAACTGTTCTCTCCGCAGAACCTGGCCGGCGATCGCGATGCAATACTTAATGCCTATCTGGCGAAGGGATTCGACCATGTGAACGTGGAGATCGGCCAGACCATCGAATCTGCCGACGCGCACAAGGTCGACGTGACCTTCAACATCGCTGAGGGCGAGGAGGTCTTCGTACGCCAGGTGCTGACTACCGGATTCAGCTACACGCGGCCGGCGACGGTTGAGAAGGCCATCACCATCCACGCGGGTGACCCGCTCAATCAGAACGCCCTGCTCGATACGCAGCGGAACCTGTACAACTACGCTCTCTTCAACGAAGTGAACACGGCGATTGAGAATCCCAGCGGGGCCGAACCGCAGAAAACTATCCTGCTGCAGCTCACCGAGGCGCGCCGGTGGACCCTTACCTGGGGCATCGGGCTTGAGGCGCAGACCGGCCAGCCGCAGAGCAACTGTGCAGGGGCAATCGCCGGCGGGGTGCCATGCAATCCCAACGGCAAAACCGGCGTCAGCCCGCGTGTGATTGCGAACATTACGCGCAACGGCCTTTTCGGCCGCGAGCAATCGGCGTCGCTGCAAGGCAATTACGGCCTGCTTGAACAGAGCATCCAGTTCCTGTATCAGATTCCGCACTTTCAAGGCATCAAGAACTTCGGCTTTGGATTCTCGGCGGGTTACGCCAACAGCGAAGACGTCTCCACCTATGTCGCGTCACGGCTCGAAGCAGCCTTCCGCGGCACTGAAAGCTTCAGTGGTTCCGGCCGATTTTTTTCGAAGGCGAATACACTCATCTACGAGCTCGATTTCCGCCGTGTGAAAGTGGCGGCGAGCACGTTGCAGGTTTATCCGGGCGAAATCTCAGAGCTGGCCACGGCAACGCGCGTGAGCGGCCCAGCCTTTACCTGGATTCGGGATACGCGCGATGAGCCCATGGACGCGCACCGCGGCACTTACACCAGCTTTCAGGAGTTCGTCTCTGACCACGACTTTGGCTCCGATGCAGAGTTCAACCGCATTGACGCCACCAGCTCCAGCTACTACAGCTTCGATAAGGGAGCGTTTGTGATCGCGCGCAGCACCCATTACGGTCAGATTCGCACTTTCGGCTCGGGAACAAGCGGCATCATCCCGCTGCCTGAGCGGCTGTTCTCCGGTGGTCCAACGTCGCTGCGCGGATTCTCGTTCAACGCGGCAGGCCCGCGCGATCCTGAGACCGGATTCCCGATCGGCGGCGCAGGCGCATTGGCGAACAGCACCGAACTGCGCCTGCCTCCGCCCAATCTGCCGTGGTTCGGCAACGCGCTCAGCTTCGTTATCTTTCACGACATGGGCAATGTGTTTACCAATGCGGGCGATGCGTGGCAAAGCGCCATCCGCATTCACCAGCCCGACCGCGATGCGTGCAGGGCCGCGGTGGTGACCGACCCCGACAAGCAGTATCCCTACAATCCCAGCGGGCCCTACACGTCTACCGGCGCGCAGGGCGCCTGCAACTTCAACTATTTTTCTCACGCGCCCGGCCTCGGCCTGCGCTATCACACGCCGGTCGGACCCATCCGCTTCGACTTCAGCTGGAATCTCAATCCGCCCATTTACCCGGTCAACATCGACTATTCAATTGCGACGCCAGCCGGGAGCCCCATTCCCGGTTACGCCACGGCTCCTCGACTGGGCTGGGCGCCGCACTTCAACTTCTTCTTTTCGTTGGGACAGGCTTTTTGATGCGCACACTAGAAAGAAACAAGACGGGATTTGCCGGTGGGTGGCACTGGCGGTCTCCCACCCATCGAGCAAAAGACGCTCGATGGATGGGGCACCCGGTTTCGTGCGGGATGGGGATTGGCGGGTTGAGGTTCGTGGTGCTGTGCGCGCTCGCTCTTTTGTTTGCTGTGCAAGCGGGGCCGCAATCCGCTTCTGCGCAAACTGCGCCTGTGGTCCTCGATAGCGTGGTTGCCGTCGTCAACCAGCGCATAATTCTGGCCAGCGATCTCGACGACGAGATCCGCCTGTCCGTGCTCGATCCCAACATAGTGGGCGAGAGCCCGCTCACGCGCCAGCGCGCACTTGAGCAGATCATCAGCCGCGCTCTCATTGAGCAGCAGATTCGCCAGCAGGACGAGCGGGCCGTCGAGCCGCCGCAATCTGAGGTCGACGCTCGCCTGGCTCAGCTTCGCAATGAACTGCCTGCCTGCGTTCATGCCAATTGCGCATCCGATGCAGGCTGGAAAGCGATGCTGGCCGCGCACCACCTCACGCCAGAACGGGTTACCGCATATCTTCGGTACCGGCTCGAGATTCTAAGCTTTATTGAGCAGCGCTTCCGCCAGGGCATTCGCATTTCGCAGCAGCAGGTTGGGGATTATTACAACAAGACATTGCTTCCGCAGTACAAGCCGGGCGAGACCGCTCCTTCACTCAAAGAGGTCGCTCCGCGCATTCAGGAGATTCTGCTCGAACAGCAAGTCAATGTGCTCTTCGATAGCTGGCTCTCTAATCTGCGCCAGCAGGGCGACGTCGAAATCCTCGACCCAGCTCTTGAAATGCCTGCGGAACCAGGGAGTGCCGGCCAGGCCGGTTCTGACAAAACCGTCTCGGGAGGCGGCGGCCAATGAGCACGCAGCCCAATTCGCCCCGCACGCCGCGCGTGATGAGCCGCATGCGCCGCTTCTTTACGCGCCACGTGCCCTTCACCATCGCCGGCGCGCTGGTTCTGATCGTCGTTACCGCAATCGGCGCATATTTTTATCTCAGCTCCGCTCACTTTGAGAATGTGATGCGCGGCCGCGTTGTGCGCAACCTTGAAAGTCTCACCGGCGGGCGCGTTGAACTTCAGTCTTTCCATTGGGACCTGCTCAATCTCGAAGCCGATATGGGCGGCCTCGTCATTCACGGCCTTGAAGCGCCCGGCGAAGCGCCCTGGGCGCGTGTCGATCATCTTCATGTTGCAATCAGCATCTTCGACCTCGGAAACCCGCGCATTCTGCTGCGCGATCTCGATATCGACCAGCCCCAGTTCCACCTGATTGTTTATCCCGACGGCGCAACCAATCAGCCGCATCCCAAACGCAAGGCAAAGCACAACCCGCACGCCATCGACCAGCTCTTCGACCTGAAGGCGGCGCGCGTGACTGTTGAGCGCGGCAACCTGGATTACGACGTTCGCGCTGCCGGTTTCGATTATCAAAACCGCTGGGTTCCGCTCGACTTTGCCGCCATCGATGTCTCGCTGCGCATGAATTACGCTGCCGCATCGCGGAACTCGCCGGAGAGTTATCATGTCGAAGTCGGCGCTGCCGATCTCAGTCTTTGGCGCACCGTTGCTAAAGCCAAGTCCCCGCCGGTGCACGGACTTCTGCAGGCCACCGTGGATCTCACCCGCAATGCGGCCTATCTGCGCGGCCTGCGGCTAACCGCGCACAGCCGCGACGGCAAAGACCACGCATTCCAGATTTCGGGCGAGCTTGACGATTTCAAGCAATTCAATTGGCGCGCGCAGGTCAACGGCGATCTCGACATGCGCCTGCTCGAGCCCATCACAGGCTTTCCCTCGGCTCCAGAAGGCTTTGCAAAACTGGACCTGGCTGTCATTGGCCACGCCGGACATTTTCAATTCGATGGACCCATCCACATCGATAATGGCGCTTACGTGGCCCCTGGCCTTGAAGAGCACGGCATCACGCTCGATTGCAAAGTGCACGGCACCCAGGACCGCCTGCTGATCGACAACGTGGCAGCACGACTGGCGCAGGGCGGGGAGATTGATGGCACGGTCGATCTTGCGCCGTGGCTGCCGGGGCCTCAAAACCCTGTGAGCCCTGTGGCACAAAAACCTCAAGTGGCCGGCTTTTCGTTGCGTGGGCTTTTGCACGGCAAGCCGCGCAGTTCAACCCCGAATCCTGCGCCCCAGCCCACTGAGGTGGCTGCTGTCCATCCGCCTCCCGCCTTCATCCCTGTCAACGGCAAAGTCAACGCCGACTTCCATAACGTTGCACTCGACACCATTCTCGACATTGTGAGCACGGCGCCCTTCAAGCGGCTGGGCCTGGATTCACGCGTGAACGGCCCAGCTCACGCCGCGTGGACCAACGGCGATCAACAGACCGTAGTGGTCGACACCAATTTTGTTCTTTCGGCTCCGCAGGCGCCCGCTGCCGGTGTGGCCGGCGAAGTGCCTACCTCCGGTGTCGTCGACGCCACATACATGCAGCACGACGGTTCGGTCGCCGTCCGCAATCTCGATCTTGTTCTTCCGCAGAGCGAACTCTCGGCGCGCGGCCAGCTCGGCGCTTACCCGCTCAGCAGTCCAAGCAATCTCAATATCGAATTCCACTCCCGCAACTTTGCGGAGTTCGACACTGTGCTTCGCGCACTCGATTTGAATCGCAACGGACGCACGGGCGCCGCCGCTCTGCCCATATCGCTGGCGGGCGAGGCCGCATTCACGGGCTCGTGGACCGGCTCGATCCTTCATCCGCATCTCAACGGTCAAATGAAGGCCACCGACTTCCAGGCTGAAATGCCTGCGCAAGACTCTTCAGCCCAGCCGCGCCTCATCCACTTCGATTCGCTTGAGGCCGATGGCAGTTACGCCTCCGCCCGCATCGCGGTTCTGCATGCCGTCGCTATGCGGGGCAAATCGCGCATAACTTTCAACGGCTCGCTCGACGCGGCCGAAGGCCCTGAGCCAGGCTTCAACGCCGACTCCAATCTCCATCTTCACGCGCAGGCCAGCCAGATTGCCTTCGACGATGTTGCTCCGATGTTGCCAGAGAGCCTTCGCGTAAGTGGCACGCTCAACGCGACCATTCAGGCCGATGGTCCACTTCACGACCCGCGCGGTTCGGGAACGATTGAGCTGAGCAACGGCGTCTTTTATGGCGAACCCCTCAAGCGCCTTAGTCTCGGAGGCACCCTTGATAACCGTGTCCTTACCTTTTCGACGGCCAGCCTCGCCATCGACGCCGGCACCATCACCAGTTCAGGCACTTACGACCTGCGCGACAAAGGCCTCAAGATCGACGCCGACAGTGCCTCAATCGATCTCAGCCGCCTTGCGTGGCTGCATCAGCAGGACATCGACGCCACCGGCCGGCTCACCGCCAACATCTCCGGCTCCGGCACGCTGGATAAGCCCCTCTTCGATGCCCAGGCAACGCTCTCAGACCTTGCCCTGAGCGGCCAGAAAGTGGGCAGCCTGAGCCTCACAGCCCACACCGTCGCCGGCACTCTCAACTATCAGATCTCCTCGCGCCTGCAAGGGGCTGCACTCGCGCTCCAGGGCCAGACCACTCTGAGCGGCGATTATCCAACCCATGCCCAGGCCAGTTTTTCAGAGTTCAACATCGGCGCGATTCTCCAACTCGCTCACCTTGAGTCCATCAAGGGCGAGTCCTCTCTGGCCGGAACCATCACCGTCGACGGGCCGCTCCGCGATCCCAAAAAACTTCGCGGAGAAGCCACCCTGCAGCAGGTCGCGGTGACGCTTGCCGGCGTTCATCTCCAAAGCCAGGGCGGCGCTCATGCCACGCTCGCCAACTCCCAAGTTCGCCTCGATCCCCTGCACGTGACAGGCGAAAACACAGATCTCCACGCCGAAGGCCAGCTCAGTCTCGAAGGCAAACGCCAGCTCGATCTCGCCGCCAGCGGCTCCATTAACCTGAAGCTGGCCGAAACGCTTGACCCCGATCTGACTGCCGGCGGCACCACCACCTTCCAGGTCGAAGCACATGGACCGCTCGATCAACCAGGCCTGCACGGCCGCATCGATTTCGACAACGGTTCGCTTTCGCTTGAGGACCTGCCCAACGGGCTCAGCCAGCTCCACGGCACGCTCGAGTTCAACCAGAACCGGCTCGAGGTTCGCTCTCTTACCGCCATGAGCGGCGGCGGGCTGCTGAGCGTTGGCGGCTCACTTTCTTACCAGCACGGCATCTATTCAGACCTCACGGTGACCGGCAAGAACATCCGCATTCGCTACCCGCAAGGAGTAAGTTCGCTGGCCGATGCCACGTTGCACCTGGATGGTTCGCAGTCAAGCCTGCTGCTCTCGGGCAATGTGACCATCACGCGCTTCAGCGCCGGCGCCGACCTCGATGTCTCAGGCCTGGCGCAGCAGGCGAACACGGTCCCGGCCATCACTTCGCCCGATGCGCCCTCGAACCACGTCCGCCTGGATGTGCATATCGTCTCTTCACCGCAGCTCAACTTTCAGAATGCCTTTGCCAAGCTGGCCGGCGATGTGGATTTGCGCGTGCGCGGCACCATTGCTTCGCCTTCTCTGCTGGGGCGCGTGAACATTACGCAGGGCAGCGCCATGATTGCCGGAACCCGTTACGAGCTGCAGCGTGGCGCCATCACCTTTACCAACCCGGTGCGCATTGAACCCGTCATCGACCTCACTGCAACAGCGCATGTTGAGGATTACGACATTACGCTCGGCCTGCTCGGCTCGCCCAGCCGCCCGTCCGTTACCTATCGCAGCGACCCGCCCATGCCCGAGGCCGACGTGGTGTCGCTGCTGGCCCTCGGCCACACCGCCAACCAGGAACGCCTCTATACCCAGCAGCAGGAACAGGCCGTGTCGAGCGAGAGCACCGACGCGTTGCTGGGCGGGGCCCTGAACGCAACCGTCAGCAATCGCGTGCAAAAACTTTTCGGCGCCGGCTCGGTCAAGGTCGACCCCAATTACCTGGGCCCATTCGGCAACTCCACCTCGCGCATTACGGTGCAGGAGCAGATCGGGCGCAATGTGACGCTCACTTACGCCACCGACGTGAACACCACCGGCCAGCAGTT
>JBEKCW010000155.1:0-10680 GCA_050014675.1 Occallatibacter sp. | reverse complement strand
ATCCGGTGCCGAAAAAACCCACCAGCGGGCCGATCACCAGCAGCGCGTAGTTATTGGTGACGAATGCGAACATTGGCACCAGCAGCGCGGCGACGACAAGGTATGCGATGTAGGTGCGCTTGGGGCTGAAGCGGTCGGCAATGTATCCAAACGAAATGTAGCCGAGGAAAGTGCCGCCCTGCATCACGATGGTCCAGCCGGAGGTTGCAACGATGTTAAGGCCGCGGCCGCCCTGGGCGATGGGCATGGAGAGAAAGCGCGGCGCCCAGGTAAAGAGTCCCCACCAACCCAACAGCGTGGCTGCGTTCATGGTGGCGCACACCAGCGTGCTGCGGCCAAGCGCTCCGCGAAACAGCTGCGCGATAGGCACTGTATCCGCGCGGGCCGCGCGCCATTCGGTCGACTCGTGAAGCCGGCTCTGCACCCACAACGCAATCAGCGCCGGCAGCACGCCGGCAAAGAACACCGCACGCCAGCCAAAGCGCGGCATCACCACGGCCACCAGTGCAGCGCCGAGCGCGTAGCCGATTGCCCACGAGCTTTGCACCAGCGCCAGAGCCTTGCCGCGATGGCGCGCCGGCCACGACTCAGCCACCAGGGCCGCGCCCGATGCCCACTCGCCGCCCATGCCCAGGCCGAGAATGATGCGGCACAGCATGAGCTCGACCGCGGTGTGAGTGAGTCCGCACATCGCCGTCGCAATGGAGTAGCCAAGCACGCTGAGCGAGAGCGCGCGCACGCGGCCGAAGCGGTCGGCGAACCATCCAAAAGCAAGTCCCCCGCCGGCCGCGGCCAGCAATGTCGCCGACATCATGGCGCCGCTTTGTGACGTTGTTAGATTGAGATCGTGCTGCACCTGGCCCAGCACCAGCGCATAAATCATCACGTCCATGCTGTCGAGCATCCAGCCCAGGCTCGCCGCAACCAGCGTGCGGCGCTGCTCGGGCGTGGAGTCAGCCAGCCAACCTGTGAGGTAGTTCGACAAACGATCTCCGGGGACTATGGACAGCGGGTGGTTAAGATTGAAGTTTACGGCGGCCCGCTGCATTGGCGGCGATTTTCACCGGAGAAGGCGGAGATTTTTTGCGCATCGCAATCGACACCGGCGGCACTTTTACCGACTGCGTTTGTCTGTCGGGCGGCGAACTGCGCGTGGTCAAGCTGTTTTCTACTCCCGCCGATCCCGCGCAGGCGGTGATGGAAGGCGTGCGCCAACTTGCGGGCGACGAGCGCGCCGAAGTGCGACACGGCACAACAGTTGGAACCAATACCTTGCTCGAACGCAAGGGCGCGCGCCTTGCGTTTGTCACAACCGCCGGATTCGAAGACACCATCGCAATTGGCCGCCAGACCCGCGCCAAACTCTACGACTGGTTTGCGCCGATTCCGGTGCCCCTCGTCCCGCGCGAGTTGCGCTTTGGCGTGGCCGAGCGCGTAAGCGCCGAGGGTGAGTCGCTGCGCGAGCCTACCGATGAAGAGTTAACCGCGCTGGTTGAAGCGGTGCGGGCCAGCGGCGCTCAATCCGTGGCCATTTCGCTGCTGTTTGCCTTTGCCAATCCGCGAACCGAAAAGCGCGTCGAAGCAGCAATGCGGGCGCTGGGCGTGCCGGTGTCGGCTTCGCACCGCATACTGCCTGAATTTCGAGAATACGAGCGCGCATCGACGACGGTGGTGAATGCGTACCTTGCTCCGCGCATGGGCTCCTATTTGTCTGCGTTGGAGCAGAGAGTTGCAGCGCGGCCAGGAAGCGGCCGTGTTGATGTGATGCAATCTTCAGGCGGAATTGTGCCGGCCCATTTGGCCGCGCGCGAACCAGTCCGGACGGTGCTCTCTGGCCCTGCGGGCGGCGTAGTGGGCGCGTGCAGAATGGCCGCGCTCGCGGGATTCGAGATCATCATCGGCTTCGATATGGGCGGCACGTCGACCGATGTTTTTCTGGCGCGCAATGCACGCGAAGGCGCGGAACGCACGCGCGAGAGCGTGGTGGCCGGCGTGCCCATCGGCGTGCCCATGCTCGACATTCACACGGCCGGCGCGGGAGGCGGTTCCATCGCCCGCTTTGACGCAGGCGGAATGCTGCGCGTGGGTCCCGAATCCGCCGGCGCCGATCCCGGGCCCATCTGCTTCGGTCACGGAACGCAGCCGACGGTGACCGACGCCAATCTGCTGCTGGGACGGCTCGATGCGGAGAGCTTTCTCGGCGGTGGAGTGAAACTCGATCGCGAACGCGCAGAGCAAATTCTCTCCGAACAAAAAGGCGCGCTGGCGACCGCCGAAGAACTTGCCGCAGGCATTGTGCGCGTAGTTGAAACGCAGATGGAGAAGGCCATTCGCGTGATTTCGGTCGAGCGCGGCCACGATCCCCGCGACGTTACGCTGGTGGCCTTTGGCGGTGGTGGGCCGCTACATGCGTGTGCTCTGGCGCGCGCGTTGCGCATTCCGCGGGTGCTTGTCGTCGCCATGCCGGGAGCGCTCTCGGCCGTGGGAATTCTGCTCGCCGACACCGTCCGCGATGATTCACGCACCGTGATGCTGCCGGGCGATGAGATCGGCAACCTCGCAGAAAACTTTGCCGAACTTGAGCGCGAAGGCGCTGCGGAGTTTGCGGCTGAAGGGCTTGAAGGCGATGCGCAGCGCAGTTTGGATCTGCGCTACCGCCGGCAGGGATACGAGCTGAATGTGGCGTTCGATGCGGCGCAACCCGCGAAGGCGATTGAGGCTTTTCACGAGCTGCACAAACAACGCTACGGATTTGCCGATGAAGCGCGGCCGGTGGAGATTGTGAATCTGCGCCTGCGCATGACGGCAGCCGGCGAGCCGTATGAACCGGTGAAGCGCGAATTGAAGCCTGGCGATGGTGCGGATGCGATCTACGCCGAGCGCGAGGTTTGGTTCGAGGGCGGTTGGAGAAACACGCGATTTTATCGACGCGAAAAACTTGTGCCGGGCGACACCATCGAAGGCCCCGCCATGATTACCGAGTACACGTCGGCAACGCTGGTTCCTCCCGGCGCGACGGCGCGAGTGGATGCATTCGCAAATATCGTCATCGACGTGGGCGAGGAGGCAAACGCATGAGCGCGAATCAGCCGGGCCCGGTTGACCTTTCGATCTTTCATTGCGCCGCCCACTCCATTGCCGAGGAGATGGGCGCGGTGCTCAAGCGCACTGCGCTTTCTCCCAATATCAAAGAACGGCGCGATTATTCGTGCGCTATCTTCGACAATCAGGCGCGTGTGATTGCCATGGGCGACCACATGCCTGTGCATCTTGGCTCCATGCCCATGAGCGTGCAGGCGGCAATTGCGGCTAACGATTTTGCGCCCGGCGACGTGGCGATATTGAACGATCCATATGCGGGCGGCACGCACCTGCCCGATATCACCATGGTGCTGCCTGTATTTATCGAGGGCGACGCAAAGCCGGCGTTTTACGTGGCCAGTCGCGCCCATCATGCCGATGTGGGCGGAAAGTATGCAGGCTCCATGGGGCCGGCAACCAGCATCGACGAAGAGGGCATTCGCATTGCGCCTTCGCTGATTGTGCGCGGCGGCGTGGTCAATCGCGATTTGCTCGATACAATTCTCGCGAACGTGCGCACGCCCGAGGAGCGGCGCGGCGATCTCGATGCGCAGATCGGCGCATGCCGCGCGGGTGAGCAGCGCATGCTGCAGCTGGTTGCGAAATACGGCATGGCCCAGCTGAATCTGTTGGTCGAGGGCCTGCTCGATTATGCTGAGCGGCTGGTACGGGCTGAGCTGCGTACCCTGCCCGCAGGCGAGTTCACCGCCGAAGATTTTATGGATTCTGATGGTGTGACCGATGAGCCGCTGAAGATTGCCGTGTGTTTGCGGACCGATCCGAAGGCGGGCGCGATTGAAGTGGATTTTGCGGGGACTTCGCCGCAGGTTGCCGGCAGCGTAAACGCGGTGCGCGCCATTACTCTCTCCGCGTGTTTTTATGTGCTGCGCTGTTTGCTGGGCGAAGATGCGCCTGCGGCCGAAGGCATTTTGCGGCCGCTCACTTTGCACACGCCGAAAGCATCGATCGTGGACGCGGAGCCGCCGGCAGCGGTTGCAGGCGCGAACGTTGAAACTTCGCAGCGCATTGTGGATGTGCTGATGCGGGCCCTCGCCAAGGCTGCGCCTGAGCGCGTTCCAGCGGCCAGCGCCGGAACCATGAGCAACCTGGCGATTGGCGGCGTGGACGAGCGCACGGGCGAGGCGTACACGTATTACGAAACCGCGGCGGGCGGGATGGGCGCGCGGCCGGGGATGGATGGAATCAGCGGCGTGCAGACTCACATGACCAATTCGCTCAACACGCCGATTGAGGCTCTCGAATACGCATATCCGTTTCGCGCGCGGCGCTATGCGTACCGTTACGGATCGGGCGGCGAAGGCAGGTTTTGCGGCGGCGATGGATTGGTGCGCGAGATTGAACTGCTGGCGGATGCGGAGATGACTCTGCTGGCCGAGCGCAGGCGATTCCGGCCCTATGGACTAGCCGGCGCCGCGGATGGCGCTGCGGGACGCGCTCTTCTGAAGCGCGCGGCGACTGGGGAGACTGAAGAGTTACCGGGAAAATGCAGCCGCAAACTTGAGAAGGGCGACGTGCTTCGCATTGAGACTCCAGGCGGTGGGGGATGGGGCAAGGGCGATTGAGGTTTGTGCTATCCCACCCGTTTCGCAAAGTGCGCGAAATGGATGGGTCACGGGGTTCTTAACGCATGCAGGAACTGGTGAGGCCGAAGGTCTGCCGGGAAAATGCAACCAGAATCTTGCGGGGTAACAGTCGCGCGGCCTCCATCGTAGATAATGGATTCAATATATAGAGCGCCTATCGCACACACATGCGTTTCACTCGCAACACCTTATAGTTTTCTGCCTGACTTGCTTCCTGCCTTGGAATGAATTCACGAGTTAAAGCAGGATTGCCATGTATCTATGGACTGATTTTGAAGGCGCAACGATCGACAGCGCTTTTGCCCTTACAAAGTTGCTGCAGACCGAAGGACGCAGCGCATTCTTCTCCACTGTCAACGCGAGCGGCGAGCCCGTCTTGATTCGTATTATTGAATGCCACTTTGACGAGGACGAGATACTGGCGCGATGGCGCGGCGTTCAGGCGCTGGGCCATCCCAGCTTCCTCCGCATCGATCGCTTCGGCCAGTTCCTCGTCGAGGGCGACGATCACATCACCTCTGTTTACGCGGTGTTTGAGCGCGTTGAGGCAAACCTTGGCGAAGTCTTGAAACGTGGGCGACTCTCCGCTCCCGACGCCGCTCAGATCGGCCTCAGCGTTGCTTCGGCTCTTGAATCTCTGCACGCCAACGGATTCGTCCACGAACACATCGAGGCGGGGAACATCTACGCAGTGGGCAACACGGTGAAGCTGCGCAGCGATTGCATTCGCGAAATTCCCGAGGGCGACGAGGGCATTGATGCGCGCCGCCGGGATGTCCACGCTCTCGCGGTGCTGCTGACCGAGGTTCTGCTCGGCGCGTCCGGCGATGCGTCGGCGCATCGGCTGCCTTCGCTGCCGGCCCCGTTCAATGAGATTGTCCAGAACGGCATGAATGGTAGCTGGGGAATCGCCGAGATTAAGGCCGCGCTTGGGGTTCGCGATCTTCCCAAAGCTGCGCCTAAGAAAATTGCGCAGTCCGATCTCCGCGATCGAGACGCCAAACCCGAACCGATGCCGGCCCAATCCTTGCCGCCCGCTTCGAACTCCGCAACCCACGACATGCTTTCAGGGCAGAAGCCTGTGCCGATGGAATTGCCCGTCATCTTCGGTGTCTCGGAGCACGAATTTCGCAGCTGGGTAACCGCCGGCGCTGTCCTGCTGGGCGTCGTGCTCGTCGGCTGGATATTCCTGCACTTTTGGTTCGGCCATGGTTCCGGCGCCTCCGCGCAGCGGGTTCCGAATCAGCCCGCCGCGACCAGCACGATTGCTCAAGACCCATCTCCGGTTGCAAGTTCTTCGCTTGCTCCGCCCGCGCCCGGCGCCGGCTCGCAACTGAAGGGCTCGCCATCCGGAGTCGAGTGGCGCGTCGTCGCTTTTACTTACAATCGCCACGATCAGGCTAAGAAGAAGGCATGGTCGCTGGCGCAACAGGATCCCGCTCTTTCGCCCGCGGTGTTCTCGCCCTCCGGCAGGGCGCCATGGCTCGTCACCATCGGCGGCGCTCTCGATCGCGATGCGGCATACGCGTTGGCAAGCAACGCCCGCAGCCTGGGCCTGCCGCGCGATACGTATGCACAGAACTACAAAGTGCGGTGATCTCAGTCGAACGGTGATGGCTGGCGTGTGAAAGAGGGAGATTCATGGTTTCCCACCCATTTCGCAAAGTGCGCGAAATGGATGGGGCACGGATCCTTTGTGCTCGGCTAACTCCGCTAACCCCGCTAACGCCGCTACTTCTTCTGCACCAGCGGCAATCCGGGCACATTCAGCCGCACGCGGTAGATGCTGCTTGAGGCCGCAATGTAGAGCGTCTTGCGATCGGCGCCGCCGAAGGCCAGGTTGCCCACGCGCTCGGGAATGAGCAGCGTTGCGATCGGTTTGCCGTCGGGCGAAAAGATCCAAACGCCCGCCGGACCGGCGCTGTAGACATTGCCCTCCACATCCACCTTCATGCCGTCGGGTCCGCCGCCGCGTGGGTCGTTGCTGGCGTCGTAAAACAGCTTGGGATCCTTGAGAGTGCCGTCGGGCTTGACCGTGTAACGCATCCAGATTCTCTTCGGTTCGGAGTTGTTCACGTAGAGATATTTTTCGCCGGGCGAGAACGCGATGCCGTTGGGCCGCGGCAGGTCGCCGATGAGCAGTTGCAAGGATGCATTGTCAGCGGGCGCGCCGGGCTTGTGCGCCAGCGCGTTGGGAATGCGATAGACCCCGTTGATCGTGAGCTGCTTGAGCGGGTCGTTGTCGCCCTGCGTGGGGAGGCCGTAAGGCGGATCGGTAAAGTAGAGCGACCCATCTGAAGAGTACACAAGATCGTTTGGACTGCTGAGGCGCTTGCCCTGGTAGGAATCGGCGAGGATAGTTGCAGGCTGCGCGGGGTCGAAGGACTCGAAGCGCAGCACGTCGCGCTGCGCGTGGCCTGCCACGGTGAGGCGGCCCCGCGCGTCGAGGGTCATGCCGTTGGTGCCGGATTCGCGTCCGCCATAAGGCGTCGCTCCCTTGTAGCCGCTCGGCTCGAGCCAGATGCTCGCGCCTTTCCCCGGCGTCCATTTGCGAATGCTGTTTGATGGGATTTCGGCAAAGTAAAGGCTGCCATCAACCCACACCGGCCCTTCAGTCCACGTAAAGCCCGTGGCAACCCGCTCGAGGTTCGCACCCGCGGGGATAATACGATCGGCGGTTGGGTCGAGACGGTCGAATTTGAGCGGCGTCGAGACCATCTGACTGGCGGGCGCGGGGGCTGCGCCATGCGATGAATAGAAGGCAACGGTGCAGGCGATGGCGACGGCGGCGCATGCGGTCAATCGATAACGGATCGGATTGTTCATTGGGGTTTTCCTGTGGATCAAGGATGTGCGGAACGACGGGCACGGACCGGCGCATTCATCTTTGTCGCTGCGGCGATTGGGTGTCAAGCGAGGCGAATGGAACGATAGTGGTTTCTGTCCGGGAAATTAGTCGGCTCGGTTGATGTCCTCCCATGTCCCCAAGTGCGAGGGACATGGGGCACCCATTTCCAGGGGGGTATTATTTCGCTGCCACCGCCGTCGTTTTGGGCAGCTTTGCGTATTCTGCGTGGGCCAGCTTCAGCATCGGCAGGTCCGCGTCGGCATCTTTCCACGCGGCGAAAAAGTGCTCATACTCGGTGCGGCTTTCAGCGATTTTGTTCTGGCGCGACCAGGCCCGCGCCATGCCCAGATGAGCCAGCGAATAGAGCGGTGAAAGCCCGTCGATGCCCTGGTTGGTGAGGATTTTCCGGTACTCGCTAACCGCCATATCGGGACGATTGGCCGCCATCCAGGCTTCGGCGCGCTCGCTCGGCACGGTGTAGCTGAACATTTCAAACGGGACGGTGGGCTCAAGCGCGGCAATGGCGTCAAGAGCGTTGCCGCGGGCCAGCGCGAGCCGGGCGCGCACACGCGGCAGGTCGACGTTGGCCATCAGCGTGCCGGGATGCGTGTCGGGCCCGTGGGCGGCAATGAATTTGTTGGCTGCGGTGAGATCGCCCAGCCGGGCCTCGATAATGGCCAGGTCCGGCGAATCCTGATTGCTGTTGGGCGTAATCGCCAGCGTGGCGCGCGCGGCAGCGGGCAGGCCATAGGTCATTTCAACTGAGGCCTGGTAAATGAGAATGTCGTTGGCCGCCTCCTCAAGGTTTTCGCGCTCGGCAGCCTCCCACGAACTGTGGAAGAGCTGCTCGGCGAAACGATTCTTGCCGACGCCTTCCGCGGCTACGCCTTCAATGAATGGGAAGTACCAGCCGTACCAACCGCTGTTGTGCGCCGCGGCCCAGTGGGTCTCTTCGGCCAGGGCCTTGCTGTCGTGGCTTATCGCTGCCAGCTCGTAAAGCGTGGCGTGCAGGCCCGATGAATCGATGCCGCGGAGGATGGCCTCGCGTCCCACCGATCTGGCTTCGTCGAAGCGATTGGCGCGCATCAGGGCGCGGGCCAGCACGCTCGAGTTGATGGCGCGATTGGGTTCGAGCTTGATTGCCTGCTGGCCCGCATCGATGGCCGGTCCATATTGCCCGATCTGCGTGTAATCGTTGGCCAGGTCGATCCACGGCACCCAGTCGCTTGGGTAGGTTTCAGTCCACTGGCGATAGGTGTTGATGCCGTGCTCCATATCCTGCTCGCCCTCGGAATAGTAGTGGGCCTCGAGGATCAGTTTTTCCTTGGCGCTCACCTGGCCGCTCAGGTCGAACGCCTTCTTGTAGAACTGCGAAGCAACTTTCGGCTCGCTCAGGTTGTAGTACTCATTGGCCATGGCGCCATAGGCCATGGCGAAATTGGGGTCGAGCTCCACCGCGCGCTGGTAAAAGGGGATGGTCTCGGTCTCGCTCTTGCCTTCCGCGTCCATCGACTGGCCAATGGAGTAGGAGCGCAGTGCATCGAGCGAAGCCGTGGTCGCCTGCATAATGGGCACCTGGTAGTTTTCAATCGAGCGCGGCGTTTCGCCCAGGCCGCGGCGCACTTTGTCGGCAATGGTGTCGAGGGCGGCAAGCACCCGTTCCTTGGCTCCGGCCTCAGCCTTTGCTCCCGCAATCTGGCTTCCGTTACCGCAATCGGTGGCCTCAACAGTGAGCAGGTAATCGCGCCCCAGCGGCAAAATGGAGCCGGTGAGCATCACTTGCCGGTTTGAGCGTTCGCAAATCTCGCGGGCCACCTCGGGCGTGATCGCAGACCCCTGCGCGCGGCCCATCAGCTCCAGCGAGTGAGCCGCCTCGCGCTCGCTCATCACGTCGATGTAGGGCGACTGCTCGAGATCGATCTCAAGCGCCTCTTTGAGCGTGTGGTCAAAGGTCGCATCGCCAGTTGAGTTCAGGAAGTCTGCCACGATCACCCTGCGCAGCTGTGGCGGGTGAACCAGGTGTTTCCACGTGGCGTAGCCCCAGTAGCCGGTAAGAGCGGCGGCGCACAGCACAACCGCCGCGGCTGTCGCCTTTACCCACAGCGGAACGCCGTGCACGGCAAGGCTAAGCACGGAGGGCGGCACGTTCCCCGGTTCACCTTCGCCTGCGCCTGTCGCGCCTGGGCCTTCAGAGGGTGAAGGCTGTGGCGGAACGTCGCCTGAGGCTACCTGGGCAGTAAACTGGTAGCCGCGTCCGGGGATGGTAACGATAAACCCCGCGCGGTCGCCCAGCGCCTTGCGCAGCAGCGAAATGTGCTGGGTCAGGTTGTTTTCTTCAACAAACGACTCGGGCCAGGCGGTCTTGAGCAGCTCCTCTTTTGACACCACGCGGCCCGGATTCTCGACCAGGTACGACAGCACCTCAAATGTTTTCGGCAGCAGCGAAACCGCCTGCCCGTTGCGCAGCAGTGTGCGCCGGGGCCGGCTCAATTCGAATTCATCGAATCGATAGGCGTCATGAAGAGCAGGGGGCATTACGCGCCTTCGCTAAATACGGTTGAATTTTGGGGGCCCGGTTTCAGGACTTAGGCAGTCCCGAAGATAATTTCAGCCAGCAGGCGGCTGTGCGCCACAGAATCAAAGAGTTACCACGCCCCGCGATGCTTCTGAAAACGAATGACTGTACCACAATGATGGACTGGAGTTCACCCTGAGCGCAAGGGGCAGCGATTGAGAGCATCGGGCCGATGCGCAAAGTGTGCGCCGCAGGTTCCCGGGAACTCTCTCGAAAAACCCGCCTGAAGCGAATACAATGCAAAGCTGAGTAGCCATGGGAAAGAACAAAGACAAGACATTTGAAGTGGTATGCCCCGATTGCGGGGCCATGCTGAAGATTGATGCCGAAACCGGCTTGCTGGTTAGTCATGTTTCCGCGCCGCGCAAGCGCATGTTTGAGGACCTTGAAACCGCCGCCAAGGCAATGCGCGAACGCGATGAGCGCGCGGAATCAATCTTTCGCCAGAGCGTGGACGCGGAAAAAAACAAGGCCGACTTGCTCGAAAAGAAATTTGCCGACGCCGTTCGCAAGGCCAAGGATGCACCCGACGTGAAGCCGCTGCGTGAGTTCGATCTGGACTAGGGATCTGC
>JBEKCW010000154.1:0-10697 GCA_050014675.1 Occallatibacter sp. | reverse complement strand
CGTTGACGGGCTCTTTAACGGCGCTACCTATCCAATTGGCAACACCATGTTTTGGAACACGCTATACGTGCCATCTGTCGGACTCGAGTTCCCGAGCATCAGCCGGAGATGGGCAAAACTCTTTGGTGGATGGGTGGTTGGTGAATGGGATTGCTTTTTCGGATCGTTGCTGACAAATGTCGAAGACACTGACCAGACCTCCGCCGCGGTACGCGCGATTCTCCTTGCGCAATCCCCTGATGGGGTGGTGCCTAATGTGACCAGCGGCGATGGCGGAAACCCCGATCGCGCTCAACCACCGGTTGGTTCGTATACGGTATGGAAGAACTACGAGAGAAATCAGGATGTGGACCTTCTGCGATGGGCCTATCCGCATTTGAAGCTATGGCACGAGTGGTGGTTCAAGAACCGTGGCGACGGTCAACCCGAAAGGGATGGGAACCGCGATGGGCTGCTGGAGTGGGGCAGCGACCGGGGATCGCTGCCTTCAGTTGGCGGCCGCGGCAATCTGCTGACCGCCAAATATGAGAGCGGCATGGACGACAGTCCAATGTACGACGATGTCCGCTTCGACGCGGTGAGCGACACCATGAATCTTGACGATGTGGGACTGAATTCACTTTACGCACTCGACTCCGAAAGCATGGAGAAGATTGCCGGAATACTCGGCATGCAGGACGATGAGCGCGTGTTTGCTGCAGATTACGCCCGCATGAAAGCAGCCATGCAGAAGCTATGGAATGACGACGATGGCATCTTCGAGAATCGCTACTGGGACGGCAGTTTCTCAAAACGCCTCTCGCCCACTAACTTCTATCCCCTGATTGCCGGCGTCGCCACTCCGCAACAGGCAGAACGAATGATCAAGAACCATCTGCTGAACCCGAACGAATTCTGGGGCCAGTACGTGATTCCTACAATTTCGCGAAACGACGCTGCTTTCAAGGAGCAATACTATTGGCGCGGCGATATATGGGGACCCACGAATTATCTGGTTTATGAAGGGCTGAATCGCTATGGGAAGGATGAGACGGCGCTTGAATTTGCGGAAAAAAGCTACGGCTTGTTCAAGAGCGATTGGGAGCGGAACCAGCATAGTGACGAAAACTACTCTCCATGGGGCGGAACCGCGGGTGGAGATCCTCATTACACATGGGGAACATTGTTATGCCTCATTCCGCTAGAGCAGTTCATGGACGAAACTCCCTGGGACGGGTTGAGATTTGGCGCGCTGAATCCTTCGAGCGAGTCCGTCCTTTCGAATTATGCGTGGGCCGGCCATCGCTACCGAGTCACAATCGGACCCAATCGTACCGCGGTCGAACGCGATGGCAAGTTGCAGATTGAAGCCGACGCAGGAGTCGTGTTCCGGAACTTCAAGTCGGAAACTGGTTCGTTGTCGTTCACGATCGATACGGTCAGGCCGGCCAGCGTGACCATTCGTGAGTTCAGCTCCGCACCCGTTTCGGCGAGCATCGACAATGTCGCCGCAAAGCCGTCTTCGATCAAGAGTGGAGCTACGGTCGTGACCATTCCAGCCGGCAAACACAGCTTCTCCGGTGTGTGGACGCAACCGGCCGGGAGCGGCGTGAGCAAATGATGCTACCTGTACACCTGGCTTAAGGAGATTTTGTGATTAAGACAACTCGATTATTCGCGGCTATGGCTCTGCTGACCGCATTTGCAGTACTGCCGCGTGCAGAAGCTCAACTGATTGCCGTCACTTCACCGGACTACCGTTCTGACGTCCACGGAAATACTTCAATCCACGTTAGTGCCGCGGGGTATCGCAGCCCGCTTGAAGTAAAGAGTTGGCTGCCGGGCGGACAGTATGGCTCCGACTCAACCGTAGCTTCGATTTCGCTCGACGGAAACGGCACCGGAACGTTTGACTTCGCCGCGGACCAGTACCCTCACGGACCAATCACCGTGCGCATTTCCGGTACGCGCATCAGCGATGGTTATGCCGATACCTGCTACCTTCAGCTCTACAACACCGGCGGAATTTCCTGGAATGAAGGCATTCCCAAGGCAGCGCCTCCCGCAGCAGCAGGAATGTCATTGGTCTTCGACGATGATTTCGACGGTCCGCTCTCAATTTCCGGCACCGGATACGGAGCGCGATATGGAGCGCACAAACCTGACCACCTGGATTTCAGCCAGATTCCATTCACTGATCCCACGCCCGATGGCCCGTTTTTCCAGCATGACACTTATCTCATCATTCGCGCCAATGCTTTGAAAAACACCACCGGGCTCATCTCATCAATCAACTCGCGAGACGCAACCGGGTTTACGGTAAAGGCGCCCTATTACATGGAGTGCCGTTTCATCGCGCCGGATGCAATTGGAACCTGGCCGGCGTGGTGGACCATGACCGATGAATTCAAAGATGGCAAATGGGGCAACAAGACCGACGAGCTGGATATCCTCGAGGCCTATGGCGGCGATGGCCCCAAGCATCCAAACGCCCCGACAAAATATATGGTTACGCCGCACACGTGGGGATACAAGGTCGATAACATTCCCGACAAATCTAATCCTATCGATATGAGCAAAGTGGGGGGAGGCGGCGGATGGGCAGATACTCCCCATACTTACGGACTGCTGGTAACCGATAAGTCGATGGTGTACTACCTCGACAATGTTGAAGTCCTGAAGTTACCTGTTTCGCCTCTTGCCGTGCAGCATCCCGCTTATTTCATGGTCAATCTTGCCACGGGCGGCGGGTGGCCAGTAGATCTATCGCGCTACGGAAACATCGTGGATATGTATGTGGATTACATCAGGGTTTATCACTAGGCCTGGTAAGACTGCGATTGCGGGCAACGATGCGAGTAGGGGCAAATAATGAAAAGAAAAAGCAGGAACGATGATGACGGCGTGAACGTGGCTGGCCTTCGAGTCTTTTGCCTATTACTTGGATTGTTGCTCGCCGGGAGCGCCCATGGACAGGGCATCGCCGGTCGATGGGCCACTTATGGCAAAGAGATGGGTAACGGCCATCGCGAACAGGCGATCATCGCACTCAATCAGAATGGAAGTGTGATCACTGGAACCTTCGAAAGCCTGACCGGGAAAACGAACGTTCATGGAACAATCGCGGATAACCACTTTGAGATTTTTGCGTGGGATCGGAAGACGCCGGCTCTAATTGGCGAACTCGTAAACGGAGAATTGCACGGGACCATGTTTGGGGCAGCCTTCATAGCCAAGCCGGCGACGCCTCAGGACGAGATCCCCAAGGTTGAGTACATCGCGCCCTCGCCGCTCCACAGAGTGCCCTACAACGGACTGGCCGCGACTCCACCGATGGGATGGAACAGTTGGAATCACTTTGGCGAGGACGTGAATGAAGTGGATATCCGTGCTGCCGCGGATGCAATGGTTTGGAGCGGGATGCGCGATGCGGGCTACGATTATGTGAACATCGACGGGACCTGGGAAGGCAGTCGCGATAGCGCGGGCCACCTGCTGCCGAACAAGAAGTTTAAGGACCTCAAGGCGCTTGCCGGCTACATACATTCGAAGGGGCTGAAAGTCGGCATCTATTCGTCGCCCGGACCGTACGATTGCGCGGGATACCCAACCAGCTACGGTCACGAGCAGCAGGATGCAGCCGACTTTGCTGCATTGGGATTCGACTATCTCAAATACGACTGGTGCAGCGCCGAGAAAATATATCGGGACGATCAGATGCGCGCTGTTTACCAGAAGATGGGCGATGCCCTCGAAGCCACCGGCCGCCCGATGGTTTACAGCCTTTGCCAATATGGCAAGCAAGACGTCGAGAAATGGGGCGCGGATGTGGGCGGCAACCTGTGGCGCACGACCGACGATATTCGCGACAACTGGGGCAGCATGATTGCGAACGTGGAGAAGCAGGCTTCGTTTGCGCCACTGGCCGGCCCGGGGCACTGGAACGATCCTGACATGCTCGAGATCGGAAACGGCGGCATGAACGGAGACGAATACCGCACGCAGATGAGCCTATGGTCCCTCGTCGCCGCGCCATTGCTGGCCGGCAACGACCTCAGCACAATGTCGGATGAGACCAGGTCAATCCTCCTGAATAAAGAAGTGATTGCGATAGACCAGGATCCGCTGGGCAAGCAGGCAACGCCCGATCGGAAAGGTGATCTGGAGACGTGGATTAAACCTCTCGCTGATGGCGGAGCAGCCGTGGGCATTGTCAATCTTGGATCGTCGGCGGCCACTGCAACGATCAGGGCAAGTGATTTGGCCATTGCAAGTCCTGTGACGAATGCGCGCGATCTGTGGACGCATGAAAATGTAAAGTTTCGAGGCGGAGCATATTCGGCTATTGTGCAACCGCATGCGACTTTGCTTCTGAGGGTCTCAGTGAAAGCTGACACCAAACCTTGAATGGTGAGCGGCCAGGATGAATCGCGCGAAGTGCAACAACGACCGGAGTAGTCAAATGAATCCCTTCCAGGCTCGCACCGCTCAGACGATGAAAACATTTGCAGCCGTATGCTTGTTTGTTTGCACGAACGTAATCGCGCAGACAGGCGGCTCGTCTTCTGCCTTTCCCGTTTACTTGCGAGACGGCTTTGACTACGCGGCCTTTGCTCGCTTCGACGCCGCATCCCCTCCCGCAGACAAGATCTATCAGTCCAATGGCTTTCTTGAATTGAAAGAAACGGCCTTCGGCGCGCAGGAAATCTCGATCCCGGTCAAGGGAAACCCTGCTCCGGACAACGAGAGTGACCGGCTTCTCGCCTTAGTTATCGATGCACCGCGGTTCCTGGATGCCGAAGGGAGCTCCTACACTTTTGATGACGCCACAAATCATCGCAGCGTCACTTATCTTGCCGATCGAACAGTCTACCGTGTTCAGTTTGCACCAGGGCTGAGTGCGTCGTTGGAAGTGTATCCGGTCTACGGCAAATCCGCCGCAGTCTGCCGTCTCAAGATCGATGCGGCGAAGGGTGCGGTTCGCGTTCACTGGTCTCTCCATGGAGCGGGGTTTAAGGGCGTTTCCGATGTGACCAGTGAGATCGCGTACGGGTCGCAGAGTAGGCCTTATAAAATTTTACTAGACACCGTGCCGCGGGTAGTCCCAAAGATGGAGAGATACGAGTGGCAGCTCCGCGCCGGACAAACTGCCTCGCTGCTCATCGCCGTGGGTGGTTCCGCACCGGAGGCCCGCGCCAGCCTTTCAGAACTCCGCGCCTCCTCTGACCTGCTGAGCGCGTCAACGCATCTCGGGTGGAATAAGTATCTTCGATCGGTCCCGCTGGTTGCGCCTTCCGCTTCAATCGACTACACAGTCGCCACTACGGGCAGGCATTTCACGATCGCGCCGGAAGAGTTAGTGCGAAGTGAACTCTGGTTTTGGCGAGGTGTTCTGACAAATACGTGCCAGGCGCGCTACTTGCCTGCAACGCCCATCACCATCGCAGATTGGAATGTCTTCTTCGGCATGTGGGGTAACGACGGCGTAGAGGAGGCCGTCGCTCTTTCCGGCACAAACCGCAAGGATATCGCTCGCGGCGCGCTGCTGAATTGGTTCCGCTATTCGGTGAACAGGAAAGGCGACGGTTCAGCCGCCTGGACGATCTTCCCGTCGGGGCGGTCCACTTTCGAGGCGCTCGGGCCAGAACATGCGACCGAGTCGGTCAATCTGCAAGCATCATTGGTAGGCGAATACGTTCGGCTGACGGGCGATGTTGGCGTTCTCGACGAGAAACTTGGCGGCCCCGCGGGTGACCGGACGCTATGGCAAGCGCTCGTCGCCTACCAGAGCAATCTACTCTCCATACGGAATCCTCAAAAAGACCAGTTGATTGAGTGGCTGCACACTTACGAAACAGGTTGGGACGATAAGGATTCCCCATTTGTCGATCTGAAAGGGCACGCCACAGCGACAATCAATGAGCAGGTCTTCAACTTGTGGAGTCTCTCGGAGATGGCGTTTCTCGCCCGCATCCGTCACGAAGATCCGGCGCCATGGAGGAATCAGTTTTCGGCAGCGCTGGATTCGACCCGAAGCAGACTTTGGGATTCTGCCACCGAGAGGTACTGGGATCTCGATGAGGAAACCGGGAAACTATGGACTAAAGGGGAGAGTCTCGACGCCTATTACCTGCTCTTCTACGAGACCGATCCAGCCCGGATTGCGGCTATGCTCAAGCGCTTCCACGATCCGGCGAAATTCAACGGATTTCTTCTCCCCACACTGGCATTCGATACGCCGAACTGGGGGGGATATTGGCGCGGCCCAGCGTGGCCCAGAGTATTTGGCTATGTGGCAATGGGACTGGCACGCACAGGCCATGCCGAGGACGGATTCAACTGGCTTGCCAGGGCGGTACACACAAATCTCGGCCCAATTTTGCCGGAAACAGTCGACCCAAGGGCGGATCGGCCGGATCCTCAGCCTGCTGGCTCGGTGCGAATCATGGGCTACGACACGCTGAGTGCATTCCTGCTGCCGGAAGTTGCAGGCCTCCGCACATGGTCTGTTGACGCTCTTGAAGTGCACCCATCTGCGCTGCCCGGAAAGCTCTATATCCGCGAGCAAAAATGGATGGGAGACCGTTATGATGCCCGTCTGGAGCGCGGTCACCCGACTGTCCTGTGGCGGAATGGCAAGCAACTGGCCCCTCTGGCAGGAGACCGCACCTGGCACGCACAGAAAACGGGGAACGCGGTGACGTTTCGCGCCGAGCCGCAGGAAACATCGGAGCGCAAATGAGTTCAGCTCCTGAATATGCAGATGAGGTAGCAGCAGCCGCTATCAACCCTGGATGGCCGGCGGCCAGTGCAACCATCGGAGCAGATAATTTGCGCCTTGCAGGTCTTGTGACAATTGCACGCGATCTGTGGACGCATGAAGTTGTAAGGTTTACTAACGGGATATATTCGACGATTGTGCCAATGCATGCAGCTAGCACGCTGTCCACTTTGCAATGTCGACGGAGATCATGAGGAATCACATCAATCGGCGCGACTTTGTAAGGCTGGGAGCCGCCGCGACTCTCGGCGGCGGGATTGGTTTCGCCGCGCCGCTCGCGCCGGCAGAAGAGATTTTCAGCGACCGGACCAAAGAAGCCGGGATCGATTTTGTACATTTCAACGGCATGTCGGGTTTCCATTTTTATCCGGAAACGATGGGCTCCGGCGTCGCTCTTTTCGATTACGACAACGACGGCGATCTCGATATTTTCATTGTGCAGGGCGCAATGCTCGGCCCTATCGACGTGAGCAAGGCCATATATCCTCCCCAGTTGCCGCTGCGCGGCCGGCTCTTCCGCAACGATTCAGTCCACAACGCCGACGGCACTTGCACGCTCAAGTTTGTTGACGTCACTGAAGAATGCGGAATCAGGGCCGAGGGCTATGGCATGGGAGTCGCGGCTGCGGACTACAACAATGACGGATGGGTCGATCTCTACATCACCAATCTCGGCCACAATCAGTTGTGGCGAAATAACGGAAACGGCACATTCACCGATGTCACCGCAGAATCCGGCACTGACGTTCCGAGTTGGAGTATATGCGCTTCGTTCGTCGATTATGACCGGGATGGCTGGCTCGATCTTTTTGTTGCCAACTATCTGGATTTCAGATTTACCCATCTCACAAAATGTCTCTCGCCCAGCGGAGCTGAAGACTATTGCAGTCCGCTGATGCTGAACCCCTTGCCCAATCGCCTCTTCCGCAATCGGCGCGACGGCACGTTTGAAGACGTCACGATGCGTTCGGGAATCGGCGGAGAGTTTAATGGTGCGATGGGAGCCATCTGGGCGGATTTCACTGGCGACGGCTGGCCCGACCTTTTCGTATCCAACGACAGCCGTCCCAATGAGCTGTGGATCAACCAGCACGACGGAACCTTCAGGAACGATGCATTGGCCGCCGGTTGTGCATTGGATCGGGATGGAAATCCGCAATCCTGCATGGGCGTAGATGCCGGCGATTTGCTGGGCCACGGCTTTGAAGATTTGGCCGTACCTACCTTGATTGGGCAACATGCTGACCTGTATGCCAACAACGGCAAGGGGTGGTTCGACGATATGTCGTACGAGAGCGGCGTAGCTCTTGCCACGCGGCGCTACACAGGGTTCAGTGCAGGCATGCTCGACTACGATAACGACGGCTGTCTGGATCTATTTTTCGTCAACGGAGCGGTGAGGATCGTTGAAGAGCAAGCTCGGAAAGGCAGCATCTATCCGTATGGCCAACCCAATCTCCTGCTGCATAACCTTGGCAACGGAAAATTTGATGACGTCAGCAGCCGCGCGGGGAGCGCATTTTCGCGACTGGAGGTAGGCCGCGGCGCAGCGTTCGGCGACATCGATAACGATGGGGGCATCGACGTTGTGATTGTTAATAACAGCGGTCCCGCGCGTCTCCTCATCAATAACGTGGGACATCGCAAGCCGTGGATCGGGCTTCGGATGGTAGGAGACAAATATCATCGCGATATGCTCGGCACTCGGGTAGCTGTTTTTCGGCCGAATGCGCCTACCCTCTGGCGGCGCGTCCACACTGACGGCAGTTATTGCTCTTCAAACGATCCGCGTGTCGTGTTTGGGCTAGGCGATGTTCCGGAAATCACCAAAGTTCAGGCCCACTGGGTCAGCGGACGAGTGGAAGAATGGACTGGTCTGCCGCTCGGAAAATACACAACGCTGCGAGAGGGCGGTGGCATTACGAAATCTTCGCCATGATCAGGACTCGGTATCAAATCGTTGTTGTGCTGCTCGCGGCAATAGCAGCGTGCGTCGTGGTCGAATCGAATTTCGCCGCGGCGCAGAGTGCGCCCTTGCGCCCCGCTGGCACCCAGGTTGATCTGCCTGAAGTTCCTCAACCCGACCTTACTGGCGTCGATGCGCCGGTTCAGGAACAGATTCGCATTTCGCGCGCCGCCCTGGCGGCCCGCATAGCTCAGCCCCATGCTTCCCCGGTTCACAGGGCCCAGGCTTTTGGCAGCCTCGGGCAGGTTTACCAGGCTTATGGATTTAACGATGCTGCGCTGGCTTGCTATACGAATGCCGCACGCCTCGATTCTCAATCTTTTCAGTGGTCTTATTACTCCGGCTATTTGCACCAGATAAATGGCGACGCTGAGGCGGCGGCTCGCGACTACCAGCACTCCCTGTTGCTCAAGCCAGCGAATGATCCGGCCCTTCTGCGTTTAGGCAACCTTGAACTCACGCTGAATAGACCCGACGTGGCAAAGCAGTTGTTCACCAAAGCGATGGCGCAGCCAGGCTCCAAAGCCGCCGCGTTGACTGGATTGGGCAAGGTGGCTTTACTCGAGCGTCAGTATGGCGTCGCCCAAAAGTACTTTGCCGAAGCACTGGCACGTGAGCCCCAGGCTTCAGGCATTCACTATCAGCTAGCCATGGCATATCGCGGCCTCGTCGATCTCGCTCACATGCAGGAGCAATTACAGGCTCGCGGCAACGTCGAACCTGCAATTCAAGATCCGCTGCTCGACGAGATCGACGCCCTGAAACATGGCGTGCGCGGCCTGATGGAACGCGCCGGCGCGGCGATGCATGAGAATCGACTGGCCGATGCAATCTCCCTTTACCGGCAGTTGATTCTCTTCAACCCCTCCGACGCGCTTCCCTACATGTACCTGGGAATCGCGTTGGCCAGGGACGGCAAACCAGATGAAGCGCTAAAGCAATACGAGCATGCTTTGCAACTCGACCCCGGCAACGCCAACGTGCACTACAACGTGGGAGTTTTGCTTGTTGAAGGCGGCAAGGAGGAACAGGCCATTGCTCAATTCCAGCAGGCGCTCAAATTGGATCCGGGACTCGTAGCCGCTCATTTTCAGCTCGCCAATCTTCTTATGCGGAAGAGAGACGATGCCGGCGCCGAGCGGGAATATCGAATCGTGGTCTCGCTTGAACCGCAGAACGAAATTGCGCGCCTGATGCAGGCCATGGCGGCAGTTCACTCGGGATCGTACGCACGGTCGAGGACGTTGCTGGAGGATGCCGCGGTAGCATTTCCTAGAGATCCTGACATTGCAAACGCACTGGCAAGACTCCTTGCGGCCGCGCCGGATCAGGCGGTGCGAGATCAACGCCGCGCGCTGGCCATGGTCGAAAGCCTGGTTCGCAATCAGCAGGGAGACCCCCTTGAAGTCGGAATCACTCTGGCCATGGCACTCGCCGCGGTGGGACGTTTTCACGAGGCTGCCGAGTATCAAGAGGCGATCATCAAGCAGCTGGAGGCCTCGCGGCAATTCGAAATCGCGCGTCTCCTGCGCCCCAACCTGGCTCGGTACCAACAGGGCAAGGCGTGCCTTGTGCCCTGGGCCAGCGACGACCCGATTTTTGCTCCGGTTCCAAGTGAAGTTCAGCTCTCGACGGGGACGGAAACAATGGGCGCGCATCCCTAACCATTTGAACCAGGATGCTCAGTGCAGCTAGTATGTACCAGGAAGTGAGAGCCAAGATGCGCGACGAGGAAAACGGGACCCGCAATGTTTGAATGTATTGCAATCCGACGAAGGCTTGAGACCGTCGTTCTTGTGCTGATCTTTTGCGGACTATGCCGAGTGCAGGCGCAGAACACGCGAGTAGGGGACAAGCCGCAATTCCCCTGGTTGAATCCAAACCTTGCGCCTGATCGGCGGGCGGACCTCGTCGTCAGACAGATGACCCTCGACGAGAAGGTCCAGCTTGTTCACGGGGTACAGGCTAACT
>JBEKCW010000153.1:0-10732 GCA_050014675.1 Occallatibacter sp. | reverse complement strand
GCTGTATGCGGTTGCCGCGACGGCGGAGACGAATCGCTCGCCGTTCGATTTGCCTGAAGGGGAATCGGAACTTGTGGCTGGGTATTTCACGGAGTATTCAGGCTTCAAGTTTGCGGAGTTTTTCCTGGGTGAGTATGTGGGCATGCTTTCGATTTCCGGGTTGGGCGCGACGTTGTTTCTGGGCGGATGGTCGGCGCCGTTCGCGTTTCTGGGATGGGTGCCTTCGTGGATTTGTTTCTTCGGGAAGGTGATGCTTTAGATCTGAGTGTTCATCTGGCTGCGTGGCACGCTGCCGAGGTTGAGGCAGGACCAGCTGATGAATTTCGCATGGAAATTTGTGCTGCCGCTGACGCTGCTGAATTTGTTTGTTGCGGCGCTGTGGCGTTTTCTCGGCGATGGTTGGGAGCGGTGGGTGGTGTGCTCCGTGATTCTGCTGGTGGCGTATGTGGTGATGGCGCGGGTGGGATTCAAGAGGAAGCACATTGGGCCGAGGAGTTACCGGTATGCGGAGTAGTCGCATTGCTGGTTCTCAGTGCATGACTTCCCACTCATGCGCCCAAAGACCGGCGCATGAATGGGGCACGGTGCTTTGTTGCCAGACCAGGAAAGGATGAGCTGCCGATGAGCTTTGTGTTTTATGTGCTTGCGGGGTTGACGGTGGCTGGGGCTTTGGCGGCGGTGCTGCTGAAGAATACGGTGCATTGCGCGCTGGCGCTGACGGTGGCTTTTGCGGGATTGGCGCTGTTGTTTTTGAATCTGGATGCGCAGTTTGCGGGGTTTGCGCAGATTCTGGTTTATATCGGCGCGGTGGCGATTCTAGTGGTGTTTGCGATTTTGTTGACGCGCGGCTCGGAGACTCCGAAAGACGGCGTGTATAGCAAGGGGCCACTCGCGGGACTGGTGATTGCGGCGGGAGTTTTTGCAGCGTTGGGCTGGGCGGTGTTGCAGAGTGTTGGTGGATTGCCGCATGAGACGGGGCCAGCGCCGACGGTTTCGGTTTTGCAGATTGGCCAGGCGCTAATGGGGCGTTATGTGCTGCCGCTGGAGATTGTGGCGCTGTTGCTGACGGCGGCGTTGATTGGCGCGGTGATTGTGGCCATGCATGAGAAAGAGGGAGCGCGATGAATCCGCTGGCGGGGTATCTTCTGGTGGCCGCGCTGTTGTTTGCGATTGGATTGGCGGGGGCGCTGACGCGGCGCAACGCAATCCTGGTGCTGATTGGAATTGAGTTGATGTTGAACGCGGCGAATTTGAATTTGATTGCGTTCTGGCGGTATGGGCCGCATCCGGAAGCGCTGACGGGAATGATGTTTGCGATCTTCTCGATTGCCGTGGCGGCGGCGGAGGCGGCTGTGGGACTGGGGTTGGTGATTTCAATTCATCGGCATGCGCATACGACGGATCTGGACGCGATGAACAGGATGAAGGGGTGAGGAATTGATGCAAGAGACAATTTCGTTCACTCCGCAACTGGCAGCGTCTCCTATTGCTGGGATTCTGTGGTTGATTCCGGCAGTGCCCATCGTGGCTTCGGGCGTGATTGCGCTGTTGAAGCAGCCGAAGCGCAAGACGGCGGCTACACTCGCAATCGGGTCGCTTGGATTCTCGTTGCTACTGGCCCTCGTGGCGTTTGGCCATGTGGTGGCAGGTTGGGCGCACGGCAGTGCTGTTCGCGAGACGGTCAACTTTACCTGGATTCAGTTTGGTTCGACCAACGTGGACCTGGGATGGGTGCTTGATCCGCTCTCGGCGGTGATGCTGGTGATGGTCACGTTTGTCGGGCTGCTGATCTTTATTTACTCGACCGGGTACATGGCGCACGACGAGAACTTCACGCGCTTCTTCTGCTTCCTCAGCTTGTTTGCGGGCGCGATGCTGGGAGTGGTGATTGCTAACTCGCTGCTGCTCTTGTTCATGTGCTGGGAGCTGGTGGGGCTCACTTCGTACTTGTTGATTGGGTTCTGGTATCACAAGCCTTCGGCGGCCGCGGCGGCGAAGAAGGCGTTCATGACCACGCGCGTGGGCGATGTGTTCTTCCTGCTCGGCATTGTCTGGCTGTTTGCACAGACGGGAACGCTGCTGTTTTATAACAACGGCGGCGGTTCGATGGAGCCGACGGCGCTGGGTGGTTTGCTGGCGCAACATGCCGCGTGGGGATTGACTGCCGCGGGCGCGATTGGGCTGCTGATTTTTGCAGGAGCGGCGGGCAAGAGCGGACAGTTTCCGCTGCATGTTTGGCTGCCGGATGCGATGGAAGGGCCGACGCCGGTGTCGGCACTGATTCACGCTGCGACGATGGTGGCGGCGGGCGTTTATTTGATTGCGCGCGTTTATCCGCTGATGTCTGCCGGCGCTCTGACGCATGGCTTGTTGAGTGGAAGCACTACGGCGCTGACGGTCGTTACCTGGGTGGGTGCATTCACCGCGGTATTTGCTGCTCTGATTGCTGTTGCTCAGAACGATATCAAGCGCATTCTTGCCTATTCGACCGTGTCGCAGTTGGGCTACATGATGGCTGGGCTGGGCATGGGCGGCGTGGCGGTGGGCATGTTCCACCTGATCACGCACGCATTTTTCAAGGCGCTGCTGTTTATGGGCGCGGGCTCGGTGATTCATGGGGCGCACGAGGAGCAGGACGTTCGCAAGATGGGCGGGATGCGGTCTGCCATGCCGCTGACCTTTGCCACTTATAGCATCGGCATGCTGGCGCTGTGCGGAGTGCCCATCGTCTTCTCCGGTTTCTGGAGCAAGGACGCGATTCTGGAGTCGGCGCATGGGTGGACGGTTTCGCAGGCTCCCTATTACATGCTGGTGTTCGGCGCGGTCCTGACGGCGTTTTATATGACGCGGCAGGTCAGCTACGTGTTTTTTGGCCAGTGGCGCGGGCATGGGCATGCGCATGAGAGTCCCAAGTCGATGACGACGCCGCTGGCGATTCTGGCATTCTTTGCGATTGCGCTGGGAGCGATTGGAACGCCGGCGTGGCCGTGGTTCCGGTCGTTCCTGAATGGACAGACGGCGGAAACCGATCTGCACGCTTTCGCAGAGCCGGCGTGGCTGATGCTGCTGGGCACTTCATGCGTGATCGTGATTGTGGGCATCGGGTTGGGATGGTTGCTCTACGGCAACAAGTCGCCGAAGCCGGAAGCGCCGGATGTGCTGGAGGCTGCTGCGCCGTTGCCGTGGAAGTGGCTGCGCGATCGGCTGTATGTGGATGAGTTGTACGGAGCGACGGTGATTGCGTTTTACGGGTGGTGGGCACGGGTCGCGGACTGGCTTGACCGACGCGTGTGGGGCGGTGCGGTGAGTGGGGTCGCGGGCGTATTTCACGGCTGGGCGCATCTGAATCGGTTCCTCGATACGAATGTTGTGGATGGCGGATTCGACAAGGGCTGCGAGGAATTGAACACGAGCGGCGGACTGCTTTCGCGCGTGCAGAATGGTCGCGTGCAGAGCTATTTGCGGCTGCTGGCCCTGGGCTTTGTTTTACTTGTTGTATTTCTGATTTGGAGCAGCCGGGGATGAGCGGAATTCCTATATTGACGCTGTTGACCGTGCTGCCTTTGATTGGAGCCCTAGTCGCGCTCGGGTCAGGAAAGCATGCGCGCAGCGTGGCACTGATTACGACTTTGTGCGGGCTTGCGCTGGCGCTGTTTGTGTGGACGCAACTGCCGGCGGATGGAAGCATTGGCCTGATTGAGCACCATGATTGGGCGCCTTCGCTGGGGATTGAGTATCGGCTGGGCGTGGACGGGCTGGGCGCGCTGATGCTGGTGCTTTCGGCGATTGTCACGCTGATGTCTGTGGACGCTGCGACGCGCGTGCATCATCAGCCGGGACTCTATTTTGGACTGGTGCTGGTGCTGGAGTCCGGACTGTTCGGATCGTTCACGGCGCTGAATTTCTTTCATTGGTTTTTGTTCTGGGAACTGAGCCTGATTCCGGCGTTCTTTCTGATCAAGCTGTGGGGCGGAGCGAAGCGCGGACCGGCGGCGACTCAGTTCTTTGTGTACACAATGGCCGGGTCAGTGGCGCTGCTGGTGGCATTTCTCGCGGTGTTCCTTTCGACGGGCAGCATGGACTTCGGACGCCTGGCGGATCTGGCAACGAAGGGTGATCTGGCAAAACTAGTGACGCTGCAATTGGGATCGGGGTTCTTTGGGCTGCCGGTCATGATGTGGCTGGCGATTGGCGTGCTGGCCGGATTTGCGGTGAAGGTGCCGATGTTCCCGTTCCACACCTGGCTGCCGGCGGCTTACTCTGAGGCGCCTTCACCGGTGACGATGCTGTTGACGGGCGCGATGTCGAAGATGGGCGTGTACGGATTGCTGCGGATTGCACTGCCGATCTTCGGCGTGCAGATTGCCGCGATGCGCACGCCGCTGCTGGTGCTGGCTGTGGCGACAGTGGTGATGGGTGCCTGGGCGGCTGTGGCGCAGAAGGATTTGAAGCGGGTCTTCGCTTACTCCAGCGTGAATCACCTGGGCTATTGTTTGCTGGGCATTTTTGCGCTGGCCGTGCCGGTGATGAACGTTAGCGATTCGGCAAGCCAGGCTGCGGCGCTGAACGGCGTGATTTTGCAGATGTTCAACCACGGGCTGACGGCGGCAGCGCTGTTCTGGTTTGTGGCCATGCTGCAGCAACGGACGGGCGGGCACCGCGGCATTGAGGATTTTGGCGGGCTGCGCAAGCCGGCGCCGGTGCTGGCAGGGCTGATGGGCATTGCGCTGTTCTCTTCACTGGGACTGCCGGGGCTGAATGGATTTGTGGGCGAGTTCCTTATCTTCCGCGGGGCTTTCTCGCTGGCTTGGATCCCGTCGACGATTTCGATTCTTGGCTTGTTGGTGACAGCTGCGGTGATTCTAACCGTGATTCAAAAGGTGTTTGCGGGGCCTGTGCCGGAGCGGCTGGCGCAGTTTCCCGATTTGCATCATGGGGAGCGGCTGGCTCTGGCGCCGGTGATTGGATTGATGTTGCTGATTGGAATATTGCCGCAACTGATTGTGGACAGCGTGAACCCGACGGTGGTGAATTTGCTCGCGCATTGGAGATTTTAGATGCTTTCGTTGACGATCTACATCTCGTTCATCGGTGCGCTGGGTATTGCCTTTTTGATGCCGGCTAAGGCGCCGCAATTGTCGCGGATATTGGCGCTGTTGGTTGCGGTTGCGGGGCTGGCTGTTGGGGTGGCGGGTTTTATTGCTGACTTTCACACAAAAGGTGTTGTGATACTGACGGACAAGGTGTGGGTGCCGTCGATGGGAATTCACTTCCTGCTCGCGGCGGACGGGATCAGCAGGACGCTGGTGCTGCTGACGGGGATTGCGGCTGTGTCGGGCGTGCTGTTCAGCTGGAACATCGAACACAGAACGAATGAGTTTTTTGGATTCTTCCTGGCGCTGATTGGCGGCGTGTACGGAGTCTTTCTCAGCTTCGATCTGTTTCTGCTGTTTGTGTTTTACGAAATTGCGATTGTGCCGAAATACTTCTTGATTGCGATCTGGGGTTCGACGCGGCGCGAGTATGCGGCGATGAAGCTGGCACTTTACTCGTTTGTCGGTTCGGCGATGGTACTGATCGGGCTGCTGGCTTCGTATGCGGAGTCGGGCGGGCACTCGACGGGGCTGGTGGCGCTGGCTCATGCGGGATTGCCGGTGGGCTTCCAGATGGGTTGCTTCCCGCTGGTGTTCATCGGATTTGCAATTCTGGCCGGCATGTGGCCGTTTCACACATGGGCGCCGACTGGCCACGTGGCCGCGCCGACTGCTGCATCTATGCTGCTGGCTGGCGTGGTGATGAAGCTGGGCGCTTACGGATGTTTGCGCGTGGGCATCTCGCTGTTTCCGCATGGGCTTGATCCGTGGGGATTCTCATTTCTCGGAATGGGCTCTTGGCGGGATGTATTTGCGCTGCTGGCGGTGATCGGGATTGTGTATGGCGCGCTGGTGGCGCTGGTGCAGACGGATTTCAAGTTTGTGATTGGCTACTCCAGCGTGAGCCACATGGGATTTGTGTTGCTGGGCCTGGTAACGCTGAACCAGATTGGCATGACCGGCGCGGTGCTGCAAATGTTTTCGCACGGAATTATTGCGGGACTGCTGTTCGCGATTGTGGGCCGCATTGTGTATGAGCGAACGCATACGCGGCAGCTGGCGGAGTTGGAGAAGATGCATTTGTCGCGAAGAATGCCATTCGCAGCGTGGGCATTCGTCGTGGCCGGTATCGCGTCGATGGGGCTGCCGGGGTTCTCAGGATTTGTGGCGGAGCTTCAGGTGCTGATCGGCGCGTGGGCGGTGAAGCCATGGTGGGTAGCCGCGGCGGGCGTGGGGATTGTGGTGGGCGTGGCGTACACATGGCGGGCGCTGCAGAAGGCGTTTTTCAGCGATGCGAAGCCCAGCGCGCATGAACTCGAACAGGAACACGCGCATCCTTTTGCGGCGATCACATGGCCCGAGGTTACCGGCGTGGTGTTGCTGGCTTCGGTGAGCCTGGTGGTTGGCTTGTACCCGAAGGTCTTGTTGGATGCGATTGAGCCGGCGGTGCAGGCGCTGCTCGCGGGAGTGGGACGATGAACTATACAGACCTCTTTCGCGCGACGTTGCCGGAGACGGCGTTGGAAGTAGCGGCGCTGCTGGTGCTGCTGGTTGATCTTGGTTTGCTGCGCAGGTGTGCGGTTAAGTTTCGAACGATTGTGGCGCCGCTGCTGGGTGTGGTTGGATGCGGAGTGGCGCTGCTCTTGGTGTTGCAGCAGGGAACGGGCGGGCTGAGTTTTGAGGCGACGCACGAGTTGCTGCTGGCGACGGGTGGATTTACAGCGGTGGCGCAGGCGGGAGTGCTGGTGTTGACGGCGCTGACGCTGCTACTGGTGATCGACACGGATTTTACAAAGCATGTGGGCGAGTTTGTGGCCGTGATCCTGATGGCGGCGGCGGGCGGGTTGATCATCTCTGCTGCGCAGGATTTGCTGGTGATTTTTGTTGGGCTGGAACTGCTCAGCCTGGGGCTCTACATTCTTACGGCGTTTGCGAAGAGCTCGGGTAGAAGCGCGGAAGCTGCGATGAAGTATTACCTGTTTGGGGGAATGTCGGCGGCGTTTCTTCTGTTTGGATTCAGCTATCTTTACGGGCTGACGGGATCGACGAATCTGCACCAGATATTGGTTGGCTTGTATGCGCCGAATGCTGCGCAGGCTGGTCCGCTGTTGTATGCGGCGATTGTGATGATCGGGGCGGGATTGGGCTTCAAGGTTGCGGCGGTGCCGTTTCACCTGTGGGCGCCGGATGCGTATGAGGGCGCACCCGCGCCGGCTGCGGCGTTTATCGCTTCTGTCTCCAAGGTGGCGAGCTTTGCGCTGTTGATTGCGATCACCACGGCGGGGCTGCATGTTCTGGACGGCGGACACGGCGTGATGGGTCTTGTGGCGGATCAAAGCAGCACGGCTCCGGTGACTCACTACCGGGGATTCCGGATTCCATGGTCGTTTGTGCTGACGGTGTTCGCCGTGGCCTCGATGCTGCTGGGAAACCTGGCGGCATTGGCGCAGACAAGCGTACGCCGGCTGCTTGCTTATTCGGCGATTGCGCATGCCGGGTACATTGTTCTGGCGCTGGCTAGCTTTTCCTATTCGCCGCGCAGCGCGGGAGCGGTGCTCTATTACGTGCTGACGTATGGGCTGACGACGATTGGCGCATTCGGCGTGGTTGGCGTTGTGGAGCGGGCTACGGGCTCGGACAAGCTGGATGCGTTTTCCGGGTTGCACAAGCGCAATCCGCTGCTGGCCGCGGTGCTGCTGGTGCTGTTCCTGTCGCTGGCGGGGATCCCGCCGCTGGTGGGGTTCTGGGCGAAGTTCAATTTGTTTGCGGCGGTGCTGAGCGTGTCAAACGATGCGATCTGGCTGGGCTTGGTGGCGTTGGCGGTAGCGATGAGCGCGGTGTCGCTTTATTACTATTTGCAGGTGTTGAAGCGGGCTTACGTGTTGCCGGCGGTGGATGAGGCGCCGATACGCGTGAGTCCGGTGACGATGCTGGTGCTGCTGGCGATTGCGGCGGGGGTAGTGTTTCTGGGGATTTTCCCGGCAGTGCTGCAGGGATGGATTGCAGGGTTTTATCCGGGGATGTAGGGGCATGCCTTCGGGGGCTGAAGCCCCATCCTTTGGCATAGCCCCTACGGGACTCAGTCATCAATGTTTTCTCGAGATCCCCACGCTGAAGCGCGGGGCTAACAAACATTGCGCCTACGGCGCGATCGGCACGAATGAATTTGTACCTTTCAAAACCTTTAGAAGCCGATTCTGATGCCGTTCTCGCCGATTACGGTGAACACTTCCAGCAGATGCGATACCCCTAACAGTTCGCGGACGCGCTTGCCCAGATTCTTGAGGATCAGCTCGCAGCCGGCGGATTTGGTGGAGACGTAGATGCGGACGAGGGTGCCCAGGCCCATGCTGTCCATGTAGTTCACGTCGCAGAGGTCGAGAGTCATTTTTTTGGTGCCGGGCAACTGTTTGCAGACCTGCGAATAGAGGATGTTGCCTGTGCCGGAGATGAGCTTGCCGTGGCAAAGGATCACGACGACTTCAGGGCTGCACCGCTCAACATCGAGGGTAAGCGCACTCGGGATCAGTTGCTCGGGCATTGGAGACGTCCTTGCGAAACCGGGCTGGGGAAGATGTGTGGTCCATGGTAATACGGCAGAGCGCCGCATGGAACGAAAGAGTTTTGCCATGACTGGCGTTATGGGGAAGTACATCTCTCAGCGGCCAGAGCCCGAGTCTTTTCCGGTCAATAATTTTGCCGGGGATAGAATCCCCGGCCTACCGCTCGGTTCCTAGCTGCGCAGGAAGTCTTTGGCTTTCTGGATGAGGACGTCGCGGCTTATGTCGGAGATGGCGTTGGTGAGCGGGATTCCTTTGGGGCAGACTTCCACGCAGTTTTGCGCAAAGCCGCATTCCTGCACGCCGCCGTCGCCGGCGAGCGCGCGGAGACGGTCTTCCTTGAAAACTTTGCCGGTGGGGTGGTCATTGAAGAGCTTGACCTGGGCGATGGTGGCCGCGCCGACGAAGCCTGTATCGTCATTGAACTGCGGGCAGACTTCCATGCAGCAGCAGCAGGAGATGCAATTCGAGAGCGGGTAGCTGGCTTCCTGCTGTTGCGGGAAGACACGCGGGCCCGAACCCAAGTCATAGGTGCCGTCGACGGGGACCCAGGCCTTGACGGCCTTGAGGTTTTCAAAGAGGACGGAGCGGTCGACCTGGAGGTCGCGGACCAGAGGGAACTTGGAGAGCGGCTCGACCTTGATCGGTTGTTCCAAATTATCGACGAGAGAGGAGCAGGCCATGCGGGCTTTGCCATTGATCCTCATGGCACATGACCCGCAGATTTCTTCGAGGCAATTCGAGTCGTAGGTGATGGGGGTGGTGGGCCGTCCGTCGGCGGTGACGGGGTTGGCGGCGATCTCCATCATGGCGGAGATGACGTTCATGCCGGGACGCCACTCGAGTTCGAACTTCTCCCATTGGGCGGGAGCATCGGGGCTGGCCTGGCGTTTGATTTCGAATTGTACGGTTCTGGTTGCCATGATGTTTTTGGTCCCTCAGGGGCTAAAAGGCACCTGCGGTGCGGCCAACTTTTTAGAAGGCGTTCCTCAGGGGCTAAAGCCCACAATCTTCGTTCTTCGTTTCGGCACGACTAAAGTCGTGCCCTTTCAAAACTTCCGGGGCTCAAGCCCCAACTTCTTTGCCTTCGGAATTCAGTGGCCTCGACCCACCTTGTGGGTACCCCGCCCCTGCTCCCTCCGATTCAAAAACCCGAAGCGCGCCCTACTTTGCCGCGGTGTAGCTGCGTGGGCGCGGCTTGATGAATTGCGTGTCCACTTCTTCGTACTCGATCTTGGGGCCTTCGGGTGCGCCGGTGAAGCTGGCCTTGGTGGTCTTCAGGAACTTCTCGTCGTTGCGATCCGGGAAGTCCGGCTTGTAATGGGCGCCGCGGGATTCGTCGCGGAGCAGAGCGCCGATGGTGATGGTGCGCGAGAGCTCGAGCATGTTCTTCAACTGGCGGGCGAAGGCGAAGCTGGTGTTGGCCCACTGGCTGCGGTCGCTGAGGTTGACCTTTTTGAAGCGGTCGAGGAGCTCGACGATTTTTTCATCGGCTTGTTTGAGGCCCTTGTTGTAGCGGATGACGGTGACGTGCTCGGTCATGACCTGGCCCAGCTCGCGCCAGAGCTTGAACGGGTTCTCGGTGCCCTCGTTATTGAGCAGGTTCTTGTTGATTTCGGCCTGGCGGGCGATCTCGGCTGCTGCGCCGCCGTCGCCCTCTGCGGCCGGAAGACTCTTGGCGTAGGCGAGGGCATTGGGGCCAGCACGGAATCCGCCGAAGATGCAACTGACGAGCGAGTTGGCGCCAAGGCGATTTGCGCCGTGGTACTGATATTCGCACTCGCCGGCGGCAAAGATGCCGGGAATGTTGGTCATCTGGTTGAAGTCGACCCAGATGCCGCCCATGGTGTAGTGCATGCCGGGGAAGATCTTCATGGGCACATCGCGCGGGTCGTCGCCGACGAACTTCTCGTAGATTTCGAGGATGCCTTCGAGCTTGCGGTTGAGGGTGGCACGGTCGATGTGGGTGAGGTCCAAGTAGACCATGGGCTGGCCGTCGAGGCCGAGGCCATACTCATACACAACTTTGTGTATGGCTCGCGTGGCGACGTCACGAGGAACCAGATTGCCGTACTTGGG